>NZ_JBJHAF010000012.1:0-160647 GCF_054050855.1 Blastococcus sp. SYSU DS0539 | reverse complement strand
CCCCCCCCCCCCCCCCCCCCCCCCCCCCCCCCCCCCCCCCCCCCCCCCCCCCCCCCCCCCGCCCGCCCCCCCCCCCCCCCCCCCCCCCGGTGCTCGCCTTCCTCGTGGGCGCCACCTGGATCGGCGCCGAGTGGTCCCACCGCACCATCGTCGCCCTGCTGTTCTGGGTGCCGAACCGGCTGCGCGTCATCGGCACGAAGATCGGCGTGCTCGCCCTGGCGGCGCTGGTGATCGGGGTGGCGGCGCAGGCCGCCTGGCTCGCCATGGCGTGGATCCTGCGCAGCCTGGTGGGCGTCGACACGCCCCTGCCGGCGGGGTTCTGGGGCCAGCTGCTGGCCGCGCAGGGACGCGCGGTCGTGCTCGCCGTGCTGGTCGCGCTGATCGGCTTCGGGCTGGCCAACCTGGTGCGCAACACCGGGGCGGCGCTCGGCGTCGGGTTCGTCTACTTCGCGATCGTGGAGACGGCGCTGCGGATCTACGACCCGATGCTGGAGCGCTGGCTGCTGTCGACCAACGCCGCCGCCCTGGTCTTCCCCGGCGGCATCCCGGTCTTCGACTACGGCGCCATGGGTCCGGGGACGAGCGAACCGGTGCCCTACCTGGTCACCAACCTGCAGGGCGGCCTGGTCGTCGGCGCGTTCGCCGCGGTGATCCTCGGCGTCGGCGTCTGGCTCTTCGCCCGCCGCGACCTGCAGTGAGCGTCAGGCGGTGGGGACCTCGGCGGCGAGGATGGCGCCCAGGACGCCGTTGACGTAGCGCGGGGACTCGTCGGTGGACAGCGTCTTCGCCAGCTCCACCGCCTCGTCGATGACCACCGCGTCGGGCACGTCGTCGGCCCAGAGCAGCTCGTAGGTGGCCATGCGGAGGATCGCGCGGTCCACGTCGGGCAGGCGGTCCAGCGACCAGCCGGCGGTGTGGGTCTCGATCAGCTCGTCGATGCGCGCAGCCTGCTCGTCCACGCCCTCGACCAGCCGGACCGCGTGGTCCGGGATCGGGGGGTTGCCGTCGGCGACCCGTTCACGGAGGAGTTCCAGCCGGTCGCGGCCCCGGACGTCGGCCTCGTACAGGACGTCGACGGCACGCTTGCGCGCCTTGGACCGTGCAGCCATGCGACCTGTTCCGCCCGCTCCGTGCTCAGTTGACGCGGCCGAGGTAGCGGCCGTCGCGGGTGTCGACCTTCAGCTTCTCGCCGGTGGTGATGAACAGCGGGACCTGGATCTGCGCGCCGGTCTCCAGCGTGGCGGGCTTGGTGCCGCCGGTGGAGCGGTCGCCCTGCAGGCCCGGGTCGGTGTGCTCGACGACGAGCTCCAGGGTGACCGGGAGCTCGACGTACAGCGGGGTGCCGTCGTGCACCGCGACGACGACCTCGGTGTTCTCCAGCAGGTAGTCCGCGCCCCCGCCGACGGTCTCGGCCGGCACGTAGATCTGGTCGAACGTGTCGCCGTCCATGAAGACGTAGTCGGTGCCGTCCTTGTACAGGTACGTCATCGACCGCTTGTCCACGTTGGCCGTCTCGACCTTGGTGCCGGCGTTGAAGGTCTTGTCCACGACCTTGCCCGACAGCACGTTCTTCAGCGTCGTGCGCACGAAGGCGCCACCCTTGCCGGGCTTGACGTGCTGGAAGTCGGTGACGGTCCAGAGCTGGCCGTCCAGGTTCAGGACGATGCCGTTCTTCAGGTCGTTGGTGGTAGCCATCTAGAGAACCAGCAGTTCCTTGCTCGTGAGGGTCAACAACTCGGGCGCGTCGTCGGTGACGATCAGGGTGTCCTCGATCCGGACACCGCCATGGCCGGGCAGGTACACACCCGGCTCCACGGTGACGGCCATACCGGCGGCAAGCGTACCCGCGCCCTGCTGGCCGATGCCCGGTGCCTCGTGGATCTCCAGGCCGACCCCGTGCCCCAGCCCGTGGGTGAAGTGCTCGCCGTGGCCGGCCGCGACGATGACGTCGCGCGCCGCGGCGTCCACCACGACGACGTCGGCACCCACCGCCAGCGCGGCCCGGCCGGCCGCCTGGGACGCCGCCACCAGCTGGTAGATCTCCCGCTGCCAGTCCGCGGGCTCCCCGCCCAGCACCAGGGTGCGGGTCATGTCGGAGTGGTAGCCGTCGACCGTCGCACCGAAGTCGAGCTTGAGGAAGTCACCGGATCGCAGCTCGGTGCGGTCGGGTCGGTGGTGCGGGATGGCGGAGTTGGCGCCGGTGGCGACGATCGTCTCGAACGACGGCGCCTCGGCGCCGAGCGCCAGCATGCGCGCGTCGAGTTCCCGGCCGACCTCCAGCTCGGTGCGGCCCGGCCGCAGGGCGCCCTCGGCGGCCAGTTCGGCGAGCGCCTGGTCGGCGACGGCGCACGCGCGGCGCAGGGCCTCGATCTCGTCGTCGTCCTTGATCGCGCGCTGCCCCTCGACCGCCCGGCGGACCGAGGCCAGCTCGGGGACCGTTCCTCCGGCGGCGGCGTCGGCGAGGACCCGCTCGAGGCCGCGCAGGCCGTCGACGGTGAGGTCGTGGGACTCGTAGCCCAGCCGGCCGGCACCGCCTCGCACGGCCTCGCGGGCCAGCGCGGGCACGGTCGCCCGGTCGATCACCAGCTCGACGTCGGGCACCTGGGTGCCGGCCTGGGTGGTGTAGCGGCCGTCGGTGCCGAAGACGTCGCCGCCGCCGACCCGCACCAGCAGCGCACCGTTGGAGCCGGTGAAGCCGGTCAGGTAGCGCACGTTGAGCAGGTTGGTGACCAGGACGGCGTCGAGCCCGCGCTCGGCGGCGGTGGCCCGCAGCGCGTCGCGGCGACCGGCCTCGCGCGCGGTGTCCCGGCTCACGACAGGCCCCGCAGGACCAGCCACTGCAGGGCGAGCACGTAGCCGTGCACGCCCAGGCCGGCGATGACGCCGTCGGCGACGCGGGAGACGTACGAGTGCTGCCGGAACTCCTCGCGGCGGTGGATGTTGCTGATGTGCACCTCGATCACCGGCGCGGTCACCGCGGCCAGCGCGTCGTGCAGCACCACCGACGTGTGCGTCCAGCCGCCGGGGTTGACCACGATCGGGTCGCCGGCGTCGGTCGCCTCGTGGATCCAGCGCAGCAGCTGGCCCTCGTCGTCGGTCTGGCGCACCTGCACCTCGACGCCGAGCTCGCGCGCGGCGGTCGCCAGCAGCTCCTCGAGCTGGGCGTAGGTGGTCGTCCCGTAGACCTCGGGCTCGCGCGTGCCGAGCCGGCCGAGGTTGGCCCCGTTGAGCACGTGGATGGTCATCGCTGTCCTCCGGAGACTGCGGCCCACGCCGCGTCGAGCCAGGCCTGCTCGGGGTCGGTCAGGATCCTCGGGTTGCCGATGCCGTCGAGGACGACGAACCGCAGCGACGCGCCGCGGGCCTTCTTGTCCACCCGCATGACCTGCTGCAGCCGTGCCCAGTCGCCGGCGTACCGGGTGGGCAGGCCCATGGCGGCCACCAGGTCGCGGTGCCGCGCCACCTCGGCCGGCGTGAGCAGCCCGGCCTGCCCGGCCAGCTCCGCGGCGAAGACCAGCCCGACGGCGACCGCCTCGCCGTGCCGCCAGCCGAAGTCCTCGACCCGCTCGATGGCGTGGGCGAGGGTGTGGCCGTAGTTGAGGAACTCCCGCACGCCCGTGTCGAGCAGGTCCTCCCCCACCGCCGCGGCCTTGACCCGCACGGCCCGCTCGATGAGCTCCTCGGTGTGCCGCCGGCCGGCCGGGTCGGCGGCGAGCAGCTCCAGGATCCGCGGGTCGGCGATGAACCCGCACTTCACCACCTCGGCCAGCCCGGAGCGGAACTCCGCCTCGGGGAGCCCGGCCAGCAGGTCGGTGTCGGCGAGCACCGCGGCGGGCGGGTGGAAGGCGCCGACGAGGTTCTTGCCGGCCGCGGTGTTGATGCCGGTCTTGCCGCCCACGGCGGCGTCCACCATGCCGAGCAGGCTGGTGGGCACCTGGACGACGCGGATGCCGCGGGTCCAGGTGGCGGCCAGGAAGCCGGCCAGGTCGGTGACCGCTCCCCCGCCCACGCCGACGACGGCGTCCGAGCGGGTCAGGCCCAGCCGGCCGAACTCCTCCCACACCTCGGCGGCGACCTGCGCGGTCTTCGCGGCCTCGCCGTCGGGGACGACGACGGCCTCCGCGGCCACCCCGGCGGTCTGCAGGATCTCGACGGCGGCACCCGCGGCGGCGGCCAGCGGCGGCGCGTGGACGACGGCGGCCTTCGGGGTGCCGGCCAGCACCAGCCCGAGCTCGGCCTGGGCTCCGGCCCCGATCCGGACCTCGTAGGGCTGCTCCCCCGCGACGGGGACGCGGCGGGTCACCGGGCCCCCTCCGGCGTCAGGACGGTGAGCACCTCGGCGACGACCTCCTCCGGGGAGCGCCCCGCGGTGGCCACCGGATGGGTGGCGACCTCCGCGTACAGCGGGGCGCGCTGTTCGAGCATGGAACGCAGCATGGCGCGCGGGTTCACCGCCAGCAGCGGCCGGTCCCGGGACAGGCCCACCCGGCGGGCCGCCGAGGAGACGTCGACGTCGAGCCAGACGACCGTGCCGCCCGCGCGCCCGTAGGCCACGAGCAGCTCCCGCGTCGCGGGGCTGGTCACCGCGCCGCCTCCGAGCGCCAGGACGCCGTCGTGCTCGGCCAGGGCGCGGGCGACGGCCCGCTCCTCCAGCGCCCGGAAGTGCGGCTCCCCGTGCTGCACGAACAGGTCGGCGATGCTGCTGCCGGTCTCCCGCTCGACGTCCTGGTCGGTGTCCCGGAACGGGAGGTCCCGGGCGGCGGCGACGGCCGTGCCGACCGTCGTCTTGCCCGACGCGGGCGGGCCGACCAGGACGAGCGCGGGGACGCTCACCGGTACGGCAGCGCGTCGAGGTAGGCCTGCGCATTGCGCCGGGTCTCGGCGACCGAGTCGCCACCGAACTTCTCCAGCACGACGTCGGCCAGCACCAGCGCCACCATCGCCTCCATCACCACGCTGCCGCGGGGCACCGCGCAGGCGTCGCTGCGCTGGTTGATGGCGACCGCGGCCTCGCCGGTGGCGACGTCGACGGTCTGCAGCGCCCGGGGCACCGTGCTGATCGGCTTCATGGCGGCGCGGACCCGCAGCACCTCGCCGTTGGTCATCCCGCCCTCGATGCCGCCGGCGCGGTCGGTGAGCCGCTGCACCCGCGTGCCGTCGTCGGCCAGCACGATCTCGTCGTGGGCCACCGAGCCCCGGCGCCGGGCGGTCTCCAGCCCGTCCCCGACCTCCACGGCCTTCACCGACTGCACGCCCATGAGGGCCGCGGCCAGCCGGGCGTCCAGCCGGCGGTCCCAGTGCACGTGCGTCCCCAGGCCCGGCGGCAGCCCGTGCACCACCACCTCGATGACCCCGCCGAGGGTGTCGCCGGTCCTCCGGGCGTCGTCGATCTCGGCGACCATGCGCGCGCTGGTGGCCGGATCGGCGCAGCGCACCGGGTCCTCGTCCAGGCGCGGGTTGTCGTCGGGCCCGGGCAGGAGCCCGTCGGGCGCGACGACGGGACCGATGCCGACGACGTGGCTGACCACCGAGACGCCGAGCGTCTGGCGCAGGAACGCCTGCGCGATCGCGCCGAGCGCCACCCGCGCCGCGGTCTCCCGCGCGCTGGCCCGCTCGAGCACCGGCCGGGCGTCGCCGAAGCCGTACTTCTGCATGCCGGCGAGGTCGGCGTGCCCGGGACGCGGCCGGGTCAGCGGCGCGTTGCGGGCCTGGCCGGCCAGCACGTCGGCGTCGACCGGGTCGGCGGACATGACGGTCTGCCACTTCGGCCACTCGGTGTTGCCCACCTGGACGGCGATCGGGCCGCCCTGGGTGCGGCCGTGCCGCACCCCGCCGGTCAGCGTGACGAGGTCCTGCTCGAAGGACATGCGGGCGCCCCGCCCGTGCCCCAGCCTGCGGCGGGCGAGCTGCAGGTCGAGGTCGGCGGTCTGCACCTCGACCCCGGCCGGTAGGCCCTCGAGGATGGCGGTGAGCTGCTGGCCGTGCGACTCACCGGCGGTCAGCCAGCGCAACATGCCGGGGATTCTGCCAGTACGAGGAGCCGGTCCCCGGAGGCCTCCCCTCAGCCGGGTGGGACGCCGCCGACCAGCAGCGCCAGGACGGCGCCGACCAGCAGCGGCGGGCCGAACGGAACGGAACTGCGCCAGCCCGCCCGCCGGGTCGCCACCAGGGCCACCGACACGAGGGCGCCGGTGAGCAGACCGAGGAAGACGCCGGCCAGCAGCACCCCCCAGCCGAACCAGCCCAGCACCAGCCCGATCAGGCCGAGCAGCTTGACGTCGCCGAGACCGAGGGCCGCCGGGGCGAGCAGCCGCGCCACCGCCGGGATGGCGAACGCGGCGGCGCCCGCGGCGACGGCCCGCGCCAGCGGCAGCCAGGTGCCGAGCACGGCGGCGTCGGCGACCAGCGCCGCGGCGCAGACCACCAGCGCCGGCAGGAGGACCCGGTCGGGCAGCCGGTGGACCGCGAAATCGACCGCCGCGAGGACGACCGCGGCGCCCGCGGCCCAGGCCAGCGCGACGGTCGCGGGCCGGAGCCCGCAGAGCAGGACGGCGCCGGCGAACCCGGCGGCGAGCAGGCCGGTCGCCAGCGCGACGGCACCGGGTGCGGCGGTCGCCCGGGCGTCGCGGGCGGCCAGCCGGGCGGCGGTGCGCGCCAGCCACGGGCCGGCGCCCAGCCCCACGAGCAGGGCCGCGCCGGCCAGCAGCGGACGGGAGACCTCCACGCCGGCGGTCAGCGCGCGTCGAGCGCGGCCCGCATCGCGCCGATGGGCGCCGGCTGCCCGGTCATCAGCTCCACCTGCACGGTGGCCTGCCAGAACAGCACCTCGAGGCCGCTGACGACCGTGCCGCCGGCGGCGGTCACCCGCTCGGCCAGCGGCGTCGGCCACGGGGCGTACAGGACGTCGAGCACCGTCTGACCGGCATGCCAGTCCAGCGCCGCCACGGCGGGCTGGCCGTCGACGGGCACGGTGCTCACCACCACCGGGGCCGCGACCCGCGCACCGGCCAGCGGGAGGACGGCGCCGTCCACCCCCAGGGCGTCCAGCACGCGCACGACCTCGCCGGCCCGGGCGGGCTCCCGGACGACGACGTCGACCCGGCGGGCACCGAGCGAGGACAGCGCCACGGCGGCGGCCGCAGCCGTGCCCCCCGCGCCCAGGATCGCCGCGTGCTCCACCTGCTCAACCCCGGCCAGCTGCAGCGCCATGCCGACGCCGGTGACGTCGGTGTTCTCCGCGCGCCAGCCGGCCCCGGTGCGGACGAGCGTGTTGGCCGCCCCCAGCAGCCGGGGCAGCGGGTCGACCTCGTCGGCCACCTCGACCGCGGCCTGCTTGCACGGCATGGTGACCGAGAAGCCGCGCCACTCCTCGCCCAGCCCGGCCAGGAGCACCGGCACGTCTTCGGCACCCACGTCGAGGGCGTCGTACGTCCAGTCGGTGAGCCCCAGTGCCGCGTAGGCGGCGCGGTGCAGCAGCGGGGAGAGCGAGTGGGTCACCGGCCGGCCGAGGACCGCCGCCCGCTGCTGCCGCTCAGCCACCGCACCCCAGATCGGCGGCGGCGCACCGCTGCCGGGCTTCCTGGAACTCCGGGTACGAGCTGGTGAAGAAGTGCGATCCGTCCGCGGACTCCAGCACGTAGTACAGGAGGTCGCCGCTGCTCGGGGACAGGGCCGCCTCCAGGCTGGCCTCGCCGGGGGAGCTGATCGGCGTCGGCGGGAGCCCCTGGCGGTTGCGGGTGTTGTACGGGTCGTCGGACGCCAGATCGGTGACGGTGAGCTCGTTGCCGCTCTTGTCCAGCCCGTAGGCCAGCGTGGCGTCGATGCCGAGCGCGATCCCCTGCTCCAGCCGGTTGTAGATCACCTGGGCCACGTCGGGGCGCTCCTCGTCCAGCCGCGTCTCCGACTGGACCATCGACGCCACCGTGACGACCTCGTACGGGGACAGGGCCAAGGCCGCGGAGCGCTGCTCCAGCTGCAGCCGGTCGGCCACGCCGGCGAACGCGTCGACCATCTGCTGCAGCATCTGCTGCGGCGTGGTGCCGGGCTCGAAGTCGTAGGTCGCCGGGAACAGGAAGCCCTCGAGCTGGCCCCGGGCGTAGGCGGGCAGGGTCAGCGCGGCCGGATCGGCCGCCGCCCGCAGCTCCTCGATCGGCGTGCCGGTCTCCTCCGCCAGCCGGGCCAGGATCTGCTCCACGGTGAACCCCTCGGGCACGGTCACCCGCGACACCTGGCGCGAGGCCGGGTCCAGCAGCAGCTCCAGCGCCGCCTCGCCGCTCATCTGCTGCCGCACCGTGTAGACGCCGGGCTGGATGCTCGTCGCCTCGGGATTCGCCTGCGCGGCATCGATGAACGGGCCGGTGGACGCGACGACGTCGGCCTCCTGCAGCGTGCGGGCGATGTCGCTGAGCGTGTCCCCCTCCTCCACGCGGACGTCCACGCTGCCGGTGCCCGCCCCGGTGTAGTCGGGCGAGGACTGGTCGAACAGGGAGAGCAGCTGCTGACCGCCCAGGACGATGCCCGCCACGAGGCCGCCGAGGACCAGCAGGGCCGCGGCGATGGCGAAGGGACGGCGGCGACGGCGCCGGCGGCTGCGGTCGCTGTGCGCGTCGTAGGGCTCGATCGGGATCTCGTCGTCGGTCAGCGACCCGTCGGCGTGCTCGCCGGCCTCGTCCAGCAGGTCGTCGTCCGCGGGGTGGAGCTCCTCGTCCGGCCTGGAGCCGGACCCGGCGACGGCGCCGCGGCGACGGCGCAGGCCGCGCCGGCGGGGCCGGTCCTCGTCCACGTTGGCGCCGATGACGTCGAGGCCACCGGTCTGCTCCTCCCACGAGGAGGCGTCGGCCGCGGCGTCGGTCTCGGCGGCCGGTTCGCCGTCGCGCAGGTCGTCACCCGGGCGGCCGGCGTCGGGGCCGGTGCTCAGGCGGGGCGCGGCGACGGTGGCGTCGTCGTCCCCGGCGTCCGGGCGCGGGCGCAGCCGGCCCCAGGAGCCGGTGGGCAGCGGCGGCAGCGGTGCCGAGGGGTGCTGGCGGCCGGAGCCCTGCTCGTCGCCGCCGTGCCGGGAGGTGAGCGGGTGGCCGGGATGGGCGCCGGAGCCGGCGGACCGCCGGTCGGGGCCGGCCAGCGGACCGGTCGCGTCCTCGGCGCGGTCGGCCGGGTGACGCGTGGGGTGGGCGGTGGGGCCCGGCGGGAGTCCGCCGCCTGCGGGGGGCCCGGCTCCGCTCGAGAAGGGCGACGCACCCGCGCCGTCGTCGAAGGAGTGCCGGCCCCGCCGCGGCGGCCCGCCGGGCGCGCTCACGAGGGCGCCCGCCGGCTGTCGAGATACTGCTGGAGGATGACCACGGCAGCCGCCTGGTCGATCACGGCCCGCTGGCGACGGCTGTCGATACCGCCCTCCCGGAGATGGCTGGCTGCGGTCACGGTGGAGAGCCTCTCGTCGATCAGGTTCACCGGCACATCCGGAATGCGGTCGGCCAGTTCCTGAGCGTAATCGGCGGCATCCTGGGCGGAACTGCCCGACGCACCCGACAGGTGCACCGGCTCCCCCACGACCACCTCTGTCACCTCGTGTTCCGCCACGAGGGCGGCGAGCTGGTCGAGATCGGCCTTGCTCTTGGCCCGGCGGAGCGTCTCCAGGGGGCTGGCGAGCGTCCCCGTGGCGTCGGACAGCGCCACGCCGACCCGGACGGTCCCGACGTCGACACCGAGCACCCGGCCGCGTGGGGCGGACGCGTCGGCCCGGCGCGGCGGCACCTTGAGGTGCTGCGGCCAGCCGCCGGAGAGGTCGATCTCGGTGGTCTCGTGCGTGACCGGCGGAAAGCCCTGGCTCAGGTCGATCTCGGTCGTCGGGTGATAGGTCGGCTGCTCCCCCGTCGACGGGCGGGGCCGCGTCGGCGGCACCGCCGGCAGCTCCCGCCGCCGGCCGCCGACCGGGCCGGTGTCCTCGGGGCTGTGCTCGGTTCCGGACACGTTGGTCTACCTCCCACTGGCGGCCGCGACCGCCTGCTCGCCGGCCTGCAACGCCGCGGGGATCCCCGCGGGATCGGTTCCGCCGCCCTGGGCGACGTCGGACTTGCCGCCACCTCGCCCGCCGACCGGGGCCGAGGCGGCCTTCAGGACGTCGTTGGCCGACAGTCCCTGCGCGACCGCACCCGGGTTCAGCGCCGCCACCAGTGCCACCTTGCCACCGGAGTCCGAGGCCAGCAGCACGACCGCCGGGCGGTCGGACCCCAGCCGCCCCCGGATGTCCAGCGCCAGGGTGCGCAGATCGCCGCCGCCCAGGCCCGCCGGCGCGCCGGTGACCACGGCGACCCCGCCGACGTCCCGGGCGGAGGCGGCCAGCTCGCCGGCCGCGGCCACGCTCTGCCGGGCGCGCAGGTCGGCCAGCTCGCGGTCGAGGTCGCGGAGGCGGGCGACCATGCCGCTCACCCGGTCGACCAGTCCGTCCTGCGGGGACTTGAGCAGATCGGCCAGCTGGCGCACCAGGTCGCGCTCGCGCGCGAGGTACCGGAACCCCTCCAGCCCGACGACGGCCTCGACGCGGCGCGCGCCCGAACCGACCGAGGACTCACCGGTGAGGGCGAGGGTGCCGATCTGGGCGCTGCCGCGCACGTGGGTGCCACCGCAGAGCTCGCGGGACCACGGTCCGCCGATCTCCACGACGCGGACCTGCTCGCCGTAGGTCTCGCCGAACAGCGCCAGGGCGCCGAAGGCCTGCGCCTCGGGCAGCGTCATGTACGACGCGGTCACCGTGTGGTCGGCGCGCACGGCGGCGTTGGCGACGTCCTCGATGTCGGTGCGCTGCTGCTGGGTGAGCGCACCCTGCCAGGCGAAGTCCAGGCGCAGGTAGCCCGGCCGGTTGTAGGACCCCGACTGCAGTGCCTGCGGGCCGAGCACCTGGCGCAGCGCGGCGTGCACCACGTGGGTGCCCGAGTGCGCCTGGCAGGCCGACAGCCGCCACTCGCGGTCCACCTCGGCGGTGAGCTCGGCGCCGTCCCGCAGCTCGCCCTCCAGGATCCGCACCTGGTGGGCGACCAGGCCCTTCACCGGCCGCTGCACGTCGATGACCTCGGCGCGACCGCCGTCCCAGATCAGGATGCCGGCGTCGGCGACCTGCCCGCCGGACTCGGCGTAGAACGGCGTCCGGTCCAGGACGACGCGGGTGATCTCCCCCGGGCCGGCCGGCCGCTCGGCCTCCTCGTCGCCCTCGCGCACGATCGCGAGCACGCGGGAGTCGGTGCGCAGCGTCTCGTAGGCCTGCCAGTCGGTGGGGCCGTGGTCGGCCAGCAGCCGCCGGTAGGCCAGCACGTCGACCGAGCCGGTGCGCTTGGCGCGGGCGTCGGCCCGGGCCCGGTCCCGCTGCTCCGCCATCAGGGCGCGGAACCCCTCCTCGTCGACGGTGACGCCCTGCTCGGCGGCCATCTCGAGGGTGACGTCGATGGGGAAGCCGAAGGTGTCGTGCAGGCTGAAGGCCTGGTCGCCCGAGAGCCTCGGCGTGCCGGCCCGCTTGGCTTGCTGCACCGCGGTGTCGAACAGCGCCGTCCCGGAGGTGAGGGTGCGGCGGAACGCCTCCTCCTCGGCGTAGGCGACGCCCGAGATCCGGGCGAAGTCGGTGGCCAGCTCCGGGTAGCTCGCGCTCATCGCGTCGCGGGACACCGGCAGCAGCTCGGGCAGCGTGGCCTCGTCGACGCCGAGCAGCTTCATCGACCGGACGGCGCGGCGCAGCAGCCGGCGGAGGATGTAGCCGCGGCCCTCGTTGCCGGGCGTGACGCCGTCGCCGATGAGCATGAGCCCGCTGCGCACGTGGTCGGCGACCACGCGCAGCCGGACGTCGGCGTCGCGGTCCTTGCCGTAGGTGACGCCGGCCAGCTCGGCCGCGTGCCGCAGCACCGGGGCGACCTCGTCGATCTCGTACATGTTGTCGACGCCCTGCAGCAGGTAGGCGACCCGCTCCAGGCCCATGCCGGTGTCGATGTTCTTCTTCGGCAGCTCGCCGAGGATCGGGAAGTCCTTGCCCTCGCCCGGCCCCCGCTCGTACTGCATGAAGACGAGGTTCCAGATCTCCAGGAACCGGTCGCCGGCGCGGTCGACGGCCGGCCCGCCGTCGGGCCCGAACTCGGGGCCCCGGTCGACGTAGATCTCCGAGCAGGGACCGGCCGGGCCGGGGGCTCCGGTCGACCAGTAGTTGTCGTCCATGCCCAGGCGCTGGATCCGCTCGTGCGGGAGCCCGGCGATGCGGTGCCAGGCGTCGGCGGCCTCGTCGTCGTCCAGGTAGACCGTCGCCCAGATCTTCTCGGGGTCGAGGCCGAGCCCGCCGTCCTCCACCCGCCCGGTGATCAGGTCCCAGGCGTGCTGGACCGCGCCTTCCTTGAAGTAGTCGCCGAAGGAGAAGTTCCCGTTCATCTGGAAGAACGTGCCGTGGCGGGTGGTCTTGCCCACCTCCTCGATGTCGAGGGTGCGCACGCACTTCTGCACGCTGGTGGCCCGCGGGAACGGCGCGGGCTCCCGGCCGGTCAGGTACGGGATGAACGGGACCATGCCGGCGACGGTGAACAGCAGCGACGGGTCCGGGGAGACCAGCGACGCGCTGGGGACGACGGTGTGGCCGCGCTGGGCGAAGTGCTCCAGGAAGCGGCGGCGGATCTCGGCGGTCTGCATCAGGTCTTCTCGGTGTCGGGGGCCGGAGCGGGGTGCTCGATCCGGCCCCGGGGGGTCAGAGGTCGGCGGCGTGCGATCCGCGGCGCAGGGCCGCGGCGTCACCGGCCTCGGGGAGAGGCGCGTCGAGGCCGGTGCCGGCGCGCAGCTCCAGCTCCCGCTCGTTCATCGCCTCGCGGATGTCGGCGCCGAAGTCGCCGATCGCGTCGGCGAGGTCGCGCAGGCCGTCGGCGATCGAGGCCCCGATGCCGGCCGGCGTCATCTTCTCGGCGGCGGCCGACAGCTTGCGGACGACGAGCGCGCCGATGGTCACGCCCATCGCGAGCCAGAACAGCCGGCGCATCAGGCGGCCCGCCGGGCGGCACGGCGGGCGCGGCGCTCGGCCTTGTCCCGCGCGGCGGCGTCGGCCAGCGCCTGGCCCTCGCGCTTCTTCCGCGTCGCGCTGCGCACGCCGTAGCTGAAGGCGGCGACCTTGATCAGCGGGCTGCCGAGCGTGGCGGCGACGACGCTGGTGAGCGCGGCGACGTTGCTGGAGACGTTGGCGGCGTTGCCGGTGATGTCGTCGACCCGCTCCAGGTTGCTGTTGACGTGCGCGACCGTGGTGCTGGCCTGGCCGAGGATCGGCGCGCTCTGCTCACGCACCTGGCGGATGGTCAGGGTGGTCTCGTCGAGCGTCCGGCCCAGCTTGAGCAGCGGCACGGCCACGAGGACCACCAGCAGCACCAGCGCCCCGGCTGCGATCAGCCCGGCGATCTCTCCTACGGACACGCGTGCTCCTGTTCTGAAGGGACTCTGCGCCGGGAGCGGACTCCGGCCTCGTCACAGTAGTCGCGGCCCCCCGCCGCCGTCCGTGCCCCGCCGGGGCGTCACCGCTGTCGTCTGATGATCGCCCGGAGCTTGGCCAGCCGTTCCCCGAGCCGCGCCTCGGCGCCGCGGCCGGTCGGCCGGTAGTAGTCCTTCCCGACCAGCGCGTCCGGCGGGTACTGCTGGGGGACGACGCCGTCGGGGTGGGCGTGCGGATAGACGTAGCTGGTGCCGTGGCCGAGCTTCTTCGCCCCGCCGTAGTGCGCGTCCCGCAGCCCGGGCGGCACCGGCCCGCCCAGCCCGGCCCGCACGTCGGCCATCGACTCGCCCATGGCCGCGGTGACGGCGTTGGACTTGGGCGCCGTGGCGAGGTGGACGACGGCCTGCGCGAGCGGGAAGTGCCCCTCCGGCATGCCGATGAAGGCGACCGCGTCCGCGGCGGCGACCGCGGTGAGCAGCGCCGTGGGGTCGGCCATGCCGATGTCCTCGCTGGCGCTGATGACCAGCCGGCGGGCGATGAAGCGCGGGTCCTCCCCCGCCGTGACCATGCGCGCCAGGTAGTGCAGCGCGGCGTCGACGTCGCTGCCCCGGATACTCTTGATCAGCGCGCTGGCGACGTCGTAGTGCATGTCGCCCTGCCGGTCGTAGCGCACGGCCGCCTGCGCGACCGCCGTCTCCAGCGTGGCGAGGTCGATCTCCGTCGCGCCGACCGCCTGGGCGGCGCCCGCGCCGGACTCCAGCGCGGTCAGCGCCTTGCGCGCGTCACCGCCGGCCACCCGGACCAGGTGGTCCTCGGCCTCGGGGCTGAGCGTCAGCGCCCCCGCGAGCCCGCGCTCGCTGGTGAGCGCCCGGTGCAGCACCGCGCGGACGTCGTCGTCGGTGAGCGGCTGCAGCGCCAGCACCAGGCTGCGGGACAGCAGCGGGCTGACCACGGAGAAGAACGGGTTCTCGGTGGTCGCGGCGATCAGGCTGACGATCCGGTCCTCGACCGCGGACAGCAGGCTGTCCTGCTGGGTCTTGGAGAACCGGTGCACCTCGTCGATGAACAGCACCGTGCGGCGGCCGGCGTAGGTGAGCTCGCGCCTGGCGCTCTGGATGACCGCGCGCACCTCCTTCACCCCGGCGTCCAGGGCGGAGAGCTGCACGAACTGGCGCTTGGTGGCCAGCGAGATGACGTGCGCGAGCGTGGTCTTGCCGGTGCCGGGCGGGCCGTAGAGGACCAGCGACATCGGCTCGTCGGACTCGACCAGCCGGCGCAGCGGGGCGCGGTCGCCGAGCAGGTGCTGCTGGCCGACGACCTCCTCCAGCGCGCGCGGCCGCATCCGCACGGCCAGCGGCGCCCCGGCGTCGACCGCCGCTTCGGCAGCCGCCTCCACGGGGTCGTCGAAGAGCGAGGTCACGGTTCAGACGCTACCCGCGGGGCACGACACGCCCCGTGCAGCAGCGACGCATCGGGAACCTGACCGTGGGCGCCATCGGGCTCGGGGCCATGCCCCTGTCCACGAAGGACGCCCGCCCCTCGCCCGGCGACGCCGTCGCGGTGGTCCACGCGGCGCTGGACGCAGGTGTGACGCTCGTCGACACCGCCGACGCCTACTCCCGGGACGAGGCGGAGTTCGGGCACAACGAGTCGCTGGTGGCCGGTGCCCTGCGGTCCTACGGCGCCGGCGCCGCCGACGTGCTCGTCGCCACCAAGGGCGGGCACACCCGGCGGGGCACCGACTGGGAACTGGACGGGTCACCGGCCTACCTGCGCCGGGCCTGCGAGGCGTCGCTGCGCCGGCTCGGCGTCGAGGCGATCGGCCTCTACCAGTTCCACCGGCCCGATCCGGCCACGCCGTGGGAGGAGTCGATGGGGGCGCTGCGCGCGCTCGCCGACGACGGACTGGTGCGGATGGTCGGCATCTCCAACGCCGACGTCGGGCAGATCGACGTCGCCCGCACGATCGTGGGCGAGGCGCTGGTGAGCGTGCAGAACCAGTTCGCCCCCGGCTGGCGGCACTCCGCCGACGAGCTGGCGCACTGCGCCGCCCACGGGCTGGCCTTCCTGCCGTGGAGCCCGTTCGGCGGGGTCACCGCCGCCGGCTCGTTGGGGTCGACGGCGCCGGCGTTCACCGAGGTGGCCGGCGAGCTGGGCGTGTCCGTGTACCGGGTGGCGCTCGCCTGGCACCTGGCCCAGGCCGACGTCGTGGTGCCCATCCCCGGCGCCTCCCGGATCGGGTCGGTCCAGGACTCCGTGGCCGCCGACGAGCTCACCCTCTCCCCCGACCAGCTGGCCCGCCTCGACGCGAGCTGATCGCCGCCCCGGCCGAGTGAGCAGTTGGTGCCGCCGACCCGCGCAGCCACGCCGACGGGGGCGACCACGACTGCGCACTCGGCGGATCCACAGGCCCGCGGGCTGTCCACCGGTCCCCGACGGACCGGCCGTGACGGGCGCGCGCGCCCCACCGTCGGCCCATGGACCACCGGGAACTCCCACCGACCTACACGCGCGCTCTGGCCACGGCGGCCGGCCTGACCCGGGCGCAGCTCCGGGACGACGGCCGCCGCATCACCCGCGGGGTCTACGTCTCCCGGGCCGTGCCGCTGGGGCTCCGTGCCGCCTGCCACGCCGTGCTCCCGGTGCTGCCGCCCGGCACGGTCTTCTCGCACCTCACCGCCGCCGCGTTGTTCGGCGCACCGGTCGAGCACCGGTGGCCGGTGACCGTGAGCGTCCCCCGGGCACCTACCGGCCGCGGCGGGAGCGGCTGCGCACGCACGTCCGGCACCTGACCGAGGACGACGTCGTCCGGCACCACGGCCTGCCGTCGACCAGCGGCGCCCAGACGTGGCTGGACCTGGTGGGCCTGCTCCCCGACGGTGAGCTCGTGGCCGTGGGCGACGCCCTCTTCCGGTCCGGCCATCTGGACGGGGCCCGACTGGACGGCCGGCTGCAGCGGGCCGGGGGCACCCGCGGGATCGTCGTCGCGCGCGCCCTCGCGCCGCTGCTCACCTCGCGTGCCGCCTCCCGGCCGGAGAGCCTCGTGCGGTACGCGGTGATCAGTGGTGGACTGCCCTCCCCCGAGGTCCAGGTGCCGATCCTGGACCGGTGGGGTCAGGAGGTCGCGCACGCCGACCTGGGCTGGGCACGGTGGAAGGTGGCCCTGGAGTACGAGGGCCGCCAGCACGCGGAGGCCGGGCAGTTCGGGCGCGACATCGACCGCTACTCGCTCATGGCGGCGGACGGGTGGCTGGTGCTCCGCTTCGCCGGCAGGCACCTCGCGCACCTGGACACCGTGGTGAGCCGGGCCGCGGGCGCCCTGCGGAGTCGCGGTGCCCGGTGGTGACCGACCGTCGAGTGAGCAGTTGGTGCCGCCGACACGCAGGGGCGCGCCGGGACCGGCAGCGACAACTGCTCACTCGGCCGCGGGGGACGCCCGGGCGGCGTCAGCGGCCGAGGACGTCCTTCAGGGCGGCCAGCACGAGGCCCACCTTGGCCGGCGAGGCGTTCGGGCCCATCAGACCGATCCGCCACACGGTCGCGGCGAAGGCGCCCACTCCCCCGCCGATCTCGAGGTCGAAGCGCTCCAGCAGCTCCGCGCGCACCGCGGCCGAGTCGACACCGTCGGGCACCTTCACCGTGGTCAGCTCCGGGAGCCGGTGCCCCTCGGCGGCGAAGAGCTCGAGACCAAGCTCGGCCAGCCCCTCGTGCAGCAGCCGCCCGGCCTCCGCGTGCCGCGCGTGCACGGCGTCGAGCCCCTCGTCGAGGATGCGTCCGAGCCCCGCGTGCAGCGACACGACCATGCCCGTCGGCGCGGTGTGGTGGTAGGTGCGCCCACCGGTGCCGGCCGCCTCGCCGGCGTACCCGCCGAGCATGCCAAGGTCGAGGTACCAGCTCTGCGGCTTCTCGATCCGCCGCTCCCAGGCCCGGTCGTTGATGGTGAACGGGGCGAGCCCCGGTGCGACGCCGAGGCACTTCTGCGACCCGGAGTAGGCGAGGTCCACGCCCCAGTCGTCCAGCTCCACCGGGATGCCGCCGAGCGAGGTCACGCAATCGGCCAGCAGCAGGGCGTCGCCCTTGCCGGCGGCGAGCGGCGCCAGGTCGGATCGGACACCGGTGGAGGTCTCGGCGTGCACGGCGGCGATCAGCTTCGGCGCCGGGTGCGCGGCCAGCACGCGCTCGGCGTCCACCGGCTGCCCCCACTCGTGCTCCACGGCGACCACCTCGGCCCCGCACCGCGAGGCGACGTCGACCATCCGCTGCCCGAACAGCCCGTTCACCGCGACGACGACGACGTCGCCGGGGCCCACGGTGTTGACGAACGCCGTCTCCATGCCCGCCGACCCGGTGGCCGAGAGCGGGAGGGTGCGCCGGTTCGCCGTCCCGAACACCTGCCGGAGCCGGTCGGACGTCTCGTCCAGCACCTGCAGGAACACCGGGTCCAGATGACCCAGCAGCGGCTGGGCCAGGGCGACCTGCGCCTCCGGGTAGGGGTTGGACGGGCCGGGACCGAGCAGGGTGCGGGCGCGCAGCGACATGCCCGGGACGCTACCGGCGATTGGTGTGCCGCCGCGCTCCCGACCGCCGTCCGCGCACCGCCGCCGGCTCCCGCGTGACCCGTGCCGCCCAGGACGGCCGTGCCCGCGCCGGAGCAGGCGGCTCCACAGGGGTGCCGGGCAGTCCGTCTCTGCCCGCCCAGGGTGGGCAGAGACCGACTGCGCGGAGAACCCTGTCGAGACCTCGCCACGGCCCGGCGGCGGCCCGCGGCGGACCGGCTGACTACTTGGTCGGGTCGGACGGGCCGGGGGCGCCCGGCTCGCCGGGCAGCGCGGGCTCCTCAGGCTTCGCGTCGATGCCGGCCTCCGTGCGCTGGGCCTCGGTGATCGGCGTCGGCGCACCGGTCAGCGGGTCGAACCCGGCGCCGGTCTTCGGGAAGGCGATGACCTCGCGGATCGAGTCCACCCCGGTGAGCAGCGCGGTCAGCCGGTCCCAGCCGAGCGCGGCACCGGCGTGCGGGGGCGGGCCGTAGGCGAACGCCTCGAGGAAGAACCCGAAGCGCTCCCGGGCCTCCTCGCGCGACATCCCGAGCGTCTCGAACACCCGCTCCTGCAGGTCGGCGTCGTGGATGCGCACCGAGCCGCTCATGACCTCGTTGCCGTTGATCACCATGTCGTAGGCGTCGGACAGCGCCGCGCCCTTGTCCTCGGCGAACCGGTCGCGCCACTCGGGCGTGGGCGAGGTGAAGGGGTGGTGCATGAACGTCCAGTCGCCGTCCTCGGTCTCCTCGAACATCGGGAAGTCGACGACGAACAGGAACGACCAGGACCCGGGCTCGATGAGCTCGAGCCGCTTGGCGATCTCGTTGCGGGCGGCGCCCAGCAGCTCCTGCGCCGAGCGCCGCGCCCCGGCGGCGAAGAAGACGCAGTCACCGGGCTTCGCCCCGACCGCCTCGACCAGGCCGGCGCGCTCGGCGTCGGAGATGTTCTTCGCCACCGGCCCGCCGAGCGTGCCGTCCTCGGCGATCGTCACGTAGGCCAGCCCGCGGTAGCCCCGCGACTTCGCCCAGTCCTGCCACGCGTCGAACGCCCGGCGCGGTTGCGAGCCGCCGCCCGGCATGACGACGGCGCCCACGTAGGGGGCCTGGAAGACGCGGAACGGGGTGTCGGCGAAGTAGGACGTCAGCTCGGTGAGCTCGACGCCGAACCGCAGGTCGGGCTTGTCGGAGCCGAACCGGTCCATCGCCTCGCGGTAGGTCATCCGCGGGATCTCGGGCACCTCGTAGGAGGCCAGCTCCCGCCACAGCGAGCGGACGACGTCCTCGGCGATCGCCAGCACGTCGTCGCGCTCGACGAAGCTCATCTCGAAGTCGAGCTGGGTGAACTCCGGCTGCCGGTCGGCGCGGAAGTCCTCGTCCCGGAAGCACCGGGCGATCTGGTAGTACCGCTCCAGCCCGCCGATCATCAGCAGCTGCTTGAACAGCTGCGGCGACTGCGGCAGCGCGTACCACTTGCCCTGCTGGAGCCGCACCGGCACGAGGAAGTCGCGGGCACCCTCGGGCGTCGAGCGGGTCAGGTTCGGCGTCTCCACCTCGACGAAGCCGTGCTGCGCCATCACGCCCCGGGCCACCCGGCTGACCTCCGACCGCAGTCGGATCGCCTTCGCCGGCCCCTGCCGGCGCAGGTCGAGGTAGCGGTACCGGTAGCGGACGTCGTCCGAGGCGGCCTGGTCGGTCTCGATCGGGAACGGCAGCGGCGCCGCGGCCGATAGCACCCGCAGCTCGGAGGTGGCGACCTCGACCTCACCGGTCGGCAGCTCCGGGTTCTCGTTGCCCTCCGGACGGCGGCGCACCTCACCGGTCACGAGCACGCAGTACTCGTTGCGCAGGTGGTGGGCCTCTTCCTCGCGGACGACGACCTGCACGTACCCGGAGGCGTCGCGCAGGTCGAGGAAGACCACGCCGCCGTGGTCGCGGCGGCGGGCGACCCAGCCGGCGAGGGTGACGGTGGTGCCGGCGTCGGACGCGCGGAGCGTGCCGGCGTCGTGGGTGCGAAGCAAGGTCGGGCCTCTCAGGACGGAAGGGTGGGTTACCAGCGGTCGTGCACGTGCGGGCGGATGCGCTCGTCGTACAACCGCTCGAGGTCGGCGAGCTGGGCGTCCGACAGCGGCGCCATCGTGGCCGCCGCGACGTTGCCCCGGACCTGGGTGACGTTGCGCGCGCCCGGGATGACGGTGGTGACGCCGGGCTGGTCGATGACCCAGCGCAGGGCGAAGGCGGCCGTGGGCACGGCGTCGCCGGCGATCGCGGCGACCTCGCGGGCGGCGGCGACACCGACCTCGAAGGGGACGCCGGCGAACGTCTCGCCGACGTCGAAGGCCTCGCCGTTGCGGTTGAAGTTCCGGTGGTCGTCGGCCGGGAACGTCGTCGTCTCGTCGTACTTGCCGGTGAGCAGCCCGCTGGCCAGCGGCACGCGCGCCAGGATCCCGACGCCGGCCTCGCGCGCGGCGGGCAGCAGCTCCTCCAGCGGCTTGCGCCGGAAGATGTTGAGGATGACCTGGATCGTCTGGACGCCCTCGTGCTGCAGCGCCGTGAGCCCCTCCGCCACGGTCTCCACCGAGACGCCGTAGGCGGCGATCGAGCCGTCGGCCACGAACCCGTCGAGGGTGTCGTAGACCCGCTGGTCGGAGTAGACGGCGGTCGGGGGGCAGTGCAGCTGGACCAGGTCGAGGGTGTCGACGCCGAGGTTGCGGCGGGAGCGGTCGACCCACGCCCGCAGGTTCTCCGGCGTGTACTGCGCGGCCTCGAACGGATCGGCGCGCCGGCCGGCCTTGGTCGCCACGAAGGGCTGCTCCGAGCGCGGGGCCAGCGCCTTGCGGATGCGCTCCTCCGAGCGGCCGTCGCCGTAGACGTCGGCGGTGTCCAGCAGCGTCACCCCGGCGTCCAGCGCGGCGTCGAGGACCTCCGCGGCGGTGTCCTCGTCGACGTCGCCCCAGTCACCGCCGAGCTGCCAGGTGCCCAGGCCGATCACGCTGACGTCGGCCCCGGTCCGGCCGAGCGGCCGCTGCTCCATCGAAGAACTCATCCCTCCACACTCGCACGCACCGTCTCGAACAGCTCGCCCACGGGGACGGGCCGCTGCTCACCGGTGCGCAGATCCTTCAGCTGGCCCACGCCCTCGGCCAGGTCGCGCTCGCCGATGACCACGACGTGCGTGGCCCCCGACCGGTCGGCCGCCTTCATCGCGCCCTTGAGCCCGCGGTCGCCGTACACGGTGTCGGCCGCGACGCCGGCCTGCCGCAGCCGCCCGACCAGCCGGACCGCCAGCCGCTTCGCCTCGGCGCCCAGCGGGACGACGAACGCCTGCACGCCCGCCACCGCGCCGATGTCGAGGCCCTCGGCCTGGACGGCGAGCAACGTGCGGTCGACGCCGACGGCGTAGCCGATGCCGGAGACGTCCGGCCCGCCCAGCGCCGCGGAGAGCCCGTCGTAGCGCCCGCCGCCGCCGATGGCCGACTGCGCGCCGAGCCCGGAGTGCACGAACTCGAACGTCGTCTTCGTGTAGTAGTCCAGCCCGCGCACCAGCCGCGGCGCCTCGGTCCAGGAGACCCCCAGATCGGTGAGGTGCTGGCGGACGGCGTCGTAGTGGGCCCGGGTGGAGTCCGACAGGTGGTCGACCATCAGCGGGGCGTCGTCGAGCTGGGCCTGCACCTCGGGCCGCTTGTCGTCGAGCACCCGCAGCGGGTTGATCGCCGCCCGCCGCCGGGTCTCCTCGTCCAGGTCCAGCTTCGCCAGGTGGGCGACGAGCAGCTCCCGGTACTGCGGCCGGCAGGTCGCGTCGCCCAGCGAGGTCAGCAGCAGCTCGAAGTCGGTCAGCCCCAGGTCCCGGAACCCCTGGACGCCGAGCGCCACCACCTCGGCGTCCAGCGCCGGGTCGTCGACGCCGAGCGCCTCCATGTCCACCTGGGTGAAGTGCCGGTACCGCCCGGCCTGCGGCCGCTCGTAGCGGAACGCCGAGCCGACGGTCCACAGCTTCACCGGCAGCGCCCCGCCGTGCAGCCGGTGCTCGATGAAGGCCCGCATCAGGCCGGCGGTGAGCTCGGGGCGGAGGGTCAGCGAGCGGCCGCCGCGGTCGTCGAAGGTGTACATCTCCTTCGTGACGACGTCGGTGGACTCCCCCACCCCGCGGGAGAAGACGGCGGTCTCCTCGAACACCGGCGTCTCGACGTAGCCGTAGCCGGCCCGGCGCAGCGGGGCGGTCAGCGTGTCCCGGACGGCGAGGAACCGGGCCGAGTCCGGCGGCAGCGTGTCGAAGGTGCCCTTGGGAGCGGTCAGCCCGCCGCTCACAGCCCGCGTCCCTTGGCGGGGGCCTGGGCGGCCTCGGCCAGGTAGGGGTTGGTGGCCCGCTCCCGGCCGATCGTCGTCGCCGGGCCGTGGCCGGGGAGCACCACCGTCGCGTCGTCCAGCGGCAGGACCACGTCGCGCAGCGAGGTGAGCATCGCGTCCCACGACCCGCCGGGCAGGTCCACCCGGCCGACGGATCCGGCGAACAGCACGTCGCCGGCGAGCAGGCCGGGGGCCTCGCCGAGGTCGAGGGAGAACATCACCGAGCCCTGGGTGTGGCCGGGCGCGTGCCGGACGGTGAGGTCCACCCCGGCCAGCGACAGCACCGCGCCGTCGTCGAGCGTCCGGACGTCGGACGGGTCGGGCAGCCGGACGCCGGTGATCAGCGGGGCCAGCTGCGGCCCGTGCCAGCGCACCGGGTCGCTGAGCATCCCGAAGTCGTCGGGGTGCAGGTAGGCGGGGATGTCGTAGCCGTCACACACCGGCAGCACCGAGAAGGTGTGGTCCAAGTGGCCGTGGGTCAGCACCACCGCGACCGGCTTGAGGCCGTCCTCGGCGAGCATGCGGGCCAGGGGCTCGACGGCGTCCATGCCGGGGTCGACGACGACGCACTCCTGCCCCGGTCCGGAGGCGACGGCGTAGCAGTTGGTGCCGAACGCGCCGGCGGGGAACGAGCGGATGAGCACCCGTGCAGGTTACGCGGGGGCGCACGGGGGTTCCGGCGCTGCCAGGGATCCCCCAGCCCGGCCACCTAGACTCGCACCCCGATCAGCGCCGCAGCCGCCCGTCCGCACCGCCGTCGAGGCCGCCCACCGCGCCCCCGTCCGCCCGAGGAGTCCGCACCCGTGCCCACGAACAAGCAGCGTCGCGAAGCCGCGCAGCGCCACCTGCAGCGTCAGCTGGAGCGCCGCGCCGAGCAGGCGAAGAAGCGCCGCCGCACCCTGGGCATCCTGCTGACCGCGCTCGCCGTCGTCGTCGTGGTGGGCGTGGCGCTGCTGGTCACCGGGGTCTTCGGCGGCGACGACGAGGACGTCACCGCGGCCGATCCCACGACGCCGACCACGTCGTCCCCCACCAGCTCGCCGGCCGCGCGCACCACCAACGCCGACGGCACCGTCACCTGCGAGTACCTGCCCGACGAGTCGGGGAACACCAACCTCACCGACGTCGGCACCCCGCCCAGCCCGGAGGCCACGCCCACCCAGGGCACGGCCACCCTCCTGATGAGCACCAGCCAGGGCGACCTCACCCTCACGCTGGACCGGGCGAAGGCCCCGTGCGCGGCGGCCAGCTTCGTGTACCTGACCGAGCAGGACTTCTACGACGGCACCTCCTGCCACCGGCTGGTCAACGCCGAGACCTTCGGCGTCCTGCAGTGCGGCGACCCGACCGGCACCGGCGCCGGCGGCCCGAGCTACAAGTACGCCGAGGAGGTCACCCCGGAGACGACCTATCCGCGGGGCACGATCGCCATGGCGAAGACCGCCGCGCCCAACAGCACCGGCGGCCAGTTCTTCCTCACCTTCGTCGACACCGAGCTGCCGCCGGAGTACACCGTCGTGGGCTCGATCGACGAGGCCGGGCTGGCGGTGCTGGACGAGGTCGCGGCCGGTGGCGTCGAGGGCGCCGAAGGCCCCGGTGACGGCGCGCCGGTCATCCCGGTGACCATCGAGGACATGGCCGTGCTGTGACCTCGTCGGCCTGCCGGCCGGCACCGCGGCCAGGGAGCGTACCGCCTGTTACGCGGTGACGCGCTCGACGTCGAAGACGCCCTCCACGTTGCGCACCGTCTGCAGGACGGCGCCGAGGTGCGCCGGGTCGGCGAGCTCGAAGGTGAACCGGCTGACCGCCACGCGGTCGCGGCTGGTCTGCACCGAGGCGGAGAGGATGTTGACCCGCTCGTCGGCCAGGGCCTTGGTGACGTCGGAGAGCAGCCGGTGCCGGTCGAGGGCCTCCACCTGGATGGCCACCAGGAACACCGAGCCCGGCGACGACGCCCACTCGACCTCGACCAGGCGTTCAGGCTTGCTCCGCAGGTCGCCGGCGTTGGTGCAGTCGGTCCGGTGCACGCTGACGCCGCCGCCGCGGGTGACGAAGCCGAGGATGTCGTCCCCGGGCACCGGGGTGCAGCACTTGGCGAGCTTGGCCCAGACGTCGGTCATCCCGTGCACGATGATCCCCGGGTCCCCGCCGGCGGCGCGGCGCGCGACCGGGCGGCGGGTCGGGATCGCCGTCTCGGCGATGTCCTCGGCGGCCCCCTCGCTGCCGCCGAGGGCGGTCATGAGCTTCTCGACCACGGAGGCGGCCGAGAGCTGGTTCTCCCCCACCGCCGCGAACAGGGCGGTGACGTCGGCGAAGCGGAGGTCCTTGGCCAGCGTCGACAGCGCCTCGCCGCCGAGCAGCCGCTGCAGCGGCAGGCCCGCCTTGCGCATGGCGCGGGTCAGGGCCTCCTTGCCGGCCTCGACCGCGTCCTCGCGGCGCTCCTTGGTGAACCACTGCCGGATCTTCGTGCGGGCCCGCGACGAGCCGACGAAGGTCAGCCAGTCCTTCGACGGGCCGGCGGTGGGCGACTTGGAGGTGAAGATCTCGACGACGTCGCCGTTGGTCAGCTTGCTGTCCAGGGAGACCAGCGAGCCGTTGACCCGGGCGCCGATCGTCCGGTAGCCGACCTCGGTGTGCACCGCGAACGCGAAGTCGACCGGCGTCGCCTCGCCGGGGAGGCTGACGACGTCGCCCTTCGGCGTGAAGACGAAGACCTCCTGCGGGCCGAGGTCGTAGCGCAGCGTCTCGAGGAACTCGCCGGGCTCCTGGGCCTCGCGCTGCCAGTCCAGCAGCTGGCGCAGCCACAGCATGTCGTCGGGCGAGCCGGCCTTCGGCGGGGCGCCGAACTCCCCGGCGCTCGGCTTGCCGCCGGCGCGGGCCTTCTCCTTGTACTTCCAGTGCGCGGCGATGCCGTACTCGGCGGTGCGGTGCATGTCGTGCGTGCGGATCTGCAGCTCGACCGGCTTGCCCTGCGGGCCGATCACCGTCGTGTGCAGCGACTGGTACATGTTGAACTTCGGCATCGCCACGAAGTCCTTGAAGCGGCCCGGCACCGGCTGCCAGTGGGCGTGCATGATGCCCAGCGCGGCGTAGCAGTCCCGCACCGAGTCGACCAGGATGCGGATCCCGACGAGGTCCCAGATGTCGGTGAAGTCCCGGCCGCGGACGATCATCTTCTGGTAGATCGAGTAGTAGTGCTTGGGCCGGCCGGTGACGACGGCGTCGATCTTGGCCGCCTTGAGCTGCTCGTTGACCGTCGTGGTCACCTCGGCCAGGTAGGTGTCCCGGGACGGCGCCCGCTCGGCCACCAGCCGCACGATCTCGTCGTAGCGCTTGGGGTACAGCGTGGCGAACGCGAGGTCCTCGAGCTCCCACTTGATCGTGTTCATGCCCAGCCGGTGGGCCAGCGGAGCGAGGATCTCCAGCGTCTCGCGCGCCTTCTTCTCCTGCTTCTCGGGCGGGAGGAAGCGCAGCGTGCGCATGTTGTGCAGCCGGTCGGCCAGCTTGATGACCAGCACCCGCGGGTCGCGGGACATCGCGACGATCATCTTGCGGATGGTCTCGGCCTGGGCGGCGTCACCCAGCTTGACCTTGTCGATCTTGGTGACGCCGTCGACGAGGTGGGCGACCTCCGACCCGAAGTCGGTGGTGATCGTCTCCAGGGTGACGCCGGTGTCCTCGACGGTGTCGTGCAGCAGCGCCGCGATCAGGGTGGTCGTGTCCATCCCGAGCCCGGCGAGGATGGTGGCGACGGCGAGCGGGTGGGTGATGTACGGGTCGCCGCTCTTGCGCTTCTGCGCGGAGTGCGCCGCCTCGGCGACGTCGTAGGCGCGCTGCAGCAGCGCCAGGTCGGCCTTGAGGTGGCTCTGCCGGTGCAGGGCGGCGAGCGGTTCGAGCACCGGCCGCACCAGGCCGCTGCGCTGACCGGCGACGATCCGCCGGGCCAGCCGGTCGCGCACCCGGCGCCGCGGCGCGCCCGACTCCGGGTCGAGCGGCTCGGCGCCGACGTCGTCGGGACGGCGCACCACGGGGCGCTCGGGCAGCGGGCTCCGGACCGGCGCGTCGCCCGCCGGCCCGGGGGCGGTGGCCTGCGTCCCCGCGGCCGGACCGGGCGGCGCGGCAGCCGTGTCGGCGGCTACTTCGGAGGCCACGGCGACTCCTGCGGCTGGCAGAGGGGGGACCTCCACCATCCTAGCGGGACCGGGCGCGGGGGCGCCGCGCCCGGGAGCCCCGCCTCCCCCGTCAGGTGGTCCAGAGGGAGTGCACGGTGTGCGGCGCCAGCACCTGCCGGCCACCGAGCGCGGCCAGCTCGACGACCACCGCGACCGCGGCGACCACGCCGCCCAGCTGCTCGACGAGCGCCACCGCCGCCGCCAGCGTGCCGCCGGTGGCCAGGACGTCGTCGACGACCAGCACCCGCTGACCCGGCCGGATGGAGTCCGAGTGCAGCTCCAGGGTCGCGGTGCCGTACTCCAGCGCGTAGTCGGCGGCGATCCGCTCGCGCGGCAGCTTCCCGGCCTTGCGCACCGGGACGACGCCGACCCCGGCGTCCAGCGCGACGGCCGCGGCGAGCAGGAATCCGCGCGCCTCCACGCCGACGACGACGTCGAAGTCCCGGGGACCGGACCCGCTGTCCGCCAGCGCGGCCGCCCGCGGGTCGGACACCGCAGGCGCCGCCAGCCCGTCGACCATGCGCCGGAAGGCCGGCCCGTCGGCGAAGACCGGGGTGAGGTCGCGGAAGACGACGCCGGGCTCCGGGTGGTCCGGGACGTCGACGGTGAGCGAGGCGATGAGCTCGTCGAGCGGCTGCTCGGCGGTGGTGCCGCTCACCGGCGTCGCTTGGCCGCGGGCCGGCGGGAGTCGGGGCGCTGCGGACGGGCACCGGGACGCGGCGCCGCGGTCGCACCGCGGGCCGGCTCCGGCCGCACCGACGACGGCGACTCGACGACCACGTCGGCGGCCACCGCCTCCGGCAGGTCGGCCACGGCGGTGGCGCCGCCGGACCGGCGCCGGCGGGCGCTGGCCACCGGACCGGCCGGCACGCCGCCGGTACGGGCCGCCGAGGAGCGCCGGGCCAGGACCCGGCGGCGCAGCGCGGCCTGGGCCGGCTCGCGCTCCTTGAGGTCGGCCACGATCGGCGTCGCCAGGAAGATCGACGAGTAGGTGCCGGCGGCCAGGCCCACGAACAGCACGAGCGCGAGGTCCTTGAGGGTGCCGACGCCGAGCAGCCCGGCACCGACGAACAGCAGGCCGGCGACCGGCAGCAGCGCGATGATCGAGGTGTTGATCGACCGCATCAGCGTCTGGTTGACCGCCAGGTTCGCCGCCTCGCCCCAGGTCATGCGGGCGCTGCGCTCGAGGTCGCGGGTGTTCTCGTCCACCTTGTCGAACACCACGACGGTGTCGTACAGGGAGAAGCCGAGGATGGTGAGGAACCCGATCACGGTCGACGGGGTCACCTCGAACCCGATCAGCGAGTAGACCCCGGCGGTCACGATGATGTCGTGCGCGAGCGCCCCCATGGCGCCGACCGCCATCTTCGGCTGGAAGCGCACGGCCAGGAACAGCACGACGGCGACGAGGAAGACCACCAGCGCCACGAGCGCCTGGCTGGTGATGTCCTGGCCCCACTCGGCGCTCACCGACTCGGGGCTGACCTGGTTCGCGTCGATCCCGGTCGCGTCGGCCAGCGACTCGACGACGGCGCGCTCGGTGTCGTTGTCCAGCTGCTCGGTGCGGATGAGTAGCGTGTTCCCACCGACGACCTGGGCGGTGGCCACCTCGGCACCGGCGTCCTCCGCCGCGGCCCGGGCGTCCTGGAGCTGCTGCTCGGTGCCGGGCAGCCGGAAGCTGTTGCCGCCCTCGAAGTCGATGCCGAAGTTGAAGCCCCGGAAGACCATCGAGGCGAGGCACAGCAGCACGACGACCGCGGTGACCTTGTAGATCAGCCGGCTGCGCCCGACGACGTCCAGCCCGGCCTCGCCGTTGTACAGCCGGTGCGTGAGGCCGGCCCGCCGGCCACCGCCGGTCGCCGGAGCCGCCGGGGTGCCCTCGCCGCCGGGGTCCTGGGGCAGGCCGGCGTCGGCGAGCGCGTCCTCGCCGGCGCCCACCGGCGCCTCCTCCGGCGACTGCTCCGCCGGGTCCGTGGGGCGGGTCATGAGGTGCTCCTGTCCTGGCGGCCGGCCCCGGAGGCCGCACCGACGAGCTCGCGGTCGCGGGCCGGCGCGCCGGTGGCCGCACGGCGGGTGTGCTCGACCTGGCCGAGGCCGGAGAACCGGTTCTTGCCGAAGCCCTTGAACCGGGACAGCACCGCCATGAGCGGGTGGGTGAAGAGGAAGACGACGACGAGGTCGAGCACCGTCGACATGCCGAGGGTGAAGGCGAAGCCCTTCACGTCACCGATCGCCAGCAGGTAGAGGATCGCCGCCGCGAGGAAGCTGACCGCGTCGGCGGAGAGGATCGTGCGCCGCGCGCGGACCCAGGCCCGCGGCACGGCCGACCGCAGCGACCGGCCCTCGCGGATCTCGTCCTTGAGGCGCTCGAAGTAGACGACGAACGAGTCGGCGGTGATGCCGATCGAGACGATGAACCCGGCGATGCCGGCGAGGCTCAGCGTGAAGCCGATCTCCCGGCCCAGCACCACCAGGGCGCCGTAGACCACGAGCGCGGACAGCGCCAGGCTGGCGATCATGACCAGGCCGAGCAGCCGGTAGTAGAACAGCGCGTAGACGAAGACCAGCGCGATGCCGAGGGCGCCGGCGATCAGGCCCGCCTCGAGCTGCTCCTCGCCGAGCTCGGTGGAGATCGACTGCGCGGTGGCCTGGGTGAAGGTCAGCGGCAGCGCGCCGTACTTGAGCTGGTTGGCCAGCTCGGTGGCCGACTCCTGGTCGAAGTCGCCGCTGATCGTCGTCTGGCCGCTGATCGCCTGGTTGATCCTCGGCGCCGAGACGACGCGGCCGTCGAGGGTGAAGGCGACGCTGGCCCCGACGTTGGCGGCGGTGTAGGCCGCCCAGGTCGCGCGGCCGCCGGACTCGAAGTCCAGGAGCACGATCCAGCTGCCGTCGGTCGGGTCGGTCGCGGCGCTCGCGTCCGCGATCTCGGTGCCCTCGATGATCGTGGGGCCGAGCAGGTACTTGACGGCGCCGTCCGCGCTGCACGCGGCCACGTAGGACTCCGGCCGGTCGACGTCGCCGGTCACGTTCTCCGCCTCGCAGGTCAGCGTGGCGAACTCCGCGGCGGCCTCCTCCTGCGTCACGGCCGGGGCGCCGGGATCGGGCAGCGCCGGGTCCTCGACGGCGCCGTCGGCGGTCGCCTCGTCGCCCGCTGCCTCGTCCCCGGCCGCCTCGTCGACGGTGGCCTCGTCACCGGCGGCGCCGTCGGCGGTCTCGGCGCCCTCGTCGGCGGACTCCTCGGTGCCGGCGTCCTCGGCCGGGGCGGCCGCGGCCGGCCCCTCGATCACCGGGCGGAAGCGGAGCTGCGCCGTGGCGCCGAGCTCGCGGGCCTGCTCGCCGTCGTCCCCGGGGACCGAGATGACGATGTTGGAGTCACCTTCGGTGACCACCTCGGCCTCGGCGACGCCGAGGCCGTTCACCCGCTGCTCGATGATCCGGCGGGCCAGCTCCAGGTCCTCCTGGGCCGGTGCCTGGCCGTCGGGCGTGCGGGCGGTCAGGGTGACGGTCGTCCCACCGCGCAGGTCGAGACCGAGCTGCGGGCTGCGGGTGTCTCCGGTGAAGAAGACCAGCCCGTAGAGGAGGGCGACGATCAGCGCGAACGCGCCGAAGTAGCGGCCCGCGGGGAGCGAGCGGTTGGCCACCGGGGTCCGCCGGGTCAGACGGTGCCGTCGGCCGGACGCGAGGGGTCGTCGTCGACCGCCTGCGTCGCGTCGGCCGGGCGCCGCACCTCGAGGACGGCCTGACGGGCGAAGGTGACGACGACGCCGGGGGCGATCTCCAGGTCGAGCGTGGTGTCACCGAGCGCGGCGACGGTGCCGTGCAGGCCGCTGGTCGTCATGACCGGCGTGCCGATCGTGAGCGAGGCCTGCATGGCCGCGGTCTGCTCCTGCATGCGCTTGCGCTGCCGCGCGGGCAGCACGAACAGCACGACGGCCAGCACGGCCAGCATGATCAGCGGGAAGTACTCCACGACAGATGTGCCTCTCTTCCGCGGCTGGTGCTCCGCGGTGGGTGCGGTCCGGGACGGGACCGCTCGGGTACGTCGGCACCGGCGCGCGCGGCGACCGGACGGGACGGGCGCGCCCGGCCTGCGAGTTGCGCGCCAGCGTCCGGGAGTCTAGGCGTCGAACAGCGCCTCTGACGACGACCCCGGTGCCTGTGGGTCTGCTGTGACCCGACCGAGGGGGACGCCGCCCCGCGGCAGCGGCTGACCGAGGTGCCGCCAGGCCGCTTCGGTGGCCACCCGCCCGCGCGGGGTGCGGGCCAGCAGGCCGGCGCGCACCAGGAAGGGCTCGCACACCTCCTCGACGGTGTGCGGCTCCTCCCCCACCGCGACGGCGAGGGTCGCGACCCCCACCGGCCCGCCGCCGAACTTGACGACCAGCGCCTCGAGCACGGCGCGGTCGAGCCGGTCCAGGCCGAGGTGGTCGACGTCGTAGAGCGCCAGCGCCGCCTCGGCGACCTCCCGGGTGACCCGGCCGTCGGCCTCCACCTCGGCGTAGTCGCGCACCCGGCGCAGCAGCCGGTTGGCGATCCGCGGGGTGCCCCGCGAGCGGCCGGCGATCTCGGCCGACCCCTCGTCGGTCAGCTCCACACCGAGCAGCGCCGCGCTGCGGGCGAGCACCCGCTGCAGCTCGGCCGGCTCGTAGAACTCCATCTGGCCGACGAAGCCGAACCGGTCGCGCAGCGGGCCGGTGAGCAGCCCGGCGCGGGTGGTGGCTCCCACGAGGGTGAACGGGTTGATCTCCAGCGGGATCGCGGTGGCGCCGGGCCCCTTGCCGACGACGACGTCGACCCGGAAGTCCTCCATCGCCATGTAGAGGAGTTCCTCCGCGGGGCGGGCGATGCGGTGGATCTCGTCGATGAACAGGACGTCGCCGGGCGCCAGGTTGGAGAGCATGGCGGCGAGGTCGCCGGACCGCTCGATCGCCGGGCCGCTGGTGATCTTCACCGCGGTGCCGAGTTCGGAGCCGATGATCAGCGCCAGGCTGGTCTTCCCGAGCCCTGGCGGGCCGGAGAGCAGCACGTGGTCGGGGGTGCGGCCACGCCGCTTCGCCCCCTCGAGCACCAGGGCGAGCTGACGGGACACCTTGGGCTGGCCGATGAAGTCGTGCAGCGAGTGCGGTCGCAGCGCCGACTCGACGACCCGCTCCTCGTCACCCGCCTCCGGGGACACCGCCCACTCCGGTGGCACGTCCCCGGCGAGCTCGCCGGTCAGCGACCGGTCGAACGGGGCGGTCACGCCCTACCCAGCAGCCGGAGGGCCTGGCGCAGCAGAACGGCGACCTCGACGCTGCCGGTCGCGACCACCTGCTCGTCGGCGACCGGGGCCAGCTGGGTGACCGCGCCGTCGGCCTCCTTGGCGCTCCAGCCGAGCCCCACGAGCGCCGAGGTGAGCTGGTCGCGCCACGGGGCGACCGGGGTGACCGGCAGGCCGGCGGGCGCCGGCGCGTCGAGCGAGGTGTCGGTGCTGGTGGAGCCCAGGCGGTCGCGCAGCTCGAGGATGAGCCGCTCGGCGCCCTTCTTGCCGATGCCGGGCACCTGCATCAGCGCCTTCACGTCGGCGGTCGACACCGCCCGCCGGACCTCCCGCGGCGGATGGATCGCCAGCACCGCCTGGGCAAGCCGCGGCCCGACGCCGTTCGCCGTCTGGAGCAGCTCGAACAGCTGCCGCTCGTCGTCGTCGGCGAAGCCGTAGAGGGTGAGCGAGTCCTCGCGCACCACCAGGCTGGTGGCCAGCCGCGCCGCCTCGCCCACCTGCAGCCGGGCGATCGTGCCGGGGGTGCACTGCACCGACAGGCCGATCCCGCCGACCTCGACGACGGCGCCGTCGGGCCCCACCGCGGCCACGCGGCCGTGCACGCTGGCGATCATCGGGCCGCCACCCCGGTCCAGCGCGGCAACGTGGTGGCGCGCACGGGCGCGCCGATGCCACCGGCGATCGCGGCGGTGCGCAGCCGCTGCTGGGCCGGGCCGCGCCACGCGTGGCAGACCGCCAACGCCAGCGCATCGGCGGCGTCGGCCGGCTTGGGTGCGGCGGCGAGGCCGAGAACCCGGGTGACCATGAGGGTGACCTGCTCCTTGTCCGCCCGGCCGTTGCCGGAGATGGCCGCCTTGACCTCGCTGGGCGTGTGCCAGGCGACCGGCCGGTCGGCCTGCGCCGCGGCGAGCGCGGCGACGCCGGCCGCCTGCGCCGTCCCCGTGGCGGTGCCCTTGTTGTTCTGGGTGAAGACCCGCTCGATCGCCACGACGTCGGGCCGGTGCTCGCGCAGCAGCGCCGTCACGGCGGTGTGCAGCTCCAGCAGCCGCAGCTCGAGGTCCAGCTCCGGCATCGTGCGGACCACGCCGACGCCGATCGCCGTGGGTCGCGCGCCGGGACGCCCGTCGACCACCCCCCAGCCGCACCGGGTGAGACCCGGGTCGATGCCGAGCACCCGCATGGTCACTCTCCCGTCAGCCGAACTGGTGTTCGACCGAGGCTAACCGGCGACAGCGACGTCCCGGGGCCGCAACACGCCGCGCGACACCGGGCTCAGGCGTCGGCCGCGACCTGCTCCATGACCTCGTCGGGCACGTCGTAGTTGGCGTAGACGTTCTGCACGTCGTCGAGGTCCTCGAGGGCGTCGATGAGCCGGAACACCTTGCCCGCACCCTCGACGTCGAGCTCCACCTGGACGCTGGGCTGGAAGCCGGCCTCGGCGGAGTCGTAGTCGATGCCGGCGTCCTGCAGGGCGGTGCGCACGGCGATCAGGTCGCCGGGCTCGCAGATCACCTCCAGCGTGTCGCCGAGGTCGCGGACCTCCTCCGCGCCGGCGTCCAGGACGGCCATCAGCACGCTGTCCTCGTCCACCCCGTCGGCCGTGGGCACGACCACGACCCCCTTGCGGGAGAAGAGGTAGGAGACCGACCCCGGGTCCGCCATCGACCCGCCGTTGCGGGTCATGGCGGTGCGGACCTCCATGGCCGACCGGTTCTTGTTGTCGGTGAGGCACTCGATGAGCACGGCGACGCCGCCGGCGGCATAGCCCTCGTAGGTGATGCCCTGGTAGTCGACACCGCCGGCCTCGAGTCCGGCGCCGCGCTTGACGGCGCGGTCGATGTTGTCGTTCGGGACGGAACTCTTCTTCGCCTTCTGGATGGCGTCGAACAGCGTCGGGTTGCCCGCCGGGTCACCACCACCGGTGCGGGCCGCGACCTCGATGTTCTTGATCAGCTTGGCGAAGAGCTTGCCGCGCTTGGCATCGATGCCGGCCTTCTTGTGCTTGGTCGTCGCCCACTTGGAATGGCCGCTCACGACTAACCCCTCTCGTCCCCGGCGTCCAGGCCGGCCCTCTCGGCCAGGTCACGGCGCACGATGTCGACGAACAGCGCGTGCACCCGGCGATCCCCGGTCAACTCCGGGTGGAAGCTGGTGGCCACCACGTTCCCCTGGCGGACCGCGACGATCCTACCGTCGGCCGGACCACCGACGACCCGGCCGAGGACATCCACCCCCGGGCCGGCCTCCTCCACCCACGGGGCGCGGATGAAGACCGCGTGCAGGGCGCCGCCGTCCAGGCCGGCGAGGTCCACCCGCGTCTCGAAGGAGTCGACCTGCCGGCCGAAGGCGTTCCGGCGCACGGTGACGTCGAGCCCGCCGATCGTGGGTTGCTCCGGCGGCGCGTCCAGCAGCCGGTCGGCCAGCAGGATCATCCCGGCGCACGTGCCGTAGGCGGGCAGCCCCGCGCGGACGGCCTCGCGCAGCGGTCCGAGCAGGCCGAACCGGCCGGCGAGCCTGGCCATCGTCGTCGACTCGCCGCCGGGGACGACGACGCCGGAGACGTCGGCGAGCTCCTCCGGGCGGCGCACCGGCCGGGCCTCGGCGCCCTCGGCGCGCAACGCGGCCAGGTGCTCCCGGACGTCGCCCTGCAGCGCCAGGACCCCGATGACGGGAGGTGCGGAGCGGGTGGACACGGCCGCCGAGGCTACGGCGCTGCTCAGACGGCCGGGGACGACGGGGTGAGGCCGGCCGCCCGGCTCGACGTCGAGGTCAGCAGCCACTCCAGCGGCCCGCGGCCCACCGTGCGCCGCCAGACCCAGGCGCCGGCCAGCGCCGTGACGGCGAACCACGACCACGTGCCCGGGCCCTGCGCCGCCTCGGGGGCGACGTCCATCAGCACCCGGATCGCCACCAGGTGCGCGGTGTACACGGTCAGCGCCAGCGCCCCCACCGCGGCGACCGGCGCCGTCGCCCGCGGCAGCCGCTCGGCCACCAGCAGGCAGGCGACCACCACCAGGACGGCGAAGCCGGTGGAGCCGACCACCTCGAAGGTGGTCCCGCTGTGCGGCTCGGCGCCGGTCAGCCAGCGGACGTCGAAGACCTCCGGATCCCCGAAGCCGGCCTCCGGGCCCGCGGACGGCACACCGTCGGCCAGCCCGCGCGTGGTCAGCCAACCTCCGCCATAACCGGCCACCACGGCCGCGGCGCCCGCCGCCGCCAGCCGGCGCCGCACCCCGTCGGAGGCCAGGTCCAGCCGGCCCACCGCCAGGCCGACGAGGACGAAGGCGATCCAGAGCAGCGCCGGATAGGCGCCGGTGACCAGCAGCGAGGGGACGAGCTCGCCCGCCACCCCCGCCGTGGTCAGCACCTGGCCGCTGACCGCCAGAAGCGGCGGGACGACGACGGCGACGAGGGCCGCGGTGCCGAGCAGCCGGCGCACCGGCCAGCGGAGGAACGGCAGCACCAGGACGAAGAGCACCCCGTACACGCCGAGGATGACCGCGACGAAGGTGTCCAGCTGCTGCAGCAGCCAGCCGATGGCGAAGACCCACAGCGCGCGGATGAAGATCCGCAGCCGGACCCGGGTCAGCTCCGGGCCCGCCGGCGGCCTGGTGCGCCCGGAGAGGAGGGCGACCGAGACGCCGGCCAGGGTGGCGAAGAGGATGGACGAGCGGCCGTCGACGAGCGCGGTCCAGGTCCGCGGGTCGGGGCGCAGCTCGCCGCCCACCCGCATGTGCGCGGCGAACATGCCGAGCACGGCGAGCCCGCGCGCGACGTCCAGCCCGCCGATGCGGCGCTGGACGTCCACGCTCACCAGCCTCGGGTGGCGTACCGCTCGCTCTCCGGGAGCGTCGACACGTTGATGCCCACCATCGGCTCGCCGAGGCCTCGCGACACCTTCGCGATGACGTCCGGGTCGTCGAAGAAGGTCGTCGCCTGCACGATCGCCGCCGCCCGCTGGGCCGGGTCGCCGGACTTGAAGATGCCCGAGCCCACGAACACACCCTCGGCGCCGAGCTGCATCATCATCGCCGCGTCGGCGGGGGTGGCGATGCCGCCCGCGGTGAACAGCACGACCGGCAGCTTGCCGAGCCGGGCCACCTCCACCACCAGGTGGTGCGGTGCGCGCAGCTCCTTGGCGGCGACGAACAGCTCGGTCTCGTCGAGCGTGGCCAGCCGCCTGATGCCGGCGCGGATCGACCGCATGTGCCGGGTGGCCTCGACGACGTTGCCGGTGCCGGCCTCGCCCTTCGAGCGGATCATCGCCGCCCCCTCCGAGATGCGCCGCAGCGCCTCGCCGAGGTCGGTGGCGCCGCACACGAACGGCACGGTGAACGCGCTCTTGGCGATGTGGTGCGCCTCGTCGGCCGGGGTCAGCACCTCGGACTCGTCGATGTAGTCGACGCCGAGGGCCTGCAGCACCTGCGCCTCGACGAAGTGGCCGATGCGGGCCTTGGCCATGACCGGGATGGAGACCGCGCCGATGATCTCCTCGATCATGTCGGGGTCGCTCATGCGCGCGATGCCGCCCTGGGCGCGGATGTCGGCCGGGACCCGCTCCAGCGCCATGACCGCGACCGCACCGGCGTCCTCGGCGATCCGCGCCTGCTCCGGGGTGACGACGTCCATGATGACGCCGCCCTTGAGCTGCTCGGCCATCCCGCGCTTCACGCGGTCGGTCCCGGTCGCGGTGTCCGTCCGGTCGATGTGCTCTGCCACTGGTGTCCGCCTTCGGTCGGCCGAGTCGAGTTGTGCACGACCTTACGGCCGTCAGGCGCTCCGGCGGCCCGCCGGGTCGGCGTCCCTGATCACAGCGCCCAGCCGGTCGTCGATGTCGAAGTACCGCGGCAGCCGACGGGACCGGTGCAGGCCGGTCCAGCGGGAGAACCGGTGGCCGCGCAGCTCCCGGGTGTCGCGGACGGCGTCGTTGTAGAACCGCCGGGCCAGCGCCACCCGCGTCTGGGTGCCCGCGAGGTCGGCGCGCAGCGCGGCGGGGACACCCGGCAGGTCGTCCGGCAGCTCGCTCAGGTCGTGGCCGAGGGCGTTCTCGGCCAGTTCCCGGTCGCCGTCGCTCCGCGAGCCGCGCGCCTCGGCGGCGCCGGCGGCGAGCCGGGCGGCCAGCTCGGGACCTAGTGCCGCCGGGTGGTCGCGGGCCAGCTCCTCGGCCAGCCCGGCCCGGCGCTGCAGCTGCGCGTCCAGCGTCGCCCAGGCACGGTCCACCCGCGCGGCGAGCCGCCGCAGCCGCGTCAGGGTCCAGCCGGCCCACGCGAGCAGGACCAGCAGGATCCCGGCGGCGAGCAGCAACCAGGCCTCGGGCGTCACGGTGGACGAGGCTAGCGGGGCGGCCGCCGGATGCGGGGAGGTCGGGCCGCGGTGCCCGTCGGCGGCACCGCCGGGAAGTCGTCGTCGGTACCCGCCGTGACGACTCCGCCACCGGGGGGCAGCACGGTCTCGTAGACGGCGAGGATGCGGCGGGCGAGGACCTGCCAGTCGTAGCGGGCGGCCGCCGCCGAGCCCCGGGCCGCCAGCTCCGCCCGGCGCGCCGGGTCGGCGAGCAGGTCGCCCAGCGCCCGCCCCAGCGCCGCGGCGTCGTTCCGGCGCACCAGCACCCCGGCCGCCCCGCCGTCGAGCACGCGGGAGAACGCATCCAGATCGCTGGCCACGATCGGTGCGCCGGCCGCCATCGCCTCGATGAGGATGACGCCGAAGGACTCACCGAGCAGGTTGGGCGCGCAGTAGACGTCCACCGAGCGCAGGAAGGCCGCCTTGTCCGCCTCGGAGATCTCGCCCAGGAGCGTGACGGAGGGGCGCAGCTCCTCCCCCACCAGCCGCCACAGCTCGTCGGCGTCGCCGCGGCCGGCGACCAGCAGCCGCACGCCGGGGTGCTCCCGGACCACGCCGCGCATCGCCTCCAGCAGCACCGGCAGCCCCTTGCGGGGTTCGTCGTAGCGGCCCAGGAAGCCGATGGTCGGCGGCCCGCCGGTGCCCCGCGCGAAGCCCGGCAGCGAGGGGCCCTCGGCGAAGAACGGGACGTGCACCCCGTTGGGCAGGATCACCGCGTCGCCACCGAGGTGCTCCACCTGCACCCGCCGCGCGAAGTCCGAGACGGCGATCCGGCCGCTGATCTTCTCCAGCCACGGCCGCGCCATGGGGCCGACGGCGGCCAGCCACTTGGAGCGCGTGGTGGCCGCGTGGAAGGTCGCCACGATGGGCCCGGTCGCGATCATGCACACCAGCAGCGACACCGACGGCGTGGCCGGCTCGTGCACGTGGACGACGTCGAAGCGCCCGTCGCGCAGCCAGCGCCGCACCCGCGCTGCCGAGACCGGCCCGAACTGCAGGCTGGCCATCGAGCCGTTGTAGGGCACCGGGACGGTCCGGCCGGCGAAGGTGAGGAAGGGATCGCTGACCGACTCCTCCCGCTCCGCGGGGGTCAGCACCTCGACGTGGTGGCCCATGCCGCGCAGCGTCTCGGCCAGGTCGCGCACGTGGTACTGCACGCCTCCGGGGACGTCCCACCGGTACGGGCAGACCAGGCCGATGCGCATCAGCGGGCCTCCCCCCGGCCGGCCCGCGGCGGATCGGGCGGCACGTCGGGCCAGATGCGGCCGAGCATGTGCCAGTCCTCGGGCCGCTCGGCAATGCCCTCGGCGATCGCGTCGGCGACGCCCTGCATCGCGCCGGCCACCCGGTCCCGGAGCCGTCCGGGTCCCTGCACGGGCACCTCCGGGTAGACGTGCATCCGCCAGCCGTGCTCGCTGAACCGGCAGACGGCCGGGTGCAGCGCGGCCCCGGTCTGGTCGGCCAGGAGGGCGGGACCGCCGGGCATGGTGGCCGGCCGCCCGAAGAAGCTGACCGGGACGCCGCCGGCCCCGAGGTTGCGGTCGACGAGCAGGCAGCTGGCTCCGCCGTCCTTCAGCCAGTCGCGGAGCACCTCGGAGCTCGGCCGGGGGCCGCCGGTGAGCGGGACCACGCGCATGCCGAGCGTCTCCCTGTAGGCGAGGAACCGGCGGTAGAGGGACTCGGGCCGCAGCCGCTCGGCCACCGTCATGAACGGCCCACCCAGCCAGTCGACGAACCAGACGCCGGCGGCGTCCCAGTTCCCGCTGTGCGGCAGGGCGACCACCAGGCCGCGCCCCTGGTCGCGGGCGGCCGCCAGGTGCTCGGCGCCCACGATCACGCTGCCGTCGAGGATCCGCTCGGTGCCGAGCGTGGGCAGCCGGAAGGCCTCCTGCCAGTAGCGGGCGTACGAGCTCATCGCCCGTTCGGTCAGCGCCTGCAGCTCCGCCTCCGGCAGCCGGCCTCCGGTGGCCACGCGCAGGTTCGCCCGCAGCTGCCGCACGCCCGTCCCGTCCCGTCCGGCCACCCAGCGGCCGACGCGGTCGAACGCGCCCCGGGCCACCGGCTCGGGCAGCATCCGCACCGCGCGCCAGCCGGCGGCGTAGCCGGCGGCGTAGCCGGCGTCGGCCAGCCCCTCGGCCACCCGGGCACGGGCGCCGCTCACGGCTCGATCCGCCGTCCGTCGGCGGCGCGTTTCACGGCGAGCACGCGCTGCCCCACCGTGATCGCGCTGCCGGCCAGCAGCACCCAGAGCGCCACGTGCACGGCGTAGGGGATCCCCAGGCCGCTGAAGCCGGTTCCCACCAGGACCAGGATCAGCCGCTCGGTGCGCTCGACGACCCCGACGTCGCAGCGCAGGCCCATGCCTTCGGCCCGCGCCTTGATGTAGGAGGTGAGGACGCCGAGCACCAGGCAGAGCAGGGCGAGCAGGACCAGGAGCCGGTTGTCCCCGCTGCCCGAGAACCACCAGACCAGCGCGCCGAAGATCGCGGCGTCGGCGGCGCGGTCGCCGGTGGAGTCCAGCACCGCGCCGAACACCGAGCCGCCGCCGCGCAGCCGGGCCAGGGCGCCGTCGAGCATGTCGAGCAGCACGAAGATCGTGACGGTGAACGCGCCCCAGAAGAGGTGACCGGTGGCGATGAGCCCGGCGGACCCGGCGATCGCGCCGACGGTTCCGGTGATGGTCACCATGTCGGGGGTGACTCCCACGCGGGCGAGCCGGGTGACCACCGGGTTGACCACCTTCGCCACGACGGGCCGGGCGTTGACGCCGAGCACTCAGGCCTCCGTCGGGGTGGCGGGGTGGGTGGACGACGGAGGGGTGGAGGGGTGGGTGGCCCAGGCGGCGGCGAGCAGTTCCCGCGTCTCCCGGAGCACCTGCGGCAGCACCCGGGTGAGGCCGATGACCGGCATGAAGTTGGTGTCCCCGCCCCAGCGGGGCACCGCGTGCTGGTGCAGGTGGTCGGCGATGCCGGCCCCGGCCACCGAGCCCTGGTTCATCCCGATGTTGAACCCGTGCGCACCGGTCACCCCGCGCACGACGCGCATCGCCGTCTGGGTGAAGGCCCCCAGCTCGGCGACCTCGTCGGCGGTGAGGTCGGTGTAGTCGGGGACGTGCCGGTACGGGACGAGCATCAGGTGGCCGGCGTTGTACGGGTACAGGTTCAGGACGGCGAAGACCGATGCGCCCCGGGCCACGATCAGCCCGTCCTCGTCCCCGAGGGTGGGGATGACGCAGAACGGGCAGTCGTGGGCGCCGGTGGGTTTGCCCTCACCCCGGATGTAGGCCATCCGGTACGGCGTCCAGAGGTGCTCGAACACCGTCGCCGGACCGCCGTCGTCGGAGGACAGCGGTACCCGGTAGGGCGCGTTGTCGGTCATCCGGGCACCGCCGCGGTCTCGGCCGTCGGGTCGGCGTTGCTGCGGGCCGCGATCCAGGCGGCGATCCGCTCGACGGCGTCATCGACGGCCACCCCGTTGTCCTGGCTCCCGTCGCGGAAGCGGAAGGAGACCGCCGATGCCTCCGCGTCGGTGGCGCCGGCGATGAGCACGAAGGGGATCTTCTGCTTCGACGCGGTGCGGATCTTCTTCTGCATCCGGTCGTCGGAGTCGTCGATCTCCACCCGGATGCCGCGGGCGCGCAGCTTCAGGGCGACGTCGGTCAGGTACGGCACCTGCTCGTCGGTGACCGGGATGCCGACGACCTGCACCGGGGCCAGCCACGCCGGGAAGGCGCCGGCGTAGTGCTCGGTGAGGACGCCGAAGAAGCGCTCGATCGACCCGAACTTCGCGGAGTGGATCATCACCGGCTGCTGGCGGGTGCCGTCGGAGGCGCTGAACTCCAGGCCGAAGCGGGCGGGCTGGTTGAAGTCGTACTGGATGGTCGACATCTGCCAGGTGCGGCCGATGGCGTCGCGGGCCTGGACGGAGATCTTCGGCCCGTAGTAGGCCGCGCCCCCGGGATCCGGCACCAGCTCCAGGCCGGTCTCCTTCGCCGCCTCCTCGAGGACGGCGGTGGCGACCGCCCACTCCTCGTCGGACCCGATGAACTTGTCGGAGTCGTCGCGGGTGGAGAGCTCGAGGTAGTAGTCGTCGAGGCCGAAGTCGCGCAGCAGGCCGAGGACGAAGGACAGCAGGTGCCGGATCTCCCCCGGCGCCTGCTCCGGGGTGACGTAGCTGTGCGAGTCGTCCTGGGCGAAGCCCCGCACCCGGGTCAGGCCGTGCACGACGCCGGACTGCTCGTACCGGTAGACCGAGCCGAACTCGAACAACCGCAGCGGGAGCTCGCGGTAGGACCGCCCGCGCGACCGGAAGATCAGGTTGTGCATCGGGCAGTTCATGGCCTTGAGGTAGTACTTCGCGTTGTCCAGGTCCATGCCCGGGAACATGGTCTCCTCGTAGTACGGGAGGTGCCCGGAGGTCTCGAACAGCCCGCTCTTGCTGATGTGCGGGGTGCCGACGTAGTCGAAGCCCTCCTCGAGGTGCCGGCGCCGGACGTAGTCCTCCATCTCCCGCTTGATCACCCCGCCCTTGGGGTGGAAGACGGGCAGGCCGGAGCCGATCTCGTCCGGGAAGCTGAACAGGTCCAGCTCGACGCCCAGCCGGCGGTGGTCGCGGCGCTCGGCCTCGGCCAGGTGCTCCAGGTAGGCCTTGTGGGCGTCCTTGCTCTCCCAGGCGGTGCCGTAGATGCGCTGCAGCTGCGGGTTCCTCTCGCTGCCGCGCCAGTACGCGGCGGCGCTGCGGGTGAGGGAGAACGCCGGAATGGTGCTGGTGCGCGGCAGGTGCGGCCCGCGGCACAGGTCGGTCCACACCCGGTCGCCGCTGCGCGCGTCCAGGTTGTCGTACATGGTCAGCTGCGCGCCGCCCACCTCGACGGAGGCGCCGTCGTCCTCGGACGGGGCCTCCCCGGCACCGCCCTTCAGGCCGATCAGCTCGAGCTTGTACGGCTCGTGCGCGAGCTCGGCCTCGGCGTCGGCGTCGCTGATCTCCCGGCGGCTGAAGTGCTGCCCCGCCTTGACGATCTCCTGCATCCGCTTCTCGAGGGCCTTGAGGTCCTCGGGGGTGAACGGCCGCTCGGGGTCGAAGTCGTAGTAGAAGCCGTTCTCCACCGGCGGGCCGATGCCCAGCCGGGTGCCGGGGAAGAGGTCCTGCACCGCCTGGGCGAGCACGTGCGCGGCCGAGTGCCGGATGACGGCGCGGCCGTCGGCGCTGGCCGCCGGCACGGGGTCGACCTCGGCGTCGGTGTCCGGGGACCAGGCCAGGTCCTTGAGGTCGCCGGTGGCCAGGTCCCGGACGACGACGGCGCCGTCGGGCCCCTTGAGCGGGACGCCGGCGTCCTTCAGCGCCTGCTGCGCCGTCGTCCCGGCCGGCACCCGGATCGGTCCGACTGCGGTTGGCGAGGGCGGGGTCGACACAGGGGCTCCAGGGGGTCGTGTGCGGCGTCGGCGGCGGACCGGCAGGGCCGGTCGCCGGCCCCGAGCCTAGTGCGCGCGGCCGGCCGGGCCCGCAGCCCTTTCACCGCGGGGCGAGCTCCAGCCCGTCGGCGATGGCGCCCCGCATGTCGAGCACCTCGGAGACCCGCTCGTAGGTCGCCAGGTCGGCGGGGCGCACCGTCACCGCGGCCTCGCCCAGCTCGATGCTCAGCGGCACGGCCTCGGCCGTGGTGACCGCGAACCGGCCGTCGGCGCCCCGGGTGAAGGTGAACCGCGCCGCCACCGAGTCCTCCGTCGGGAAGCCGCGGGTGGCGTGCTCGGCGACGTGGTTGCCGAGGCCGTAGGCAGCCCACTCGCCGTCGACCCGCTCGATGGGCTGCACCACGTGCGCGTGGTGGCCGAGCACCAGGTCGACGTCCGGGGAGGCGAGCAGCGCCCGCACCGCGGTCTCCTGCTGCTCCGTCGGCTCGTGCCGGTACTCGACGCAGCAGTGCAGGCTGGCGACGACGATCTCGGCACCGGCGGCGCGGGTCCGTGCGGCGGCCTCGAGCATCGGGGTGACGTCCGGCACGTCGACGACGTCGACCGACCACTCGCGGTCGGCGGGCAGGGGCACGCCGTTGAGGCCGAACGTCCCGGCCACGTGCCCGATCCGGACGCCGTCCACGTCGAGGACGACCGGCTCGGTGCTCTCGGCCGGCGAACGGTAGGTGCCGGTGTGCGCGATGCCCTCCGCGTCGAGGACGTCCAGCGTGCGGACCAGGCCGTCGACGCCGGCGTCGAACGAGTGGTTCGAGGCGGTCGAGCACAGGTCGTACCCGGCCTCGGCGAGCGCCGCCACGATCTCCGGCTGGACGGCGAAGCTCGGGTACCCGCGGTAGGGGCCGCCGTCGGGCGCCACCGGCGTCTCCAGGTGGCAGATGGCCAGGTCCGCCGCGCGGATCATGTCCGCGACCGGGGCGAACACCCCGCTGAAGTCGTAGCTGCCGTCGTCCTGCCGGGCTCCGCCGGTGAGCGCGCGGTCCTGGTGGACGAGGACGTCACCGGTGGCCAGCAGCGTGACGCTCTGGGGCGGAGCCGGCTCGCTCGGCTGCGGGGGCGGTTCGGTCGCCTGCGGGGCCGTCGGGGTGGCGTCCGGAACGGCGGGTTGCGGGTCTGCGCCGCAGCCGGCCAGCAGCACCACGAGGGCGCCGAGGACCGCGGAGCCGCGGCGCCTCACGGCCGCGGACCGGGCAGCACGACGTCGCCGACGGAGATCTTGCCGGGTCGTCGCACCTCCGCGTAGACGCCGAGGCAGTGCTTCGGCGTGCGGGTGATGGCGAGCTCGGCGTCCCCGATGCGGACGGTCCGGCCGACCCAGTCCCGCTCGTCGTCGTCGGGCAGGTCGAGCAGGACGTTCGCCCGCGGGTCGTCGGCCGAGCACCCCTCGGGGACGTCGCCCCCGGCCGCCCGCTCGATGGCCTGGCGGGAGACCAGGTGCACGGCGGCCGCATCGGCCGCGGAGCCGCCGTCCAACGATCGGATGCGCACGTCCCGGCCCAGGGCCTGCGACGCCGCCCGCTCGTCGGCAGCGGGGTCCCCGGTAGGCGCGAGTCCGGCCAGCGCGGGCGCGTGCCTGCCCCGCACGACCTCGCCCGTCGCCGCGTCGACGACCGTGGCGGCGCGGTCGCCCTCGGGGCCGGTCGGGGCCAGCCGCACCCGGTCCCGAGCGGCCCCGCCCAGGGACTTCACCGGATAGATCCAGAGCTGCGCCACGCGCCCGGCCGTCGTCACGGATCCGACCCTAGGCCGCGTTCCGGTCGCGCCGCAGGCGCCGGAGCTGGGCGTCCAGGTACGGCCGCGCCCGCCGCTGGCCGCCGGTGCGGGCGATCGCCTGCGCCAGCGCGACCAGGGTGCGCCCCAGGCGCTCCCCGTCGGCCGGCCAGCTGCGCCGCCGGCACTCCTCCAGCCACTCGACCGGTGTGCGGTGGCCCCGCTCGCCGTTGCAGCGACCGCAGGCGGCGACCTCGTTCTCCAGCCAGGACGGGCCGCCCTTGACGCGGGGCACGACGTGCTCGGTGGTCGGCCGGACCTGGGCGGAGAACGCGCGCCCGCACCAGACGCAGGTGGCCCCGTCGCGGTCGAGGATCAGCTGCAGCCGGGCCGCGCGGTCGGGCTGGGCGCTCACCTCTCCCATGGTGACGCGATCGGGCGTCGCGCGCCGGAGACGACGGAGGCCCGGCCCGCTGCTGCGGGCCGGGCCTCTCGTACCGGTGGGCGATACTGGGTTCGAACCAGTGACCTCTTCGGTGTGAACGAAGCGCTCTACCACTGAGCCAATCGCCCGGTACGCGTCCGATTGTGCCAGACGCTCATCGCCAGAGCGGCACCCACCCCGGGACCCAGTCGGGCACCCCCATGACGTGCAGGCCGACCACGAGGATGCCGTAGACGAACGCCGCCGTCGCCAGCCCCAGCAGCAGCCGCACCCACGCCGGCTGGGCGGTGACCCAGTCGGTCCAGCGCTTGACGTGGCGCTTGGTGAACTCGAGCAGGCGCTCGGCCCACGTGAACTCGGTGGCGAGGACGAAGAGACCGGCGATGACGGTGAGCCAGCCCGGGCCCGGCAGCGGGATGGTCATCAGCCCCAGCGCGACGATCACCCCGCCGACGATCCCGACGCCGACCCGGTACCCGTGGTCGATGCCGCGGCGGACCGCCAGCCGCCGCCGCCAGCGCGTCTCGGCCACCCGCTCGCGGAGGCTGTGCACGTCGTCGGTGTCGTACCGCGCACGCCGCTCGTCGGCGGTCTCCGGCTGCGGGTGTTCCATCGCTGCTGCCGTCGCCCTCGTTCCGCTCAGCTGGTCACCTGCCCGGTCGCGACGACCTCCGTCGGTGCCGACGGAGCCTGTCGACCGGGCTCGATGCTGATGCCGTAGCCAGGGAAGTCGTCGATCCCGGTCGCCCCGGAGCCTACGGTCCGGATCTCCATCTGTGGCCCATCGACGTCGAACGTGCCGAGCGCCACGGGGTCCCCGTCGCCGAGCCCCCACACCACGTACGTCATCGACGCCGGGTCGTTGCGTTCCAGCCCGTCGGTGACCACCTGCAGCGCGTCGTCCCGGACCACCACGGTCGCCACCTGCCGGTCGCCGGCGGTGAGCGGCGCGATCGTCGCCCGCCCTGGCAGCGTGAGCCCGGCCACGACCTCCTCCTGGGCGGCCACGGTCGAGCGCAGCTCGTCCCGCGACCGGTCGAGCACCACCACCCACACGCCGAGCCCGACCACCGCGGCGACCGCGGCGGCGACCAGGACGCGCGGCAGGAGGCGCCGCTGCCGGCGCGGCACGGGCCGGGGGCCGGCGTGCTCGGCCGTGCTCCCCGCGACGGCGGGCGGGCGGGGGGCGGTCGTGGCGGGCGGCAGCTGCTCGGTCTCCTCCACCGCAGCCCGGAGCCGGGCCCGCAGGTCCGGTGACGGCTCGGCCGCCGGCAGGTCGGACGCCATGGCGGCCATGACGTCCGACGTCTCGGCGACCGTGCGGGCACAGCGGTCGCAGGTGGCGAGGTGCCGGCTGAACAGCGCCTCGTCCGCCGGCTCCAGCGCGTGCAGCGCCCAGCCGACCGCGAGCTCGTCGTACTCGTGCTCGCCGTTCATCGCGCCGTCCCGTCCACCGCGGTGCCGCTGCCCGGCTCTTCCCCGCCCGCCGGGCCGGAGAGCCCGCCGAGCTCCGACCTGAGCCGCCGCATGCCGGCCAGCATCCGGGTCTTGACCGTCCCGAGCGGTGTCCCGGTCAGCGCGGCGACCTCCCGCTGGGTGTACCCGCCGTAGTAGGCCAACGTGAGCGCCTGCTTCTGCGCCTCGGGCAGCACACCCAGGGCCGAGCGCACCTGCTCGGCGACCACCCGGGACCAGGCGTCGTCGGCCACGTCGCGGGCCGCCACAGGGGCGGCGAGCGCGGCCTCGTCCTCGGCCCGCCCCTGACGCCGTCGCTGCGACTCCTCCCTGCGGACCGCATCGACCGCCTTGTGGTGCACCACGGCCAGCAGCCAGGAGGAGAAGCTCCCCCGCGCGCGGTCGTAGGCGCCCGGGTCCCGCCAGATCATCAGGAAGACGTCCTGGAGGACGTCCTCGGCCAGCCCGTCGTCGGCGAGGATGCGGCGGGCCAGCGCGAACGCCGGCCGCCGGAAGCGCTCGTAGAGGTCGTCGACGGCGGTGCGGTCCCCGGCACGGATGCGCCGGAGGATCTCGACGTCGCCGACGCCGTCCTCCGGCCGGAGGACCGGTCGGCTCACGGCTCCCATGCTCACACGGGGCGTTCGATCCGACCCGCCCAGCCGGTTTGACCCACCCGTCTGTGACGCATGATGCGGGTGTGACAACACGCCTGGAAACACGTCACCTCCCGCGCGCGCGATCGTTGACCTGACATGACGAGCCGATGGATGCCCGGCCACATCTCCCCCATCACTCTTCAGCTGGTCGGCCCGCAGTCGTGGACCGAGGTACCGGCGCTGCTCTGCTACGACCCCGCCGACCCCTTCGCCGTGCGCATCGCCTTCGGCGACGCCGGTGAGCCCGACGGCGCCGCCGAGGGCGACGAGGGCATCGCCTGGCTGGTGAGCCGGGAGCTGCTCCGGGCCGGCCTGGACCACCCGATCGGTGACGGCGACGTCCGGATCTGGCCGGCCCACGCGACGGCCGACCTGCTCTTCCTGCACCTGCGGGCCCCGTCCGGCGAGGCGCTCTTCGAGCTGTCCCGGGCCACGGTCTCCGCCTTCCTGCGGCACACCGAGGCGCTGGTGCCGTCGGGCTCTGAGAGCAGCCTGCTGCACCTGGACCAGGAGCTCGACGCCCTGCTGTCCAACGGCGGGCCGGACTCGCCGGGGCGCTGACCTGGGAAGACGCCGACGCGGCACTCCTGGGAGGGGGCGGGGGGACCCCCCCTGCAGACCCCCTCAGGACATCCGCTAGAGTTCTTCTCGTAGCGCGGACGTGGCTCAGTGGTAGAGCATCACCTTGCCAAGGTGAGGGTCGCGGGTTCGAATCCCGTCGTCCGCTCGGAACCTCGGGCGCCGGTCGAGAGACTGGTGCCCGCGTGCGGTGGAGTGGCCGAGAGGCGAGGCAACGGCCTGCAAAGCCGTCTACACGGGTTCAAATCCCGTCTCCACCTCGTCGCTTCCTCGCGGGGCACGAGCGCGGAGGAGGTAGCCGGCTTCTGGCCGGATCGGGCGATTGGCGCAGTGGTAGCGCGCTTCCTTGACACGGAAGAGGTCACTGGTTCGAACCCAGTATCGCCCACCACACGGAGCCCCAGGTCGATGACCTGGGGCTCTTCGCATGTCCGGGCGGGACAGCCCGGTCAGCGCGCCGCCGGCGCCACCCGCTCGACCCAGAAGCGGTCGACCTGCTCGGCCAGCTGCTCGAGCGTCCCGCTGTTGTCCAGCAGCACGTCCGCGGCCGCACGGCGCTGCTCGTCGGTCGCCTGCGCGGCGATCCGGGCGCGCGCGTCGGCCTCGGTGAGCCCCCGCTCGATCAGCCGCGCCACCCGGAGCTCGACGTCGGTGTGCACCACGACGACCAGGTCGTACGCGCCGGCCTGACCGGTCTCCACCAGCAGGGGGACGTCGTGGACGACGACCGCGTCGGGCGGCGCCGCCGCGACGAGCTCGGCCGATCGCTGCCGCACCAGCGGGTGCACCAGCGCATCGAGCCGGCGCCGGGCGTCGTCGTCGGAGAAGACCACCGCGGCGAGGGCGGGGCGGTCCAGCGAGCCGTCGGGGGTCAGCACGCCGTCCCCGAACTCGGCCGCGACCGCGGCGAGCCCCGGGGTCCCCGGCTCGAGCACCTCCCGCGCGATCCGGTCGGCGTCCACGATCAGCGCACCGCGTTCGGCCAGCAGCCTGGACACGGTGCTCTTGCCCGAGCCGATCCCGCCGGTCAGTCCGATCTTCAGCACGTACGCACAGTAGCCACCACCCGGGCGAAGATCACGGAGCGGTAACACGCGCCCGACCCGCCCGGCGCGTCGCAGGAGTCACACACGCACCACCACTAACGTCTGCCCCGGCGATCTTCCCCCGCCCCGAGAGGTAGACCGAGAACATGTCCCGTTCCACGCCCGCAGCATCCCCGTCGTCCCGCGCCGCCGGCCGGCACCGGCTCGGCACTGCCACGGGCGTGCGCTGCGCCGACATCCCCGCGGTCCGCGAGCGGATGCAGTTCCAGCGGCCGGCCGTCGCCCACCGCAGCTCCCTGCTGCGCTGGATGTTCCAGACGCCGACCACCGGCCGCCACACCTGGAGCTTCCTCGCGGGCTCCGGCGGCCGCCCCCGCACGGCGTTCGCCATCATCCTCAGTCTCTGAGCAGAAAGCCGTCGCGCCCGGACGGGCCGCGACGGGCCCCCGCCGGAGCACCGCCGGCCCACGGCGCGGCAGCGTGCCGGACGGCGTCGCCGCTCCCACGCCGCGCGGCTGCGCCGGTGCGGCGACCGCAGACGGCGTGACGGAAGGCCCGTGGACATCGTCCACGGGCCCTTCGCCGTTCCCGGGGTCGGAACCGCCCGCCGACCTGCCGCCCCCGACCCTGGTCGTCGGCGCGGCCGTCGTCGCGGGCGTCGTCGCGGGCGGATGGCGGAGCGTCCGCTCTCCTTTCCCGGGAACGCCAGAGGCCCAGGACCGGACCGGTCCTGGGCCTCCGACGTGCAGAGCTAGCGGGTCAGACCCTCAGGTCACTCCCCGCCGGCCAGCTTGGCGCGGAGCGCGGCGAGCGCCTCATCGCTGGCCAGCGTGCCGCCGCCACCGGCAGCCGGGGCGTCCGGCGTGGCGTCGTCGCTGGAGTAGCTGCCACCGGCCGCAGCCTCGGCGTCGGCCTCCTTGGCGGCCGCGATCTGCTTGCGGTGCGCCTCGAAGCGGGCCTGGGCCTCGGCGTACTGCCGCTCCCACGTCTCGCGGGCCTCGTCGTAGCCCTCGAGCCACTCACCGGTCTCCGGGTCGAAGCCCTCGGGGTAGATGTAGTTGCCCTGCTCGTCGTAGGACGCGGCCATGCCGTAGGCGGCCGGGTCGAACTGCTCCTCGTCGCCGACGACGCCCTCGTTGGCCTGCTTGAGCGACAGCGAGATCCGTCGACGGTCCAGGTCGATGTCGATGACCTTGACCAGGATCTCGTCGCCGACCTGCACGACCTGCTCGGGGATCTCCACGTGGCGCTCGGCCAGCTCGGAGATGTGCACCAGGCCCTCGATGCCCTCGTCGACGCGCACGAACGCACCGAAGGGAACCAGCTTGGTGACCTTGCCGGGGACGACCTGCCCGATCTGGTGCGTGCGGGCGAACTGACGCCACGGGTCCTCCTGCGTCGCCTTCAGCGACAGGGAGACCCGCTCGCGGTCCAGGTCGACGTCGAGGACCTCGACGGTGACCTCCTGGCCCACCTCGACGACCTCGGACGGGTGGTCGATGTGCTTCCACGACAGCTCGGAGACGTGCACCAGGCCGTCGACGCCGCCGAGATCCACGAACGCACCGAAGTTGACGATCGAGGAGACGACACCCGACCGGACCTGCCCCTTGGCGAGCTTGTTGAGGAACTCGCTGCGGACCTCGGACTGCGTCTGCTCCAGCCACTGGCGGCGGGAGAGGACCACGTTGTTGCGGTTCTTGTCGAGCTCGATGATCTTGGCCTCGAGCTCGCGGCCCACGTACGGCTGCAGGTCGCGGACGCGACGCATCTCGACCAGCGACGCCGGGAGGAACCCGCGCAGGCCGATGTCCAGGATGAGACCACCCTTGACGACCTCGATGACGGTGCCGGTGACGACCTCGTCGGCTTCCTTCTTGGCCTCGATCGTGCCCCAGGCGCGCTCGTACTGCGCGCGCTTCTTGGAGAGGATCAGCCGCCCTTCCTTGTCCTCCTTCTGAAGGACCAGGGCTTCCACCTCGTCGCCGACGCTGACGACCTCGTTCGGGTCGACGTCGTGCTTGATGGACAGCTCGCGCGAGGGGATGACGCCCTCGGTCTTGTAGCCGATGTCCAGCAGCACCTCGTCCCGGTCCACCTTGACGATGACGCCCTCGACGATGTCGCCATCGTTGAAGTACTTGATCGTCTGGTCGATCGCCGCGAGGAAGTCCTCGGCGGAACCGATGTCGTTGATGGCGACCTGGGGGGTGCTGGAAGGACGGACCTGAGTGGAGGTCATGTGGTTGGTTGCTCCGGACGGTTTATGCGTAGGGACAGGACGACCCGCGGCCGTCGGACCGCGGGGACGAGCAGCGGGGAGAACCGGCGCAGACACTCCCCGGAAGGGGGAAAGGCGCGACAGACCTCTGGCGCCGTTCCATCGTACGGACGCCGGGAGCGTCCGGTCCACCTGGGTGGGACCGGCCTCCCGCAGCCGGCGGCGTGTCACGATCGGCGTGTCATGAGCACACCCTCCGCCGGCCCGGCCCTCCCCCTCGGCAGTGACGGCTACCCGGTCGCCGGCGGGGTCGCCCGCCGCGCCGCCGGCACCGAGGAGTCGGTGCGCGCCAACCGCCGCTGGTGGGACGCGGCCGCGCCGGCGTACCTGGCCGAGCACGGCGCCGATCTCGGGGACGCCGACTTCCTCTGGTGCCCCGAGGGACTGCGGGAGGCCGACGCCCACCTGCTGGGCGACGTCGCCGGACGGCGGGTGCTCGAGATCGGCTGCGGCTCCGCCCCGTGCGCCCGCTGGCTGCGGACCGCGGGCGCCGACGTCGTGGCGCTCGACCTCTCGGCCGGGATGCTCCGCCGGGCCGCGGAGCTGAACCGGTCGACCGGGATCGCCGTGCCGCTCCTGCAGGCGGACGCCGGTGCCCTGCCCCTGTCCGGTGCGAGCGTCGACCTCGCCTGCTCGGCGTTCGGCGGGCTGCCCTTCGTCGCCGACGTCGCGGGCGCGCTGCGCGAGGTGGCACGGGTGCTGCGGCCCGGTGGCCGGTTCGTCGCCTCGGTCAACCACCCGATGCGCTGGCCGTTCCCCGACTCCCCCGATCCGGAGGACCTGCGGATCGTCTCGTCCTACTTCGACCGCACGCCGTACGTGGAGACCGACGGCGCCGGCGGCACGGTGTACGTCGAGCACCACCGGACGGTCGGCGACTGGGTCCGGGCCGTCGTCGCCTCCGGGCTGGTGCTGGAGGACCTGCTGGAGCCGGAGTGGACCCCGGGCCGCACCGAGAACTGGGGCCAGTGGTCACCGGAGCGCGGCGCCCTGGTGCCGGGCACGCTGGTGCTGGTCTGCCGGAAGCCGGGCTGATCGGCTCAGGCGCCGGCGATCGGCCGCCGCCCGTGCCGGACCCACAGCTCGTGCCCCGCCGCTGAGGCCGCTGCGGCCAGCGGCACGAACAGCAGCGCACCGGCGATGCCCCACAGGACCCCGCCGGCGGTGACGGCGATCAGCACGGTCGCGGCGTTCAACGGCAGCCTGTTCTTCATCACGTAGGGCTCGATCACGTCGTTGCCGATCTGCTGCACCACCACGACCAGCCCCAGGACGAGCGCTGCCGTGCCCAGGCCGCCGGACGCGTAGGCGACGACGACGGCGACCAGTCCGGCGACGAAGGCACCCAGCGTCGGGATGTAGGAGGCCAGGAACTGCAGCGCGGCCAGGGTCAGCGCCAGCGGGACGCCGATCAGCAGCAGTCCGACCCCGATGCCCACCGCGTCGAACATCGCGACGATGGTCAGCCCGCGTACGTACCCGCCGACCGTGGTCCACGCCGCCCGGCCGGCTGCGTCGACGTCCTCGCGCGCCCGGCCGGCGAACTTGCCCAGCAGCCAGGCCCACATGCCCGGGCCGCTGTGCAGGAAAAGATAGGTCAGCGCGACCACGAGGAACGCGGCGATCAGCACCTCGGCCGCCGTCTGCGCGGGACCCAGCAGATCGGCGGCGCTGGTCCCTCCCCCGGAGCCGCCGCCGGACCCCCCGCCCGCACCCGAGCCGAAGCCCGGCAGGTCGATGCCGAACCGCTGGGAGAGATCGGAGGAGACCTGCTGGAACCGTTCTCGCAGCTGGGGCAGCTGGTCGGCCAGGCGAGCGGCGAGGGCGGCCGCCGCCCCGCCGAGCACTGCCACCAGGAGCAGGACGGGCGCTGCTGCGGCCAGCCAGCGCGGCGCCCCGCGGTCCCCGGCCCACGCCACGGCCGGTGCGAGGACGCCGGCGACGAGCAGCGCGATCAGCACGGTCACCAGCGGCAACGTCAGCTTGACCGCGAAACCGGCGAGGAGCCAGAGCAGGACCGCCAGGACGAGCAGCCGGCCGCCGACCGCGGCAGCACGGACCAGCCAGTCGGGTGCCTGCGTGGTCGGACGATCGGGTCGTGGCTCAGCAGCAGTCACCCGAAGGGTGTTGACCGCCCTGACCGCGCTGACACATCCGCGCCGACCCTCACCCTCCGGTCGAGGGTCATGGTCAGTGGGCGGCGGCGTCCCAGCTGCCGCCGAAGCCGACCGAGACCTCCAGCGGCACGGACAGCTCCGCTGCTCCGGCCATCTCGCGGCGGACCAGCGTCTCCAGGGCGTCCTTCTCCCCCGGCGCCACCTCGAGCACCAGTTCGTCGTGCACCTGGAGCAGCATCCGGGACTGCAGGCCCTCTTCGGCGATCGCCTTCTCCACGTTGAGCATCGCCACCTTGATGACGTCGGCCGCCGAGCCCTGGATCGGCGCGTTGAGCGCCATGCGCTCGGCCATCTGCCGGCGCTGCCCGTTGTCGCTGGTGAGGTCGGGCAGGTAGCGCCGTCGGCCCAGCGTGGTCTCCGTGTAGCCGGTCTGGCGGGCGTCGTCGACGACGCCATCGAGGTAGTCGCGGATGCCGCCGAAGCGCTCGAAGTAGGCGTGCATCTGCTCGCGCGCCTCCTCGACGGAGATGCGCAGCTGCCCGGAGAGCCCGTAGGCCGAGAGCCCGTAGGCCAGCCCGTAGCTCATCGCCTTGATCCGGCGGCGCATCTCCGGGTCGACCTCGGAGATGGGGATGTCGAAGGCCCGCGAGGCGACGAAGGTGTGCAGGTCCTCCCCCGACGTGAAGGCCTCGATCAGCCCCGCGTCGCCGGAGAGGTGCGCCATGATCCGCATCTCGATCTGGCTGTAGTCCGCGGTCATCAGCGACTCGTAGCCCTGGCCGACCACGAACGCCTGCCGGATCCGCCGGCCCTCGGCCGTGCGGATCGGGATGTTCTGCAGGTTCGGGTCGGTGGACGACAGCCGCCCGGTGGCGGCGATCGTCTGCTGGAACGTCGTGTGGATTCGCCCGCCGTCGTCGACCATCGGGATCAGGCCGTCGATGACCGTGCGCAGCCGGGTGACGTCCCGGTGGCGCATCAGGTGCTCGAGGAACGGGTGCCCGGTCTGCGCCAGGAGGGTCGTCAGCGCCTCGGCGTCGGTGGTGTAGCCGGTCTTGTTCTTCTTCGTCTTGGGCAGGCCCAGCTCGTCGAAGAGCACGATCTGCAACTGCTTGGGCGAGCCGAGGTTCACCTCGCGCCCGATCACCGCGTAGCACTCGGCGGCCGCCGCGGCGACGCCGTCGGCGAACTCCCGCTGCAACTCCCGGAGGAAGTCCAGGTCCGCGGCGATGCCGCGGTACTCCATGGCGGCCAGGACGCGGGTGAGCGGCAGCTCGATCTCGCCCAGCAGGTGCGCGCCCCCGCGCTGGCCGAGGACGGTCTCCAGCGCGTCGGAGAGGTCGTTGACCGCGACGGCCTTGAGCACGTCGGCGTGCGCGGCCTCGCGGGCGACGTCGTCCTCGGTGGGGCCGAGGCCGTCGAGGGTGAGCTGGCCCGCGGGCTCGGCGGCGTCCTTCAGCTCGCGGCGCAAGTAGCGGACGGCGAGGTCACCGAGGTCGAAGGAGCGCTGCCCGGGCAGCGCCAGGTAGGCGGCCAGGGCCGTGTCGCTGAGGACGCCCTCGAGCTGCCAGCCGCGGGCCCAGATCGCCAGCAGCGGGCCCTTGACCTCGTGCACCGCCTTCGCGGCCGCCGGGTCGGCGAGCCAGGCGGCGAGCGCCTGCTCGTCGGTGACGTCGAGATCGGGGCCCAGGTCGACGAAGGTGGCGTGCCCGTCGCCGGCCGCGAGCGCGAGCCCGGTGAGCTCGCCGGTGCCGCGGCCCCAGGTGCCCCGGAAGATGACGCCGGTGCGCCCGGTGCGCGCGTGGGCCTGCAGCCACTCCCCCAGCCCGCCCGCCGGCACCTCGTCGACGTCGATGTCGAACCCGCCCTCGACCTCCGGCTCAGCAGCGGTGAGCGTGGCGAAGAGGCGGTCGCGCAGGACGCGGAACTGCAGGTTGTCGAAGAGCGTGTGCACCTCGTTGCGGTCCCACGACTGGACGGCGAGGTCCTGCGGGCCCAGATTCAGCTCGACCGCGCGGTCGAGCTCGGTGAGCCGCCGGTTCTGCAGCACCGCGGAGAGGTGCTCGCGCAGCTTCTCCCCGACCTTGCCCTTGACGGTGTCGACCTGGTCGACGAGCGCGTCGAGGGAGCCGTACTCCCGCACCCACTTCGCGGCCGTCTTCTCCCCCACGCTCGGGATGCTGGGCAGGTTGTCGCTCGGATCGCCCCGGAGCGCGGCGAAGTCCGGGTACTGGGTCGGGGTGAGCCCGTACTTCTCCTCGACCGCCTCGGGGGTGAACCGGGTCATGTCCGAGACGCCCTTGCGCGGGTAGAGGACGGTGACGTGCTCGTCGACCAGCTGCAGGGCGTCGCGGTCGCCGGTGGCGATCAGCACGTCCATGCCCTGCTCGACGGCCTGCACGGTCAGCGTGGCGATGACGTCGTCGGCCTCGTAGCCCTCGGCGGTGATCACCGGCACCCGCAGGGCGCCGAGCACCTCCTGCACGAGGCTGACCTGGCCGCGGAAGTCGGTCGGGCTCTCGGCCCGGTTCGCCTTGTAGTCGGCGTAGATCTCGCTGCGGAAGGTCTTGCGGCCGACGTCGAAGGCGACGGCGAGGTGGGAGGGCTGCTCGTCGCGCAGGATGTTGATCAGCATCGACGTGAAGCCGTAGACGGCGTTGGTCGGCTGCCCCGTGGTCGTGGAGAAGTTCTCGACCGGCAGTGCGAAGAACGCGCGGTAGGCCAGGGAGTGCCCGTCGAGCAGCAGCAGCCGCGGACGCGGCCCCGGGCGGGTGGGGTCGGCGGACGGCGGGGCGCTGGGGGTACTCACCGGAGCGGACATCGCCGCCGATCCTAGGGCCGCTCCCCGACAGGACGGCGCGGCCGACGCGGCCGCTACGGTCCCAGCGTGAGCACCCCTCCCCCGGACTGGCTGCCCGCCGGTCTCAGCAGCCCCCTCGACGACAAGCTCGGCGTCCGGATGACCGACTGGAACCCCGACCGGCTCGTCGCGACGATGCCGGTGGACGGCAACCAGCAGCCCTTCGGACTGCTCCACGGCGGCGCCACGTGCACCCTGGCCGAGACCATCGGATCGATGGCTGCGGCCGTGGGCGCCGGCCCCGACCGGCAGGTGGTGGGCATCGAGCTCAACGTGAGCTACCTGCGGGCCGCCACCTCGGGCACCGTGACCGCCGTCTGCACGCCGGTGCGGCGCGGCCGGACGCTGTCGACGTTCCTCATCGACGTCACCGACGACCAGGGCCGGCGAACCGCGACCGCGCGGCTGACCTGCATGACCCTCGCGGCATCGACGACGGCCTGATCCCGCCTCCCGAGGCGCCCGGCCCAGAATCAGGCCGGGAACGAGCCGCTGAACTGCGGTGATCACGTGACCGTCCGGCACGACCGCGCTGAGTGAACGTTGCGGCGTGTCGCGGAAAGGTCACAGGTCAGGGCGCGGAGACGGCGAAGTCACAGAACCGGGTTAGGGTCCGACCTCAACTCATCCGCCAGGGAGGTCGAGTGACGCACGCCGGCAGCCGTGTCCGACGGCACGGTCGACGAACGGGTTCTCCGGGACCCGCGATGAGACCACCGGACCGGGGCGCGGCCGGCGGGAGCCTGCGGGTGCTGCTGCGCCTGCTCCTGGTCGCCCTCTTCACGGCGGGCCTCGCGGCCCTCTCCCCGGGCGTGGCGCAGGCCGAGGGCGGCGGCGAGCAGGTCTCCGGCACGCTGCGCACCAGCCTCAGCGGGCCCATCGAAGGGGTCGACGTGGTGGTCACCACCCCCGACGGCGAGGAGGTCGGCACCGACGAGACGGACGAGAACGGCCGCTTCGTCGTCGACCTGCCGGGCCCCGGCGAGTACACGGTGACCGTCCCGGAGGATTCCCTGCCCGAGGGGGTGGAGTTCAACTCCGGCAACAGCCGCACGGTCACCGTGGACAGCGGCCGCAACCAGGGTGTGATCATCGGCCTGGACGACGGCAGCCGGAACGCGGGGGGCGGCACGATCCGCTGGGTCGAGCTGCTGATCTCCGGCCTCCGGTTCGGCCTCCTGATCGCCATGGCGGCCATCGGGCTCTCGCTGATCTTCGGCACGACGGGCCTGGTCAACTTCGCGCACGGCGAGCTGGTGACCATCGGCGCCATCGTGGCGTGGTTCATCAACGTGGGCGGCGGCGTACCGCTGATCGCCGCCGCGCTCCTCGCGATGCTGGTCGGCGCCGGGATCGGCGCGCTCAACGAGCGGGCCCTGTGGCGGCCGCTGCGTCGCAGGGGCACCGGCCTGGTGGCAGCGCTCGTGATCTCGATCGGCCTGTCGCTGTTGCTGCGGTACCTCTACCAGGTCATCTACGGCGGGCGCTCCAACGCCTACGCCGACTACCGCGGCCAGCGCACCGTCGACTACGGCGCCTTCTCGATGACCAACAAGGACCTCACGTCGATGATCGTGGCCCTGGTGGTCCTCGTCCTCGTGGCCGTCATGCTGCAGCGGACCACCATCGGCAAGGCCATGCGGGCCGTCTCGGACAACCGCGACCTCGCCGCCTCCTCCGGCATCGACGTCAACCGGGTGATCCTCGTGGTCTGGATGGTCGGTGGCGCGCTGGCCGCTCTGGGCGGTGTCCTCCTGGGGCTCTCCGACGAGGTCCAGTGGGACATGGGGTTCCGGCTGCTGCTGCTGATGTTCGCCGGCGTGACCCTGGGTGGCCTCGGAACCGCCTACGGCGCCCTCGTCGGCAGCATCGTGGTCGGTGTCTTCGTCCAGATGTCGACGCTCGTCATCCCCAACGACATGAAGTACGTGGGCGGTCTGCTGCTCCTGATCGTCATCCTCATCGTGCGGCCGCAGGGCATCCTCGGCAGCCGGGCCCGGATTGGTTGAGCCATGGCTGAACTCCTCGACGCACTCGCCGTCGCACTCAAGGCCGGGATCGGCTTCCAGGCGGTCTTCTTCGCGCTGCTGGCCATCGGGCTCAACATCCAGTTCGGCTACACGGGGCTGCTGAACTTCGGCCAGATCGCCTTCGCCATGCTCGGTGGCTACGGGATCGCGATCTCCGTGGCGCAGTGGGGGCTCCCCTTCTGGGTGGGCGTGCTCATCGGCATCGGCGCCGCCGTGCTGCTCGCCCTGCTGCTGGGCATCCCGACCCTGCGGCTGCGCGCCGACTACCTGGCCATCGCCACCATCGCCGCGGCCGAGGGGCTCCGGCTGACCTTCCGGTCGGTGTCGGCGACGCCGATCACCGCCGGCACCCGGGGGCTGTCCGGGTTCAGCGACCCGTTCGTGGAACTGGCGCCCTGGGACACCGCACGGCGCTACAGCATCCTGGGCACCCGCTGGAGCGGCGCCGACCTGTGGGTGACCTTCGTGGGCTGGATCCTCGTCGCGCTCGCGTGCCTGCTGGTCTGGCTGCTCGTCCGCAGCCCCTGGGGCCGCGTGGTGAAGTCGATCCGCGAGGACGAGGACGCCGTGCGGGCGCTGGGCAAGAACGTCTACGTCTACAAGATGCAGGCGCTCGTGCTCGGTGGCGTGCTCGGCGCGCTGGGCGGCATGGTCTACGCGGTCGGCACCGCGTCGGCGACCCCGGACCAGTACCAGAACGCCAACACCTTCCTGGCGTACGCGGCGCTGATCCTCGGCGGTGCCGCCCGGGTGCTCGGGCCGGTGATCGGCGCGATGCTCCTGTACTTCATCATCCAGTTCGCGGACACCGGTCTGCGTACCCTGATCAGCAACGGGGTCATCCCGGAGGACCTGCTGTCCGCGACCGACGTCGCGCAGATCCGATTCGTCATCATCGGACTCGGGCTGATCCTGCTGCTGATCTTCCGCCCGCAGGGCATCTTCGGGGACCGACGAGAGGTGATGCTCGATGCCCGCTGAGCCGACACCCACCGGGGCGCACGCCTCGTCCACGACCGGCGCAGGTGCGCCACCGCGGCGGCTGGCCCAGGCCGCGCTGCGGGACCTGCCCTGGGAGATCGGGGTCGCCAAGCCGGACCCCGCGATCGTGGTCGACGGCATGGTCCGGACGTTCGGCGGCCTCACGGCCGTCTCGGTCGACCACCTGGAGATCCAGCGCGGCGGCATCACCGGGCTGATCGGGCCGAACGGTGCCGGCAAGACGACGCTGTTCAACCTGCTCACCGGGTTCGACCAGCCCGACGGCGGCACCTGGTCGTTCGACGGCCGCCCGCTCGGCAAGCTCGCGTCGCACCAGGTCGCCCGGCTCGGGGTGGTCCGCACCTTCCAGCTGACCAAGGCGCTGTCCCGGCTGACCGTGCTCCAGAACATGCTGCTCGGCGCCCAGGGGCAGAAGGGTGAGAGCTTCTTCCGCGCCCTGGTCCCCGGGATGTGGCGGGCGCAGGAGGAGGCCAACACCGAGAAGGCCCTGGACCTGCTGCGCCGGTTCAAGCTGGACGCCAAGAAGGACGACTTCGCCGGCACCCTCTCGGGTGGCCAGCGCAAGCTGCTCGAGATGGCGCGCGCCCTGATGAGCGACCCCAAGGTAGTCATGCTCGACGAGCCGATGGCCGGGGTGAACCCCGCCCTCACGCAGAGCCTGCTCGGGCACGTCAAGGATCTCCGCGAGCAGGGGATGACCGTCGTCTTCGTCGAGCACGACATGGACGTCGTCCGCGACATCAGCGACTGGGTGGTGGTCATGGCCGCCGGCAAGGTGATCGCCGAGGGCCCACCCGAGTCGATCAGCCAGAACAAGGCGGTGGTCGACGCCTACCTCGGCGCCCACCACGACGCCCCGCTGACCATCGAGGACGAGGACCGCGTCCTCGCGGAGGCCGAGGCGACGATCGCCCACGGCGAGCAGCCCGACGACGTCCGCCGGGCCGGTCGCCGGGACGAGAAGAGGACCGACCGATGACGATCGACCCGAGCCAGGGCAAGGATCCGCGGGAGAGCACCGACCCGGAGTTCGAGTTCGACCGGCCGGTCGACCAGGAGGACCCAACGCAGGCCGCCGGGCGCGGCCCGACGCGCGCCGACGTCACCGGTGCTGACCTCTCACCCGCCGAGCAGGCCGCCACCCGGGAGGAGCACGTCCGGCTGGCCGGCGATGCGCTGATCCGCGCCGACGAGCTGGTCGCCGGCTACCTGCCGGGTGTCAACATCCTCAACGAGTGCGACTTCTACCTCAACGACGGCGAGCTCGTCGGCATCATCGGCCCCAACGGTGCCGGGAAGTCCACGTTGCTCAAGGCGTTGTTCGGACTCATCCCGGTGCGGTCGGGCTCGGTGACGCTCCGCGGGGAGAACATCACCTCGGCGCCCGCCCACCGGCTGGTGTCACTGGGTGTGGGCTACGTGCCGCAGAACAACAACGTGTTCCCCTCGCTGACCATCGAGGAGAACATGCAGATGGGCGTCTACCTGCGCCCGAAGTCGTTCAAGGAGCGCTTCGACTACGTCGTCGACCTGTTCCCGCTGCTGGGAGAGCGACGCAAGGGCAAGGCGGGTTCGCTGTCCGGCGGTGAGCGCCAGATGGTCGCGATGGGCCGGGCGCTGATGATGGACCCGTCGGTCCTCCTGCTCGACGAGCCGTCGGCCGGCCTCTCCCCCGTCTACCAGGACGAGGTGTTCATCCGCTGCCGGCGGATCAACGCCACCGGCGTGTCGATCATCATGGTCGAGCAGAACGCCCGCCGCTGTCTGCAGATCTGCGACCGCGGCTACGTGCTCGACCAGGGCCGCAACGCCTACACGGCGACCGGTGAATCGCTCATGCACGACCCCAAGGTGATCGAGCTGTACCTGGGCACGCTGGCCAAGGCGCACTGACCCGTCACCGCACGCACCATCCGGCGCCGTCACCATCCCCGGGGACGGCGCCGGAGCCGTATGTCCGGCCCGCACACCACGCCCTCAGCGGGCGCCTGAGGGGCCCGCGTCGGCCCGACAGCGCCGCCCGCGGCACCGCGGTCGGGCATGGGCGGCGCCGAGGTGGGCGGCCCGAGCGCCGGACGTCCACGGACGGATGCCCCTGGACGAGACGGCCGAGCCTCCGCCACCGTCGCCGGCCGCTCCCCGAGGGGCGCCAACGGCGCCACCGCGGACCTACCCCTCCCCGGCCGCGAACAGCGCAGTGGCCCGGCACCCCGTGGGGTGCCGGGCCACTGGGACCGGTCAGCCGTTCCGCGTCACCGTGGTGTCGCGGAACGGCCGGGCGACCTCAGTCGCGCGCCGGCCCGATGCCCTCGGCGTTGAGGCCCTCGATGATGCGAGCCGACTCCTCGAAGCCGATGACCACGATGGCGTCGGGGTTGAACTCCACCATCTGCTGGATCTCGGAGTCGAAGTTCGCCGCCTGCGGGTCGTAGGTCAGCGTCTCGATGCTGTCCTCCGACAGGCCCGCGGAGACCAGGTTCTCCCTGGTGTTCTCCATCAGACCGGTGCCGTACGGGTCGTTCAGCGCCATGATCCCGACGGTGTTGTTGCCGTCGTTGATGATCAGGTCCGACAGCGCGCGGGCCTGCAGCGTGTCCGGCGGAGCCGTGCGGAAGTACAGCCCGTTGTCGTTGTAGGTGGTGAACTGGTCCGACGTGTTGGCCGGAGAGATCTGGACGACACCGGCGCGGGTGATCGCGTCGATGACGGTGAGGCTCACCCCGGAGGACGCCGCACCGACGATGACGTCGACGTTCTCGTTCAGGAGGCGGTTGACCGTCTGCGAGGCGGTGTCCGTCGAGGCGTCGCCCGAGTCACCCTCGACGAGCTGCACCTGCTGACCGAGCACGCCACCGGCGTCGTTGATCTCCTGGACGGCCAGCCGGGCGCCGGCGACCTCGGGGGGGCCGAGGAACGCGAGGTTACCGGTGAGCGGCAGCAGGGTGCCGATCACCAGCGGGTCGTCGGACGTGGCGCCCGGAGAAGCCGGCGCCGGGCCCTCGTCGCTCGCCGCGTTGGCCTCATCCCCGGCGAGCACGAACTCGGTGGCGTCGTCGTCGAGCGTGTTGTCCTGGCCGAACTCCAGGATGCCGAAGCTGGCGACCGCCGGCTCACCGGGCTCGGTGAAGGCCAGCGGGCCGGAGACGCCCTCGTAGTCGGGGTTGCCACCCTCGTCGATGATCGTCTTGCACTCGGAGAAGCTGGCGCACGCCTCGCCGCCGAAGGTCACCCCGTTGATGTAGGGAGCGAACTGCGTGGGCTCGGTGCTACCTGCCAGGAGCGAGGCCAGTGCGCTGATGACGACCGCGTCGTAGGTCTCACCCGCGTAGTTGTAGTCCTGCAGGCCGGGGTAGATGGCGTTGAGCCGGTCCCGGAAGTCGGAGGACAGGTCCGTCAGCGGGGCGGTGCCACGCATCCCGGCCAGGGCCCCCTCGGTGGTGAAGGACTCGCCGAGGGCGTTACCCATGTTGCCGTCGGTGCCGTAGACGTTGACCTGCTTCTCGCCGTCGCCGCCGCCGCCTTCGGCCGACGTGCCGCCGCCCTCGTCGCCGCCACCGCAGGCGGTCAGCGCGAGCAGGGCGGCACCGGTGACGGCGATGCTGCGGGCAGTGGTGCCAGTGCGCATCAAGCAACTCCCAGTGTCATCAGTGCGTCCGGCGCCGGCGCGCACACGCGACGACCGCCGACCGGACGCCGATCAGTGCGCAGAACCTAGCCGCCCCGCGGGGTGATGCACCCGGCCGCGGAGCGACCGTGATGAGGTCGTGACCTCGGCGTACGCAGCGCGGAACTCGCGGTACGGACGGTTACCGGGCGGAAACAGCACGCCGCGGGCGACCGCACGCACCGCTCCCGTCCGGCTTCAGGCGGAGCTCTCCCCGCCCGCCGACCCGCCCGCGAGGATCGACTCGGCGAGCGCCTTCATGCTCGTCCGCTGGTTCATCGCGGTGCGCTGGATCCACCGGAAGGCCTCGGCCTCGGTCATGCCCTGGCCGGCCATCAACCGGCCCTTCGCCTGCTCGACGACCTTTCGGGTCTCCAGCCGCTCCTCCAGGTTCTTGACCTCGCCGTCCAGCGCGGTCATCTCCGCGAACCGGCCGCGCGCCACCTCGATGGCCGGCACCAGGTCGTTCTTCGAGAAGGGCTTCACCAGGTAGGCCATGGCCCCGGCGTCCCGCGCCCGCTCCACCAGCTCCCGCTGGCTGAAGGCGGTGAGGACGATGACCGGGGCGATGCGCGACGAGGCGATCCGCTCGGCGGCGGAGAGGCCGTCGAGCACCGGCATCTGGATGTCCAGGATGACCAGGTCCGGCCGCAGCTCCGCGGCCCGGTCGACCGCCTGCTGCCCGTCACCGACCTCGGCGACGACCGAGTACCCCTCCTCCTCGAGCATCTCCTTGAGGTCGAGGCGGATGAGCGCCTCGTCCTCGGCGATCAGGACGCGGATCGGCTCACTGGTCACGGCGCCAGAGCCTAGCGACGTCGGGCCGGGAGCACCGCCCGGCTACGCTGCTCGGGCAGCCGGGCCACCCCGGCGCGCCCCCGTACCCCAATCGGCAGAGGGAGCGGATTCAAAACCCGCGCAGTGTGCGTTCGAGTCGCACCGGGGGCACTGTGCTGTGTCATTGCGATCCTCCGGATCGCACCGCGGCCACGTGCCGTTCCCCTGCTGCGTGGAGCCCTTCCCGGCAGTCGTCGTGGACCCTTCGGGCCCGCTCCTCCTGCCGCCTCGCTGGGCGGCTCGCGTTCCAGCGTCTTCGGGCTGGGGTCCGGCGCTCCTCGCGGACCCCTCCGGGGCCCGCTCGGCTCGGCGAATACGGTGGGGTGGTGACCGAGCCTGCACCGCACATGACTCCCGAGCAGTTCCGGCGCCACGGCCACGAGGTCGTCGACTGGATCGCGGACTACTGGTCGCGGATCGGCACCTTCCCGGTGCGCTCGCAGGTCACCCCCGGCGACGTCCGCGCCGATCTCCCCGCCGCCGCCCCGGAGCAGGGCGAGCCCTTCTCCGCCGTGCTGGCCGACCTCGACCGGGTCGTGATGCCCGGCATCACGCACTGGCAGCACCCCGGCTTCTTCGGCTACTTCCCGGCCAACACCTCCGGGCCGTCGGTGCTCGGCGACCTCGTCTCGGCGGGGCTGGGCGTGCAGGGCATGTCGTGGGTGACCAGCCCGGCGGCCACGGAGCTCGAGCAGCACGTCATGGACTGGTTCGCCGAGCTGCTGGGCCTGCCGGAGTCCTTCCGCTCGACCGGCACCGGCGGCGGCGTCGTCCAGGACTCCAGCTCCGGCGCCAACCTGGTCGCGCTCCTCGCCGCTCTGCACCGTGCCGGTGGCGGGTCCACCGTGCGGCAGGGCGTGCAGCCCGAGCGGGCCACCGTCTACGTCTCCAGCGAGACGCACTCCTCGATGGAGAAGGCGGTGCGCATCGCGGGGCTGGGCACCGACTCGGTCCGCATCGTCGAGGTCGACGGCGACCTCGCCATGAACCCGGGCGCGCTCGCCGCCCGGCTGGAGCGCGACGTCGCCCGCGGCTACCGCCCGGTGCTGGTCTGCGCCACCGTGGGCACCACGTCCACCACCGCCGTCGACCCGCTGGCCGCCATCGGCCCGATCTGCCAGGAGTACGGCGTCTGGCTGCACGTCGACGCCGCCTACGCCGGTGTGAGCGCCGTCGCGCCGGAGCTGCGGCGCCTGCAGGCCGGGATCGAGTGGGCCGACAGCTACACCACCGACGCGCACAAGTGGCTGCTCACCGGCTTCGACGCCACGCTGTTCTGGGTCGCCGACCGCGCCGCCCTCACCGGAGCGCTGGCGATCCTCCCCGACTACCTGCGCAACGCCGCCACCGACGCCGGGGCCGTCGTCGACTACCGCGACTGGCAGGTCCCGCTGGGCCGCCGCTTCCGTGCCCTCAAGCTGTGGTTCGTCGTGCGCTGGTACGGCGCCGAGGGCCTGCGGGCCCACATCCGCGGGCACGTGGCCCTGGCCCAGGAGCTGGCCGGCTGGGCCGAGGCCGACGAGCGGTTCGACGTGGTGGCCCCGCACCCGCTGTCGCTGGTCTGCCTGAAGCCGCGGTGGCCCGAGGGCGTGGACGCCGACGTCGCGACGATGACGCTGCTGGATCGGCTGAACGACGGCGGCGAGGTCTTCCTGACCCACACGACCGTGCGGCGGGAGCCGGTGCTGCGGGTGGCCATCGGTTCCCCGGCGACGACGCGGGCGCACGTCGAGCGGGTGTGGGCGCTGCTCGTCGAGGGGCACGACTGGCTCGCCGCCGACTTCGCCGCGCAGGCCGCCGAGCAGGCAGCCGCCCGGGCCGCCGAACGCGAGCGCGGCGAGCAGGAGCGCGTCCGGCGCGAGCAGGCCCGGCGCGAGGAGGCCGAGCGCGAGGAGGCCGAGCGGGCCGGGGCGGAGCGTGCGGCAGCCGAGCCCGTTGCGGAGCCCGCCACCGCGCCCGACGAGCGCCTCGCCGACGACACCGAGGGCGCCGGCAGCCCCACCTGAGCGGTGGGGCAGCCCCACCTGAGCGGTGGGGCGCCGGCCTCAGCCCTCCGCGGCCCGGATGAGCCCTTCCTGGGCCACGGTGGCGACGTGCGTGCCGTCGACGGACCAGATCTGCCCGAAGCACAGCGCGCGGCCCGCCGCGGCCGCCGGGCTGTCGGTCTCGTAGAGCAGCCAGTCGTCGGCCCGCACCGGGCGGTGGAACCACACCGCGTGGTCCAGGCTCGACGCGATGAAGTCCGGCCACCCCCCGCCCAGCCGGGCGAACCCGGCCGACAGGAGGGTCAGGTCGCTGACGAAGGTCAGGGCCGCGGCCTGCACCACCGGGTCGTCGTGCAGCTCCCCCGCGACCCGGAACCAGGTCCACGTCCGCGTGTCCGGCGGCGACTTGGGTGGCGCCGCGAACGGGTCGTGCTGGAACCGCTGCTCGACGACCCGACCCATCGCGGCCATGAACTCCGCGTTCTGGCCGTGCCGGGCGACGATCTCCTCCGAACCCATCATCTCGGTGGGACCGGGCACCTGCGGCATGGGCAGCGAGTGCTCCGCGACGGCGGGCTCGCCGGCGTGGAAGTCCGCCGTGAGCGCGAAGATGGCGACGTCCTCGCCCTTGCGGCGCTGGCAGGCGATGACCCGCCGGGTGGAGAACGACCGCCCGTCCCGGATGCGGTCGACGGAGTAGCGGATCTCCTCCGTCGGGTCGCCGGGACGCAGGAAGTACGAGTGCAGCGAGTGCACGTTCCGCCCTCCGGGGACGGTGCGCCCGGCCGCCACCAGCGCCTGGCCGGCCACCTGGCCGCCGAAGATGCGCTGCCGCTCGGTGCTCGGCGTCTTGCCGACGAAGACGTCGGTCTCCCGCTCGGTCAGGTCGAGGACCGAGAGCAGCGCCGCCGCCTGGGTGTCCTCCTGCTCGCGGTTCACGAGTCGGTACCCACCTCGTGCACCCGGATCAGGTTGGTGGAGCCGACGGTGTTGGGCGGGCTGCCGGCGACCACGACCACCCGGTCACCGACCTTGAGGCGGCCGATCGACAGCAGCGAGAAGTCCACCTGGGCGACCATGTCGTCGGTGTGCTCCACCGCGGGCACCAGGAACGTCTCCACCCCCCAGGAGAGCGCGAGCCGGCTGCGCACGCGCGGGTCGACCGTGAAGGCCAGCAGCGGCTGCCGCGGGTGCAGCGAGGCCAGCCGGCGGGTGGTCTCACCGGTCTGCGTGAACGTGGCGAGCGCCTTGACGTCCAGCGCCTCGCCGACGTCCTTGGCCGCCCGCACGATCGCGCCGGAGCGGGACCGCGAGCGCCGGAGGATCTCGGGCACGGGCATGTGGTCGGCTTCGACGGCGGAGATGATGCGCTCCATCGTCCGCACGGCGCCGATCGGGTACTGGCCCACCGACGTCTCCCCCGACAGCATCACGGCGTCGGTGCCGTCGAGCACGGCGTTGGCCACGTCGGAGGCCTCCGCCCGGGTCGGCCGGGAGTTGCTGATCATCGACTCGAGCATCTGGGTGGCGACGATGACCGGCTTGTTCCGCTCGCGGGCGGCCTGGATGGCGCGCTTCTGCACCAGCGGCACCTGCTCGAGGGCCAGCTCCACGCCCAGGTCCCCGCGGGCGACCATGATCCCGTCGAACGCCTCGACGATCGCGTCGAGGTTCCGCACCGCCTCCGGCTTCTCGAGCTTGGCGATGACCGGGACGTAGATGTCCTCCTGGCGCATGATGTCGCGGACGAGCGCCGCGTCCGTGGGCGAGCGCACGAAGGACAGCGCGATGAAGTCCACGCCCAGGTGCAGGGCGAAGCGCAGGTCGCGCTCGTCCTTGGCCGACAGCGCGGGCACGCTCACCGCGACCCCGGGCAGCGAGAGGCCCTTGTTGTTGGAGACCTGGCCGCCCTCGACGACGAGGCAGAACACGTCCGGGCCCTCGACGCCGACCACGCTGAGCGAGAGGTTGCCGTCGTCGACCAGCAGCCGGTCCCCGACCCGCACGTCGTTGGCGAGGTTCTTGTAGGTGGTCGACACCCGCTCCGCGGTGCCGGCGACGTCCTCGACGGTGATGCAGATCTGGGTGCCGGTCTCCCAGCGGACCGGCCCGTCGGCGAACGTGCCGAGGCGGATCTTGGGGCCCTGGAGGTCGGCGAGGATCGCCACCGCGTGACCGACGCGGTCGGATGCCTCGCGCACCAGCGCGTAGGCCGCCGCGTGGTCCTCGTGCGACCCGTGGCTGAAGTTGAGGCGGGCCACGTCCATCCCCGACTCGACCAGGGCGGTGACCTGTTCGGCGGAGCTCGTGGCCGGACCCAGGGTGCAGACGATCTTGGCGCGGCGGGACATGGCGATAACGCTAGTGCTCCGCCGAACTGATGGCGCCTGCGGCCCGGCCGCAGCGTGTCGCAGGCGGGGTCAGGCGCTCCTCCGGACCGGGGACGGACACGCTCCTCCGGACCGCGGGACGGCCGCCGACCGTGGTGTCCCGCCGAGTGGGGCCCGGAGGGCTCCGCGCAGGCGAGACGGACACGCTCCTCCGGACCGGGGGACGGCCCCTGGCCGCCGTGCGGTCCGGAGGAGCGCGATGTCCTAGCGGAGCGCGACCGCCGTCGGGGTGACCGGGCGCGGCAGCATCGACTCACCGGTCAGCCAGACGTCGACGCCGGCGGCCGCGGCGCGGCCCTCCGCGATCGCCCAGACGATCAGCGACTGGCCGCGGCCCATGTCACCGGCGACGAAGACGCCCGGCTCGGTGGACATGAAGGCGTCGTCGCGGACCACGTTGCCGCGCCCGTCGACCTCGACCCCGAGGGTGTCGACCAGGCCCTCGCGCTGCGCCCCGGTGAAGCCCATGGCCAGGAACACCAGGTCGGCCGGGAGCTCGCGCTCGGTGCCCTCGATCTTCTGGAACCGGCCGTCGACCCGCTCGACCTCGTGCAGCAGCAGGGCGCGCACGTTGCCGTGGTCGTCGCCCACGAACCGCTCGGTGTTGACCGAGTACAGCCGCTCGCCGCCCTCCTCGTGTGCGCTGGAGACGCGCATGACCATCGGGTAGGTGGGCCACGGGTTGGCGCCCGTGTCCCGGCGCTCCGGCGGCGCCGGCATGATCTCCAGCTGGGCGACCGAGGCCGCCCCCTGCCGGTGCGCCGTGCCGAGGCAGTCCGCGCCGGTGTCGCCGCCACCGATGATCACGACGTGCTTGCCGTGCGCGTTGATCGGCGGGTCGTCGAGCTCGCCCAGCGCCTGCCGGTTGCCGTAGGGCAGGTACTCCATGGCCAGGTGGATGCCGGCCAGCTCCCGCCCGGGGGCGGGCAGGTCACGGCCGATGGTCGCGCCCCCGGCCAGGACGACGGCGTCGAAGTCCGCGCGCAGCTGCTCGACCGACAGGTCGCCCTCGCCGCTGCCACCCACCTCGACCCCGGTGACGAACCGGGTGCCCTCGGCGCGCATCTGGTCCAGCCGCCGGTCCAGGACGGACTTCTCCATCTTGAACTCGGGGATGCCGTAGCGCAGCAGCCCGCCGACCCGGTCGGCCCGCTCGTAGACGGTCACGTCGTGGCCGGCCCGGGTGAGCTGCTGGGCGGCGGCCAGCCCGGCGGGACCGGACCCGATGACGGCGACCTTCTTGCCGGTGCGCTCGGCCGGGGTCTGGGGGCTGACCCAGCCCTCGTCCCACGCCCGGTCGATGATCTCCCACTCGATCTGCTTGATCGTGACCGGGGACTCCTGCAGGTTCAGCACGCAGGAGCCCTCGCACGGCGCCGGGCAGAGCTTCCCGGTGAACTCCGGGAAGTTGTTCGTCGCGTGCAGCCGCTCGATGGCGTCCTGCCAGTCGTCGCGGCGGGCCAGGTCGTTCCACTCCGGGATCAGGTTCGCCACCGGGCAGGCGTGGTGGCAGAACGGGATGCCGCAGTCCATGCAGCGGGCGGCCTGCTTGCGGACCTCCGCCGTCGGGAAGAGCGGGTCCTCCCCGTTCTGCCGCCGGGTGTAGACGTCCTGCCAGTCCATGATGCGGAGCTCGACGGGACGCCGCGGCGGGAGGCCGCGCTCGTACTTCAGGAAACCGGTCTGGTCAGCCACGTGCTGCCTCCCTCTGCTGCTCGTTCGATCCGCGGACGCACACCTCAGCCACGGGCCGCCTCCATGACGGCCCGGTCGACGTCGACGCCGGCGGCCTCGGCGGCGCGCCGGGCCTCCAGTGCCCGCCGGTAGTCGCGCGGCATGATCACGCTGAACTGCTCCGACCAGCGACCCCAGTCGGCCAGCAGCGCCGCGGCCACCGGCGACTCCGTGTCGGCGGCGTACCGGACCAGCACGTCGCGCAGCCACTGCGCGGACTCGCCGTCCAGCGGCTCGACGTCGACCATCTCGCTGTTGACCCGGTGCCGGGCGAGGTCGAGGACGTACCCGATCCCGCCGGACATGCCGGCCGCGATGTTGCGGCCGGTCGGCCCGAGGATCACCGCGCGGCCGCCGGTCATGTACTCCAGCGCGTGGTCGCCCACGCCCTCGACGACGGCGAGCGCACCGGAGTTGCGGACGCAGAAGCGCTCGCCGACCCGGCCGCGCAGGAAGATCTCCCCGCTGGTGGCGCCGTAGCCGATGACGTTGCCGGCGATGACGTTGTCCTCGGCGGCGAACGGCGCCTCGCGGGAGGGCCGGACGACGATCCGCCCGCCCGACAGGCCCTTGCCGACGTAGTCGTTGGCGTCGCCGAACAGCCGCATGGTGATGCCGCGCGGCACGAAGGCCCCGAACGACTGCCCGGCCGACCCGCCGAAGGTGAGGTCGATCGTGCCGTCGGGCAGGCCCTCGCCGCCGAAGCGCCGGGTGACCATCGACCCCAGCATCGTGCCGACGGTGCGGTTGACGTTGCGCACCGGCAGCTCGAGCGTGACCGGCCGCGCGTCGAGCAGCGCACCCTCGCACAGCTGGATCAGCGTCTGGTCCAGCGCGACGTCCAGCCCGTGGTCCTGCCCGCGCACCGCGCGACGCGGGGTGCCCTCGGGCAGCTCCGGGACGGCCAGCATCGGCGAGAGGTCCAGGCCGGCGGCCTTCCAGTGGTCGACCGCCTGCCGGGTGTCGAGCAGCTCGGCGTGGCCGATGGCCTCGTCGATCGAGCGGAAGCCCAGCTCGGCCAGGTAGGTGCGCACCTGCTCGGCGAGGAACTCGAAGAAGGTGACGACGAACTCCGGGCGCCCGGTGAACCGCTTGCGCAGCTCCGGGTTCTGCGTGGCCACGCCGACCGGGCAGGTGTCGAGGTGGCACACCCGCATCATCACGCAACCGGAGACCACCAGCGGCGCCGTCGCGAAGCCGAACTCCTCGGCGCCCAGCAGCGCCGCCACGATCACGTCGCGGCCGGTCTTCATCTGGCCGTCGACCTGCACCACGATCCGGTCGCGCAGGCCGTTGGCCAGCAGCGTCTGCTGGGTCTCGGCCAGGCCCAGCTCCCACGGGGAGCCGGCGTGCTTGAGCGAGGTCAGCGGCGCGGCACCGGTGCCGCCGTCGTACCCGGAGATCAGCACGACGTCGGCGTGCGCCTTGCTCACGCCGGCCGCGACCGTCCCGACGCCGACCTCGGCGACCAGCTTCACGTGCACCCGTGCCGCGTCGTTGGCGTTCTTCAGGTCGTGGATCAGCTGCTTGAGGTCTTCGATCGAGTAGATGTCGTGGTGCGGCGGCGGGCTGATCAGGCCGACGCCCGGCGTGGAGTGCCGGGTCCGGGCCACCCACGGGTAGACCTTGCCGCCGGGCAGCTGACCGCCCTCGCCGGGCTTGGCGCCCTGGGCCATCTTGATCTGGATGTCGTCGGCGTTGACCAGGTACTCGCTGGTCACGCCGAACCGGCCCGACGCCACCTGCTTGATCGCCGAGCGGCGCAGGTCGCCGTTCGGGTCGGGGGTGAAGCGGTCGGGGTCCTCGCCACCCTCACCGGTGTTCGAGCGCCCACCGAGGCGGTTCATCGCGATGGCGAGGGTCTCGTGCGCCTCCTGGGAGATCGAGCCGTAGCTCATCGCGCCGGTGTTGAAGCGCTTCACGATCTCGCTGGCCGGCTCGACCTCGTCGAGCGGCACGGGCGGCCGCACGCCGGTCCGCAGCGTGAACAGCCCGCGCAGGGTGGCGGCGTCCTCGGACGTCTGGTCGACCGTCTGCGTGTACTTCTCGAAGACGTCGTACTGCCGGGACCGGGTGGCGTGCTGGAGCAGGAACACCGTCTCGGGGCTGAACAGGTGCACCTCGCCCTCGCGGCGCCACTGGTACTCGCCACCGGTCTCCAGCCGGCGGTGCGCCCGCTCGGTGGGGTTGTCCGGGTAGGCGCGGCGGTGGCGCATCGCCACCTCCTCGGCGAGCACGTCGATGCCGACGCCGCCCAGGGGTGCGGAGGTGCCGGTGAAGTACTCGTCGACCAGGTCCTGGGACAGGCCGACGGCCTCGAAGATCTGCGCCATCGTGTACGAGCCGACGGTGCTGATGCCCATCTTGCTCATGACCTTCAGGACGCCCTTGCCGAGTGCCTTGACCACGTTGCGCACCGCCTGGGCGGGCTCGACGCCGGTGAGGACGCCGTCGCGGATCAGGTCCTCGATCGACTCGAACGCCAGGTACGGGTTCACCGCGGCGGCGCCGTAGCCGAGCAGCAGGGCCACGTGGTGGACCTCGCGGCAGTCGCCGGACTCGACGACGAGGCCGACCTCCATGCGGGTCTTCTCCCGCACCAGGTGGTGGTGCACCGCCGCGGTCATCAGCAGCGACGGGATCGGGGCGCGCTGCTCGTCGCAGTCCCGGTCGGACAGCACGATGATCCGGGCGCCCGCGGCGATCGCCTTGCTCACCTTCGTGCGCAGCTGCTCGATGGCCTCGGCCAGCGCGGTGCCGCCGCCGTTGACGTCGAAGTGGCCGGTGATCCGGACGGCGGCGTACCCGGGCAGGTCGCCGTCGTCGTCGATGTGCAGGATCTTGGCCAGCTCGTCGTTGTCGATGACCGGGAACGGCAGGTGCACCTGCCGGCAGGACGCCGGGGACGCCGCCAGCAGGTTCTGCTCCGGCCCGAAGGTGCGGCCCAGGCTGGTCACCAGCTCCTCGCGGATGGCGTCCAGCGGCGGGTTGGTCACCTGGGCGAACAGCTGCCCGAAGTAGTCGTAGAGCAGCCGGGAGCGGTCCGACAGCGCCGCGATCGGGGTGTCGGTGCCCATGGAGCCGATCGGCTCCGCGCCGCTGGCCGCCATCGGCGTGACCAGCACGCGCAGGTCCTCCTCGGTGTAGCCGAACAGCAACTGCCGGCGGACCACCGACTCGTGGCTGGGCCGCGACCGGCGGCGCTCGGGCAGCGCGGGCAGGTGCACCAGGCCGGCGTGCAGCCAGTCCTCGTACGGCTGCGCCGCGGCCAGGGCGCCCTTGACCTCCTCGTCGGAGACGATCCGCCCGGAGGCGGTGTCGACGAGGAACATCCGGCCCGGCTGCAGCCGGCCCTTGGCGACGACGTCGGCGGCCGGGATGTCGAGGACGCCGACCTCGCTGGCCATGACGACCAGGTCGTCCTTGGTGTGCCACCAGCGGCCCGGGCGCAGCCCGTTGCGGTCGAGGACGGCGCCGATCAGCGTGCCGTCGGTGAAGCAGACCGCGGCGGGCCCGTCCCACGGCTCCATGATCGAGGAGTGGAACCGGTAGAAGGCCCGGCGGGCCGGGTCCATCTCGTCGTGGTTCTCCCACGCCTCCGGGATCATCATCAGCACCGCGTGCGGCAGCGAGCGGCCGGACAGGTGCAGCAGCTCGAGCACCTCGTCGAAGGTCGCCGAGTCGCTGAAGTCGCTGGCGGTGACCGGGAAGATCCGCTCCAGGCCCAGCTCCGACGCCGGGCCGGCGGGCCCGTCGAACAGCTCGGTGGCGAGCTTGGCCTCGCGCGCCCGCATGCGGTTGCGGTTGCCCTTGATGGTGTTGATCTCGCCGTTGTGCGCGATGAACCGGAACGGGTGGGCCAGCGGCCAGCTCGGGAAGGTGTTGGTCGAGAACCGGCTGTGCACCAGCGCGATCGCCGACTCGTAGCGCTCGTCGCGCAGGTCGGGGAAGAACAGCGGCAGCTGGTCGGTGGTCAGCATGCCCTTGTAGGTGATCGTCCGCGAGGACAGCGAGGCGATGTACAGCGAGCTGCCGGCGTCGACCGCGGCGCGCTCGGCGCGCTTGCGGAGCACGAAGGAGCGCCGCTCGAGCCGGGTCACGCCGTTGCACTCCACGTTGCCGCCGAAGGCGGCCGCGTCGGCGCGGGCACCCATGGTCTCGGCGACGAACAGCTGGGCGAAGTGCGGCATGACCGCGCGGGCCGTGGGGCCGAGGTCGGCGCCGTCGGGGTCGATCGGCACGTCGCGCCAGCCGAGGACGGTCAGCCCCTCCTCGTCGGCGAGGCGGGCGACGTCCTCGATGCGGGCGGCCCGCTCGGCCTCGTCGGCCGGCATGAAGGCGATGCCGACGGAGTACTCGCCGGCGGGCGGCAGGTCGAAGTCGACGCCGGCCCGCAGCAGGGCGTCGGGGATCTGGGTGAGGATGCCGGCGCCGTCGCCGGAGTTCGGCTCGGCGCCCGCGGCGCCCCGGTGGTCGAGGTTGTGCAGGGCGGTGAGACCCGCCTGCACGATGCGGCGGCTGCGCCGCCCCCGGGCGTCGGCCACGAAGGCGACGCCGCAGGCGTCCTTGTCGTTCGCCGGGTCGTACAGGCCCTGGGCCGGGGGCACGGCCGAGAAGGGCAGTGCCGTGGTGGCGGGGGCGGGAAGGTCGGTCATGTCACTCCCGTCGTCGGCGCACCGTCGTGCCCTCGGGCGAGGGTGGACGGGGGCTGGTGCCCGGGCCGGAGGTCAAGGGCGGCGTAGATGGCGGCACGTGCGGAGCGCGATGCCGGCCGGACGCAGGTGCCCCGGCCGTCGTGGCGCGCGAGCCCACCGGTTGGTGCCGGTGGGCCGTCGTCCGCGGGGCAGCGCTGGCCCGGTTCCGACACTACGACCCGGCCAGGATCGCTGGCGAGTCAGCCCGAAGGGTACACAGCCGTAACGCCGCTCTGACACGGCCGAAGCCGATCCGTGACGCGACGGCGCGATATCGGCGAACCCTGGCCGGACCTGCGCGGTTCTGCTCCTCAGGCGGGAGGCGGCGGCTGGTGATCATCCTCACGCACGCGGGCGCCGGGCGCCTCCCGGGAGGCGTCCTGCCCTCGTCCCGGCCCCGCCGGACCGGCCGCCGCCACCTCGTTCCCGCGGGTGACGACCTCCCGCGGCCGGCCGCGCTGCCAGACCAGGTAGGCCACCGCCAGCAGCCCGACGACGATCGAGGTGAACACGTTGATCCGGACGCCGAAGAACGTCTCGGCCGGGTCCGTGCGCAGCAGCTCGATCCACAGCCGGCCGGCGCAGTAGGCGGCGACGTACAGCGCGAAGGCGCGGCCGTGCCCGAGCCGGAAGCGGCGGTCGGCCCAGATGACCAGCGCGGCCGCGGCCAGGTTCCAGAGCAGCTCGTACAGGAACGTCGGGTGGAAGGTGCCCAGCACCACCGGCTCGCCGTCGGCGCCGGTGACCGCCCGACCGCCGCTCCACTCGTAGATCGTCAGCGCCCACGGCAGGTCGGTGGGCGCGCCGTAGAGCTCGTTGTTGAACCAGTTGCCCAGCCGGCCGATCGCCTGGGCGACCAGCAGCCCGGGGGCCAGTGCGTCGGCGAAGGCCGGCAGCGGGATGCCCCGGCGCCGGCAGGCGATCCAGGCCCCCACGCCACCGAGCGCGATCGCGCCCCAGATGCCCAGGCCGCCCTCCCAGATGGCGAAGGCGCGCAGCGGGTCGCCGTCCTCGCCGAAGTACGGCCGCGGGCTGGAGACCACGTGGTAGAGCCGGCCACCGACGATGCCGAAGGGCACCGCCCAGACGGCGATGTCGAGGACGTCCTCGGCGGCGCCGCCCCGGGCCACCCACCGCTTCTGGGTCAGGACGACGGCGGCGACGATCCCGGCGACGATGCACAGCGCGTAGGCGCGGATCGGGAGCGGCCCGAGCTCCCAGACCCCCTGCGTGGGGCTCGGGATCGCGGCGAGCACGCTCATGCGGGCACGCCCGACCGGCGCACGCCCTCGGCCAGGTCGGCGGTGAGCGCGCGGACGCCGTCGGTGCCGCGGCCCTCCAGCAGCTCCCGCACGTACGCGGAGCCGACGATGACCCCGTCGGCGAAGGCGGCGAGCTCCGCGGCCTGGGCGCCGTTCGAGACACCGAGCCCCACGCAGAGCGCGATGTCCGGGCGCGCCTCCCGGGTGCGGGTCACCAGTGTCTGGGCCGCGTCGCTCACGGTGGCACGGGTGCCGGTCACGCCCATGGTCGAGGCGACGTACACGAAGCCCCGGCTCGCCGCGGTCGTCCAGCGCAGCCGCGCGTCGGTCGACGAGGGGGCGACGAGGAAGACCCGGTCGAGGTCGGCACGCTCCGCGGCGGCGATCCACTCGCCGGCCTCCTCGGGGACGAGGTCCGGGGTGATCAGCCCCGCTCCCCCGGCCGCGGCGAGGTCGGTGGCGAACCGCTCGACGCCGTAGCGCTCGACCGGGTTCCAGTAGGTCATGACCACCGGCACGGCGCCGGCTTCGGCCACCGCGCGCACGGCGCGCAGCACGTCGCGCAGTCCGACGCCCGCCCGCACGGCGACGTCGACGGCCTCCTGGATGACCGGCCCGTCCATGCCCGGGTCGCTGTAGGGGACGCCGATCTCGATGACGTCGGCCCCGGCCTCGACGGCGGCCACCATGGCCTCGATCGAGCCCTCGACGTCGGGATAGCCCACGGGCAGGTAGGCGATCAGCGCCGCCCGCCCCTCGGCCCGAGCGGCGGTGATGCGGTCGGCGAGCATGCTCACAGTTCTTCTCCTGCGTCGGGTCCGGCGACCACCTCGTCGTTGCTGACCGCGCCCTCGGTGGGCTGCTGGTCGGTGTCGAGCCCCGGACCGGGGTCGACCTCCTCGCGGTCGCCCAGCCCGAACCACCGCGAGGCCGTCTCGACGTCCTTGTCGCCCCGGCCGGAGAGGTTCACCAGCAGCAGCGCATCGGGGCCGACCTCCTGCCCGAGCCTCATCACCCCGGCGAGGGCGTGCGCGGACTCGATCGCCGGGATGATGCCCTCGGTCCGGCAGAGCAGGGCGAAGGCCTCCATGGCCTCGGCGTCGGTGATCGGGCGGTACTCGGCCCGGCCGATGTCGTGCAGGTAGGAGTGCTCCGGGCCGACGCCCGGGTAGTCCAGGCCGGCGCTGATCGAGTGCGACTCGACGGTCTGGCCGTTGTCGTCCTGCAGCAGGTACGAGCGGGCGCCGTGCAGCACGCCGGGGGTGCCCCCGGTGATGGTGGCCGCGTGCCGGCCGGTGTCCACGCCGTCGCCGCCGGCCTCCAGGCCGATCAGCCGGACGCCGTCGTCGGGGACGAAGGCCGTGAAGATGCCGATGGCGTTCGACCCCCCGCCGACGCAGGCCAGGACGGCGTCGGGCAGCCGGCCCTCCCGCTCGAGCACCTGCGCGCGGGCCTCGTCGCCGATGACCCGCTGGAAGTCGCGGACCATGGCCGGGAACGGGTGCGGGCCGGCAACGGTGCCGAAGACGTAGTTGGTGGTCTCCACGTTGGTCACCCAGTCGCGGAAGGCCTCGTTGATGGCGTCCTTGAGGGTGCGCGAGCCGGTGGTGACGGGGACGACCTCGGCGCCGAGCAGCCGCATGCGGGCGACGTTCAGCGCCTGGCGCCGGGTGTCCTCCTCGCCCATGTAGACGGTGCAGGACAGCCCCATGAGCGCCGCGGCGGTCGCCGTCGCCACGCCGTGCTGGCCGGCGCCGGTCTCGGCGATGACCCGCGTCTTGCCGATGCGCTTGGTCAGCAGCGCCTGGCCCAGCACGTTGTTGATCTTGTGCGAGCCGGTGTGGTTGAGATCCTCGCGCTTGAGCAGCACCCGGGCGCCCCCGCAGTGCTCGGCGAACTTCGGCACCTCGGTGACCGGGCTGGGCCGGCCGGTGTAGTCCCGCTGCAGGCGGGCGAACTCGGCGAGGAACGCCGGGTCGACGCGCATGGCCTCGTAGGCCTCGGTCAGCTCGTCGAGCGCCGCGATCAGCGCCTCCGGGACGAACCGGCCGCCGAAGATCCCGAAGTGCCCCGTCCGGTCGGGCCAGCCCGGGCGCGCCGGGAGGGAGAGATCTCCGGGCTGCGGGGGGCTGGTCGTCGTCATGCGTCCAGTGTCCCGCGCCCGGCGGTGCGACCGGCGGAGGGGTGGCCCGGCCTCAGCGGGTGGTGCGCGGGGTGGCCGGGTGGGCGCCGGCGGTGACCAGGTCGGCGACCGCCTGGCGAGGGTCGCCGGCGGTGACCAGGCCCTCCCCCACGAGGACGGCGTCGGCCCCGGCGCCGGCGTAGCTGATCAGGTCGTGCGGGCCGCGGACACCGGACTCGGCGACCTTGACGACCTCGGACGGCAGGCCCGGTGCGATCTTCTCGAAGGTCGAGCGGTCGACCTGCAGCGTGGTCAGGTCGCGGGCGTTCACGCCGATGACCGACGCCCCGGCCTCCATCGCGCGGTCGGCCTCGGCCTCGGTGTGCACCTCGACCAGGGCCGTCATGCCGAGGGACTCGACGCGCTCGAGCAGGCCGGTGAGCACGTTCTGCTCCAGCGCCGCCACGATCAGCAGGACGACGTCGGCGCCGTGCGCCCGCGCCTCGTGCACCTGGTAGCTGCTGACGATGAAGTCCTTGCACAGCACCGGGACGTCGACGACGGCGCGGACGGCGGCCAGGTCGGCGTGCGAGCCCCCGAAGCGGCGCCGCTCCGTCAGCACGGAGATGACCCGCGCCCCGCCGGCGGCGTACTGCTGGGCCAGCCGCGCGGGGTCGGCGATGTCGGCCAGATCGCCCTTGCTCGGGCTGCGGCGCTTGACCTCGGCGATGACGCCCACCCCGGGGGCCTTGAGGGCCGCCAGCGCGTCGAGCGCCGGCCGGGCCGCCTGCGCGGCGGCCTTCACCTCGTCCAGCGGCGTGGCCGCCTCGCGGACGGCGAGGTCGGCACGGACACCGGCGACGATCTCGTCGAGCACGTTCACGGCGTGGCCGCAGCCTCGGCCGAGGTCAGGTGGTTGCGCATCGGCGCCACTGCCTCCTACGTCGATCCCGGGCGGATGGGTGGACCCACTCTAGAGGCGGGCCGGACGCCTCCCGGCCCGGGGGGAGCCGGGGCGGCTCCGGCCGGTTCCGCTATGCGGCGGGCCCGGTCCGGGGCGCCGGCGGCGGCTCGGTCGGGTCCTCGCCCCGGTCGAGCGCCTTCCACGCGTCGTCGGCGCGCTCCTCGGTGGACCGGGCCGGCGCCGTCCCGGGGGTGCGCTCGTAGCGCCGGCCCATCGCCGGCCAGGAGCCGCCGCGCAGCGCGGCCAGGAGGCCGGCGGCGACCGCCAGCACGCCGGCGACGACCGCGAGCACCGGCCAGGCCGCCGACACGTCGACGGTCGTGCCGGTCACGCTGGTGCCGCCCACGCCGGGCAGGTCCGCGGCGGCATCGGCCACCCCGCCGGTGAGGACCCGGATGCCCGACCACAGCAGGGCGCCGCCGGCGGCCGCCATCAGCAGGCCGACGACCGCCCGGCCCGCGCCGCGCACGGCCAGCAGCGCCACCGCGGCGGCCAGGAGGACCAGGCCGGCGGCGGTGACCAGCGGTGCGGCGTCGCCGCCGGTCAGCGTTCCCGACACCGGGGGCAGCGGCGCCCGGCGCTCGGCGGTCACGTCGGCCCAGCGCTGACCCGCGGCCGACAGCGCCAGCGCGCCGGCCAGGACCGCGCCCGCGACGACGGACGCGAGCTCCCGCCGGGCCCGGCCGGCGGGGGCCGCCGCCCCCTCGGGCGCCGTCACCCGGCCCCCGCGGACAACTCCCGCAGCCCCTCCGCGGTCGCGATCGCCGACAGCACCGCGCGGGCCTTGTGCCGGGTCTCGGCCTCCTCGGTCGCGGCGTCGCTGTCGGCCACGACGCCGGCGCCGGCCTGCACGTAGGCGCGCCCCTGGTGCAGGACGGCGGTGCGGATGGCGATCGCCATGTCCATGTCACCGCTGGCGTCGACGTAGCCGACGGTGCCCGCGTACAGCGCCCGCCGGGTCGGCTCGAGGGTCTCGATGATCGTCATCGCGCTGGGCTTGGGCGCCCCGGAGACGGTGCCCGCCGGGAACGTGGCGTCGAAGACGTCCAGGGCGTCGCAGCCGGCGGTGACCTCGCCGACGACCGTGGAGACCAGGTGCATGACGTGGCTGTAGTGCTCGACGCGCATGAAGTCGGGCACCTCCACGCTGCCGGGGACGCAGACCCGCCCCAGGTCGTTGCGTGCGAGGTCGACGAGCATGACGTGCTCGGCCCGCTCCTTGGGGTCGGCCAGCAGCCCCTCGGCCAGGCGCACGTCCTCCTCGGGCGTCGCGCCGCGCGGCCGGGTGCCGGCGGGCGGGTGCACGACCGCCGAGGAGCCGGTCACCGTCACCAGCGCCTCCGGCGACGAGCCGACGACGTCGAACGGGGACTCCCGCCCGGCGAAGCGCAGCAGGTACATGTAGGGCGAGGGGTTGGTCGCCCGGAGCACCCGGTACAGGTCCAGGGCGTCGACGTCGGTCGTGACCTCGAACCGCTGCGCCAGCACCACCTGGAAGGCGTCGCCGGCCCGGATGTGCTCGCGCACCCGCTCCACACCGTCCTGGAACACCCCGGGCGCCAGGTTGCTGCGCACCGCCGGCGACACGTCCGCGGGCTCGAACACGGCGACCGCCGGGGCGGCCGGCCGCACGAGCGCGGCGGCCATCTCGTCCAGCCGGGCGACGGCGTCGTCGTACCCGCCCGCTCCCCCGCCGGCGCCCCGCAGGGCGTTGGCGATGAGCAGCACCGAGCCGTCGCTGTGGTCCAGCACTGCCAGGTCGGTGACCAGCATCATCGCCAGCTCCGGCATGCCCAGGTCGTCGACGCTGGTCTCCGGCAGCCGCTCCAGGCGGCGCACCACGTCGTAGCCGAGGTAGCCGACCAGGCCACCGGTCAGCGGGGGGAGCCCGGGCGTGCGGGGGGACCGCAGCCGGCGCGCCAGGACGCGGACGGCCTCCAGCGGGTCGCCCGGGAGGTCGTCGGTGAGCCCGGGAACCTGCTCCCCCAGCCACTGGGTGCGGCCGTCACGCTCGGTGAGCACGCCCGCGCTGCGGACGCCCACGAAGCTGTACCGCGCCCACCGCTTGCCCTGCTCGGCCGACTCCAGGAGCACCGTGCCGGGCCGGTTGCCGGCCAGCTTCCGGTAGATCCCCACGGCGGTCTCGCCGTCGGCCAGCAGCCGCCGGGTGACCGGGACGACCGCCGCGACCAGCGCCACGAACTCCTCCCGCGAGGGCGAGGTGACGCCGAACGTCACGACCGGGCCCCCTGCACGGCGGGCAGCTCCCGGTGGAAGCAGCTGCGCTCGCCGGTGTGGCAGGCGGCTCCCTCCTGGTCGACGAGCACCAGCAGCGCGTCCCCGTCGCAGTCGACCCGGACGTCGCGCACCCACTGCCGGTGGCCCGAGGTCTCGCCCTTCACCCAGTACTCCTGCCGGCTGCGCGACCAGTACGTGGCCCGGCCGGAGGTCAGGGTGCGGCGCAGCGCCTCGTCGTCCATCCAGGCCAGCATGAGCACCTCGAGGGTGTCGTGCTGCTGGACGACGGCGGCGACCAGCCCGCCGGGATCGCGGCGCAGCAGCGCGGCGACCTCGGGGGCCAGCGCCGGAGGAGGTGGCTTCCTGGCGGACATGCCCGCCAGTGTGCCGTGCGCGCAGGTCAGCCCTGCGGGCCGGTGAACCAGTACCGCCCGCCGCCGAACAGCACCAGGCCGAGCGCGACCAGCGGAGCGGCGGCGAAGAAGAAGCTGAACGCCGCCACCACCCCGCCGAGGTCCTGGCCGGCGGCGGCCGGGCCGAGCAGGTCCCCCAGCTGGGCCCACCAGTACACGGTCAGCGCCAGCTGCGCGCCGTGCGCGGCCAGCAGGACCAGCCAGGCGACCCGGGTGCGCCGGACCAGGGCCAGGATGCCGGCGCCCACCAGCAGCGCCACCGACACCAGCTGCACGATCGACAGCACGCCGCCCTCGCGGGCGAACTCGTAGGCCTGGGTGGGCGCGGCGGTCGGGCTCTCCTCGATCGCGAGCTCCGCGAGGGAGGCGAAGAACCACACGTACAGCGAGGCGATGAGCACCAGCAGCGCCTGGACGAAGGTCAGCACCGCCGCCCCGATGACCTGGCCGGGCCGGCGGTCCGGCCGGGGCCCACCCGGGTACGGCCCGCCCGGGTACGGCGCACCGGGATAGGGAGCCGGGTAGCCGTAGGACGGCGGCGGACCGTAGCCCCAGGGCGGCGGCGGACCGTACGGTGGCGGCGCCCCGTAGCCGTGGGGCGGGGCGGTGGGCGGCGGCCCGGTGTAGGCCGGTCCCTGCTCCGTCGGCGTCGCCGGGTCCGACCAGGGATCGCGCGGTGCGCTCACCGTGTCACCCGGCCGCTCCCGCGGAACTCCCCGCTCACAGCGCGGCCGCGAGGGCCCGGCCCGCGACCCGGCCGGAGAACAGGCAGCCGCCGAGGAAGGTGCCCTCCAGCGACCGGTAGCCGTGCACGCCGCCGCCGCCGAAGCCGGCGACCTCACCGGCGGCGTACAACCCCGGGAACACCTCGCCGCCGGGGCGCAGCACGCGGCCGGACAGGTCGGTCTCCAGGCCCCCGAGGCTCTTGCGGGTGATGAGGTTGAGCCGGACGGCGATCAGCGGGCCGGCCTCGGGGTCGAGGATGCGGTGCGGCGGGGCGACCCGGATGAGCTTGTCGCCGAGGTAGCTGCGCGCGCCCCGGATGGCGGTGACCTGCAGGTCCTTGGTGAACGGGTGGGCGATCTCCCGGTCGCGGGCCACGATCTCCCGCTCAACCTGGGCGAGGTCGAGCTCCGGCGCGCCCCCGGTGATGCGGTTCATCCCGGCGACGAGCTCGGGCAGGGTGCGGGCGACGACGAAGTCCTCGCCCTTGTCCAGGAACGCCTGGACCGGCGCGGACACCCCGGCCTTGACCCGGTTGAGCAGGAGCTTGACGTCCTTGCCGGTGAGGTCGGGGTTCTGCTCGGAGCCCGAGAGCGCGAACTCCTTCTCCACGATCTTCTGGGTGGCCACGAACCAGGTGTGCTCGTGACCGGTCTGCCCGATGTGGGCGAGCGTGCCGAGGGTGTCGAAACCGGGGAACAGCGGCACGGGCAGCCGCTGCCCGGTGGCGTCCAGCCACATCGACGACGGGCCGGGCAGGATGCGGATGCCGTGCAGGGCCCACACCGGCGAGTGGTTGGCGATGCCCTCGGTGTAGTGCCACATCCGGTCGCCGTTGACCATGCTGGCACCCGCGGCCACGGTGGCCTGCTGCATGAGCCCGTCGACGTGCGCCGGGACGCCGGAGAGCAGCCGCCGCGGCGCGGGCCCCAGCCGGGCCGGCCAGTTCTCGCGGACCAGGTCGTGGTTGCCGCCGATCCCCCCTGAGGTGACGACGACGGCCTGCGCGGCGAACTCGAACTCCCCGACCTCGTTGCGGGAGCTCGCCTCGCCGCGGGCGGCGTCGCTCGACTCGAGGACGGCGCCGCGCACGCCGGTCACGGCCCCGTCGGTGACCACCAGCTCCGACACCCGGTGCCGGAAGCGCAGCTGCACCAGCCCGGCCTCGGCCGCGGCGCGGACCCGGCGCTCGAACGGGGCGACGATCCCCGGTCCGGTGCCCCACACGATGTGGAACCGCGGCACCGAGTTGCCGTGCCCGGTGGCGGTGTAGCCGCCGCGCTCGGCCCAGCCGACGACCGGGAAGAACCCGATGCCCTGCTCCTTGAGCCAGGCCCGCTTCTCCCCGGCGGCGAACTGCAGGTAGGCCTCGGCCCACTGCCGCGGCCAGTGGTCGCTGTCGCGGTCGAAGCCGGCGGTGCCGAACCAGTCCTGCCGGGCGAGCTCCAGCGAGTCGTGCACCCGCAGCCGGCGCTGCTCCGGCGAGTCGACGAGGAATAGCCCGCCGAAGGACCACCACGCCTGCCCGCCCAGGGACGCCTCGGGCTCCTGGTCGACCAGGATCACCCGCTTGCCGGCGTCGGCCAGCTCGGCGGTGGCGACCAGGCCGGCCAGCCCGCCCCCCACCACGACGACGTCGGCCTCGAAGCTGTCGGTGCGCACGCTCACACCGGCGACGCTAGCGGGCACGCCCGGCGCCGCGCGTCCCCCCTGACGGGCGAGTTGCCGAGCGCGGCCACCCCGGTCAGGCCGGGCCCGAGCAGGAGCAGGGCCGGCCACGCCGCCCCGCTGCCGGCGCGGCACCGCCGGACGGCCGACCGCCCGGTCAGGCGACGGGCTCGGGCTCGCCCGCCGACGAGCGGCGCCAGGAGGCGTGCAGCCGGGCGTAGGGGCCGTCGGCGTCCACCAGCTCCGCGTGCGTGCCGCGCTGCACGACGTGGCCGGCGTCGACCACCAGCACCTCGTCGGCCCGCTCGGCGGTCGAGAGCCGGTGCGCGATCGTCAGCGTGGTGCGGCCGGCGGTCAGCGTGTCCAGGGCCCGGGTCAGCCGCTGCTCGGTGGCGGGGTCGACGGCGCTGGTCGCCTCGTCGAGCACCAGCAGGTCGGGGTCGGCGACGTAGGCCCGCGCGACGGCGACCAGCTGCCGCTCGCCGGCCGACAGCGACTCCCCGCGCTGGCCGACCGCGGTGGCGACGCCGTCGGGCAGCCCGGCGAGCCAGCCGCCGAGGCCGAGGTCGTCGAACGCGGCCACGACGTCGGCGTCGGTCATGCCGGGCCGGCCGTAGCGGACGTTGGCGGCGACGGTCGCGTCGAACAGGAAGCCGTCCTGCGGCACCATCACCACCCGCGCGCGCAGCGAGGCGAACGCGACGTCGGCCAGCGGCACCCACCCGCCCGCATCCGAGCCGAGCAGCACCCGGCCGGCGACCGGGTCCATGAGCCGGGTGACCAGCTTGGCGAAGGTCGTCTTCCCCGAGCCGGTCTCCCCCACGATCGCCACCCGCGTGCGCGGCGCGATGGTGAGGTCGACGTCGTCCAGCGCGGCCCGCGCGCCCGGCGCGTAGCGGAAGGTGACGGCGTCGAAGCGGACGCCGAGCGGCCCCTCCGGCAGCGTGCGCACCCGGTCGGGGGTGGCGACGGCGGGGTCGCGCACGTCGGGCTCGGTGTCCACCACGTCGAGCACCCGCCGGAAGCCGGCGACGGCGTTCTGCGCCTCGTTGAGCACCTCGCTGGCGGTCTGCACGGGGGCGACGAAGAGGGTGACCAGGAAGAGGAACGCCACGAGGGTCCCGGCGGTGATGTCCCCGGCCAGGCCGAGCAGCACCCCGACGACGACCACGGCGGCGTTGGCCAGCGCCGCGACGAACTCGCCGCTGACGAACACGGCGGCGGTCACCTTCTGCGCGTCCACCTGGGCGCGGTAGTGCCGGTCGATGGCGGCGTCCAGCCGGGCGGCGGTGCGGCCGCGCACGCCGTAGGCGCGCACGGTGGGCGCCCCGACCACCGACTCGGCGACCGCGGCGAGCACGTCGCCGACGCGCTCCCGGACCACGCCGTAGACCCGCACGAGCCGCTGGGCGAACCAGCGGACGGCGAACACCAGCGGCACGAAGCAGACCAGCACCAGCACGGTCAGCTGCCAGGAGTAGACGGCCATGACCACGGTGGCCACGAGCAGCTGGCCCACGCTGACCAGGCCCAGGACGCCGCCCCACTGCATGAACACCGACAGCTGGTCGACGTCGCTGGTCACCCGGGAGACCAGCGAGCCGCGGCGCTCGCCCTGCTGGTGCAGCACCGACAGGTCGTGCACGTGCCGGAAGGCGCGGGCGCGCAGGTTGGCCAGCGCCGTCTCCGTCGTCCGGAACAGCCGGACGTTCATCCGGTAGACCGCCACCGCGGTGAGCACCACGACCACCGCGCAGCCCGCGATCAGCCAGGTGACCACCTCCAGGTCGGCGCCGTCCGGGGCGGCCAGCCCGCGGTCGATGACCTGCTGGACGGCGACGGGCACGACCACCCGGCCCGCGGTGGCGACCAGGGCCAGGGCGAAGGTGACCGGCAGCCCGCGCCGGAACTCCGGCATCATCCGCAGCCCGCGGCGGAGGGTGGCCAGCGCGCCCTCGGTGCGCTGCGTCGGCTCGGTCACGCGGGCACCTCGGCCTGGGAGTAGGCGCGCACGAGGGCGGCGTAGCCGGGCACCTGGGCGAGCAGCTCGTCGTGGGTGCCCCGGGCGACGGCGCGCCCGTCGGCCAGCCAGACCACCTCGTCGGCGAGCGCGATCGTCGCCTGCCGGTAGGCCACGACCACGACCGTCGTCGGCGTCTCGCTGCCGCGCAGGGCGTCGAGGATGCGGGCCTCCACGGCGGGGTCCACCGCGCTCGTGGCGTCGTCCAGCACCAGCAGCCGGGGACGGCGGACCACGGCACGTGCCAGGGCCAGCCGCTGCCGCTGACCGCCGGACAGCGAGGCGCCCCGCTCCCCCACGCGGGTGTCCAGGCCCTCGGGCAGCGCGGCGACGAACTCGTCGGCGGCGGCCACGCGCAGTGCCGTCCACACCTCGTCGTCGGAGAACGGGGCTCCGAGGGTGACGTTGCCGCGGACGGTGTCGTCGAAGAGGAACGCGCTCTGGGCGACGAACGCCGCCTGGCCGCTCAGCTCCCCCTCGCGCAGCCGGCGGAGGTCGACGCCGTCGAGCAGCACGCCGCCGTCGGCGGGGTCGACCAGGCGGACCAGGAGGCCGGCCAGGGTCGACTTGCCCGAGCCGGTGGGCCCGACCACGGCCACGGTGCGCCCGGCGGGGATGTCGAAGGTGACCTCCCGCAGGGTCGGGCGGGACCCCCCGTCGAAGGTGAAGCCGACGTCGCGCACGCCGATCCCGGCACCACCCGGGGCGGCGACGGCGGAGTCGGTCCCGTAGGGCGTCTCCCCCGTCGCCTCGAGCACCGGGGTGACCCGGTCGAAGCCGGCCAGCGCCCGCGGCAGGTCGGCCAGCACCCAGCCGATCGCGCGGATCGGCAGCGCGAGCAGGGTGAACAGGTACGCGATGGAGACCAGGTCGCCGGCGTCGGTGGCGCCGTCGGCGACCCGGCCGGCGCCGATCAGCAGGACGGCGAGCGTGCCCAGGTTGGGCAGCGCCTCCATCAGCGGGTCGAACAGCCCGCGCACCCGGCCGACGGCGATCAGCCCGTCGCGCAGCTCCTCGGCCCGCGCGGTGAAGCGCCCGGTCTCGGTGTCCTCGCGGCCGAGCGTCTTCACGACGAGGGCGGCGTCGAAGCTCTCGTGCGCGATCTCGCTGACCTCGGCCCGCAGCTGCTGCGCCCGCTGCATCCGGGGGCTCATCACCTGCGAGTAGACGACGTTGGCGGCGAAGACCAGCGGGAAGACGACCAGGCCGACGAGGGCGAGCAGCGGGTCGGTGAGCACCAGCGCCACGCTGGTGATCGCGATCATCACCAGCGCGCCGCAGGCGAACGGCAGCGGCGCGACGAAGAACCAGGCCGACTCGACGTCGGAGTTGGCGTTGGAGAGCAGCTGCCCGGTCGGGTGCCGCTGGTGCCAGGACAGCGGGAGCCGGAGGTACTGGCCGGTGACGCGGCGGCGGTACTCCGCCTGCAGCCGGTAGCTCATGACACCGGCGAACAGCCGGCGGCCGAGGATGCCGACGATCTTCAGCAGGGCGACGCCGACGATGGCGACGGCGGCGAGGGTGAGCGCGGCCGCGGTGGTGGCGCCCTCGTCGAAGGCGGGCAGCAGCACCCGGTCGGTGATCTCGCCGATGACGTACGCGCTGGCCACCGTCATCGCCCCGTAGAGGCTGCTGGCCAGGAACGCCAGGGTGAACATGCGCGGCTGCTCGCGGACGGCCCGGCCGATGTGGCGGAGCCCGCGGCGCACGACGGCGTCTCGGCGGCGGGACACGGAGCTCCTCGGGGTTCGTAGCTGCGACCAGCATGCCACGCGGTCGTTAGGAGGGCTAAGCGATCGCGCCCGGTCCGCCCAGGCCGGGTTTCGCCGGCGGGGCTTCCTCGGTAACTTCGCGAGGTGAGCGCCTCTTCCCTTCCCCTGCCGGACCGCGAGCGCGCGGCGCTCGCCGATCTGCTGGACGAGCTCGGTCCCGACGCACCGACCTGCTGCGAGGGCTGGACCACCGCCCACCTCGCCGCGCACCTGGCCGTCCGCGACCGACGCCCCGACGCCCTCCCCGGCTACGGCCTGGAGATGCTCCCCGGTGGCGAGCGGCTGGCCTGGTGGTCCCACCGGCTGGAGGACCGGCTGCGCGACTCCACGCCGTACGCCGAGGTGGTCGACCGGGTGCGCAGCGGGCCGCCGTCGTGGTCGCCGATGGCCCTCCCGGCCGCTGCGAAGGCGTTCAACGTCTCGGAGTTCGCCATCCACCACGAGGACGTCCGCCGGGCCCAGGCCGGCTGGGCGCCGCGGGCCCTCCGCCGCGAGGAGCAGGACCAGCTGTGGGCCGGGCTGGCGCTCTACGCGCGCCGCGCCGCCGGCCGCCGCGGCCTGGTGCTGCGCCGCAGCGACGCCGACGGGGCGGAGAAGCGCCTCGGCGCCGGCGGGCGCACGGTCACCGGCGAGCCGCTGGAGCTGATGCTGTGGGCCTCCGGCCGGCGCGACGTCGCCCGCGTCGAGGTCGGCTAGCCAGGCGCCGGTCGCCGGGTCACGGGACGAGCCGGACGGCGCCCTTGTCCGCGGACTGGGCGAAGGCGGCGTAGGCCCGCAGCGCGGTGGACACCGGGCGGCGCCGGTCCCTCGGGCGGTAGCCCCCGGCGGCCTCGACCGCCGCCCGCCGGGCCGCGAGCTCCTCCTCGCCGACCTCCAGCCGGATGCTCCGCCCCGGGACGTCGATGGTGACCGGATCGCCGTCGCGCACCAGGGCGATCACCCCACCCGCCGCCGCCTCCGGGGAGACGTGCCCGATCGACAGGCCGGACGTCCCGCCGGAGAAGCGGCCGTCGGTGACCAGCGCGCAGGCCGCGCCGAGGCCGCGCCCCTTCAGGAACGCGGTCGGGTACAGCATCTCCTGCATGCCCGGTCCGCCCCGCGGCCCCTCGTAGCGGACGACGACGACGTCGCCGGCGCGCACCCGGCCGGTCAGGACGGCGTCGACGGCGTCCTCCTGGGACTCCACGACCACCGCCGGCCCGCGGAAGCGCAGGATCGACTCGTCCACGCCCGCGGTCTTCACGACGCAGCCGTCGACCGACAGGTTGCCGCGGAGCACGGCGAGCCCGCCGTCGGCGGTGTAGGCGTGCGCTCCCGACCGGATGCAGCCGCCCTCGGGGTCGAGGTCGAGGCTCTCCCACCGTTCCGACTGCGAGAAGGCCGTCGCCGACCGCGTGCACCCGGGTGCCGCGGAGAAGAGCTCGACCGCCTCCGGCGTCGCCCGCCCGCCCCGGACGTCCCAGTCGTCGAGCCAGCTGCGCAGGTCGGGGCTGTGCACGGAACGGACGTCGCGGCGCAGCAGGCCGGCCCGGTCCAGCTCGCCGAGAATGGCGGGGATGCCTCCGGCGCGGTGGACGTCCTCGACCAGGTGGACGCCGTTGGGCGCGACCTTCGCCAGGCACGGGGTGGTCCGCGAGATCCGGTCGACGTCGTCGAGCGTGAAGTCCAGCTCGGCCTCGGCGGCCGCGGCCAGCAGGTGCAGGATCGTGTTCGACGAGCCGCCCATGGCGACGTCCACGGCCATGGCGTTCTCGAACGCGGCGCGGCCGGCGATCGCCCGCGGCAGCACCGCGGCGTCGTCCCGGTCGTAGTGGGCGCGGACCAGCTCCATGACCGTGGCCCCGGCCGCCTCGAAGAGGTCGCGGCGGGCGGTGTGGGTGGCCAGCGTGGTCCCGTTGCCCGGCAGCGCGAGCCCCAGCGCCTCGGTCAGGCAGTTCATCGAGTTGGCGGTGAACATGCCCGAGCAGGAGCCGCAGGTCGGGCAGGCGTTCTCCTCGATCCGGGTGAGGTCCGCGTCGGAGACGGAGGAGCTGACCGAGTCGGCGATGGCCGAGACCAGGTTCAGGCCGGTGCGCACGGTGCCGTCCACCAGGGTGGCGGTGCCGCCCTCCATCGGGCCGCCGGAGACGAAGACCGTGGGGATGTCCAGCCGCAGCGCGGCCATGAGCATGCCCGGGGTGATCTTGTCGCAGTTGGAGACGCAGACCAGGGCGTCGGCGCAGTGCGCGGTGACCATGTACTCGACCGAGTCGGCGATCAGGTCGCGCGAGGGTAGCGAGTAGAGCATCCCGCCGTGGCCCATGGCGATGCCGTCGTCGACCGCGATGGTGTTGAACTCCCGGGGCACGCCGCCCGCCGCGGCGACGGCGGCGGCGACGATCCGGCCCACCGGCTGCAGGTGCGTGTGCCCGGGCACGAACTCCGTGAAGCTGTTCGCCACGGCGACGATCGGCTTGCCGATGTCGGCGCCGTCGACACCGGCCGCCCGCAGCAGGGCCCGGGCCCCGGCCATGTTGCGCCCGTGGGTCACCGTTCGCGATCGCAGCTCTGCCATGTCGGGAAGTCAGCCACGCCAGGGCGGCGGCCGGGTAGACGCTCCCGGTGCTGGTAGTGGCGGTACTACGTTCGCGGCGTGACCCAGGAGGCCCGGCGCCGCGAGCTCGGCGCGTTCCTGCGCAGCCGGCGGCAGGTCCTCTCCCGATCGGACTTCGGCCTGCCGGACCCGCCCCGCCGGCGCAACCCCGGCCTGCGGCGGGAGGAGGTCTCGGCCTTCGCCGGGGTGAGCGTCACCTGGTACACGTGGCTGGAGCAGGGGCGCGACATCAACCCCTCCCGGCAGGTGCTGGAGGCCCTCGGCCGCGTGCTGCGCCTGACCAGCCCGGAGCTGCGCTACCTCTTGTCGCTCGGGGGCTTCGCGCCCGGCGCCCCGGACGGTGACGCGCCCGTCCCGGACGCCGCTCCCCCGTCCACCCAGCGGCTGCTGGACAGCCTCTGGTTCCCCGCGTTCGCCGTCGCCGCCGACTGGACGATCGTCGGCTGGAACGCCGCCTACGCCGCCCTCTACGCCCGGATCGACGGCCTCGCGCCCGCCGACCGGAACCTGCTCCGGTTGGTGTTCACCGACCCGCACCTGCGCGAGATGCTCCCCGACTGGGCCGAGGACAGCCGGCACTTCGTCGCCGAGTTCCGTGCCGAGTCCGGTCAGCGGCTCGGCTCTCCGGCGCAGTCGGCGCTCATCGCCCGCCTCGGCGAGGTCAGCCCGGAGTTCCGGGAGCTGTGGCGCGACCTCACGGTCGAGGGCTTCACCTCGCGCCGGCGCACGTTCGTGCACCCCACGGCCGGCACCCTGGAGTTCGAGCAGCACCGGCTGGCGCCGGCCGACCACCCCGACCTGCAGGTGGTGGCCTACGTGCCCGACCGGGGCAGCGGTACGGCCGCCTGGTTCGCGGGCCTGTCGCCCTAGCCCCCGAGCGGGTGGTCGGCCTCGTGCCGCACCGGGACGCCGGCGCCCGCGAGGGCGCCCTTCACGTCGCCGATGCGCAGCACGCCGAAGTGGAAGACGCTCGCGGCCAGGACCGCGTCGGCGCCGGCCGAGACCGCGGGCGGGAAGTGCTCCGCCGCCCCGGCTCCCCCGCTGGCGATCAGCGGCACGGCGACCTCGCGCCGCACCTGGGAGATCAGGTCGGTGTCGAACCCGGCCCGGGTGCCGTCGGCGTCCATCGAGTTCAGCAGGATCTCGCCGGCCCCCAGCTGGGCGGCCCGGATGCACCACTCGACGGCGTCCTGACCGGTGCCGCGGCGCCCGCCGTGGGTGGTGATCTCGAACCCGGACTCGGTCTGCGCGCCGTCCCGGCAGCGGCGGGCGTCCAGCGACAGCACCAGCACCTGGTTGCCGAACCGGTCGGCGATCTCGGCGATCAGCTCGGGCCGGGCCACCGCGGCGGTGTTCACCGCGACCTTGTCCGCGCCCGCGCGCAGCAGCCGGTTCACGTCCTCGGGGCTGCGCACCCCGCCGCCGACGGTCAGCGGGATGAAGACGCTCTCCGCCGTCCGGCTCACCATGTCGTAGGTGGTCGCGCGGTCGCCGGAGCTCGCGGTGATGTCGAGGAAGGTGAGCTCGTCGGCGCCCTCGGCGTCGTAGACCCGGGCCATCTCCACCGGGTCGCCGGCGTCGCGCAGGTCGACGAAGTTGACGCCCTTCACCACCCGGCCGGCGTCGACGTCCAGGCACGGGATGACGCGGACGGCGAGGCTCACGCCGGCACCCCGCGAACCGCGTCGGCCTCGATCTCGACGAGCATCGCCGGATCGATGAGGGCGGCCACCTGCACCATCGTCGTGGCCGGCCGGATGTCGCCGAAGACGTCGCCGTGCGCCCGGCCGACCTCCCGCCAGCGGGAGATGTCGGTGACGAACATCCGGGTGCGGACGACGTCGGCGAGGGTGAACCCGGCGCGCTCCAGCGAGCGCTCGACCGTGGCCAGCGCCTGGCGGGTCTGCGCGGCGGCGTCCCCGGGGTGGGCGACGACGCCGTCGACGGTCGACGTCGTCCCGCTCACCCAGGCGGTGTTCCCGCGGACGACGACCCGGCTGTAGCCGACGACCGCCTCCCACGGCGCCCCGGAGCCGAACCGCAGCACGCTCACGCGAGCTCCTCGGTCAGCCGCAGCGCCTCGGGCAGGGTGAACTGGCCGGCGTAGAGGGCCTTGCCGACGATGGCGCCCTCGACGCCGGTCGCGGCGAGGCCGGCCAGCGCCCGGATGTCGTCCAGCGAGCTGACGCCGCCGGAGGCGATCACCGGGCGCGACGTGGCGGCGCAGACCTCGCGCAGCAGCTCCAGGTTCGGCCCCTTGAGGGTGCCGTCCTTGGTGATGTCGGTGACCACGTAGCGGGCGCAGCCCTCGGCGTCGAGGCGGGCGAGGGTCTCGTAGAGCTCCCCGCCCTCCTTGGTCCAGCCGCGGGCGGCCAGCCGGGTGCCGCGCACGTCGAGGCCGACGGCGATCCGGTCGCCGTGCTCGGCGATGGCCCGGGCGCACCACTCCGGCGACTCCAGCGCCGCCGTCCCGAGGTTCACCCGGCGGCAGCCGGTGGCCAGGGCGGCGGCCAGCGACTCGTCGTCCCGGATGCCGCCGGAGAGCTCCACGTCGACGTCGAGCTCGCCCACGACGCGGGCCAGCAGCTCGCGGTTGCTCCCGCGGCCGAAGGCGGCGTCGAGGTCGACCAGGTGCACCCACTCGGCGCCGTCGCGCTGCCACTGCATCGCGGCCTCGAGGGGGTCGCCGTAGGAGGTCTCGCTCCCGGCCTCCCCCTGCACGAGACGGACGGCCTGGCCGTCGGCGACGTCGACGGCGGGGAGCAGCTGCAGCTTCGGCACGGTGTGCAGCCTAGGGACCGGCGATCCGACGCCCGGCGTCAGCTCCCGGCCGCGTGCCGGGCGGCGAACCGGCCGGGGGTCATGGCGGTCACCCGGGCGAAGTCGCGGGTGAAGTGCGCCTGGTCGGCGTAGCCGAGCACCGCGGCCACCTCGCCGATGCTCGCCGGGGTCCCGCGCAGCCGCTCGGCCGCCTCCTGCAGCCGGCGGCGCTGGATCAGCCACTTCGGGGTCAGCCCGAGGCGGCGGTGCACCAGCCGCTGCAGCGCCCGTTCGGAGAGGCCGAAGCGCTCGCACACCTGCGCGACCCGGACCACCTCGCGGTCGCCCTCGACGAACGCCACCACCTCGTTGACCAGGCGGCCGTCGTCGTCGACCGGCAGGAACGGCCGCAGCGCGTCGCCGAACGCGGCCATCGCCGCGCCGTGCGCCTCCGCGGCGTGCGGGTCCCGCGCCATGGCGGCGCGGACCCGGGCGGTCAGCCGCTCGCCGTCGTTCCCCAGGACCTCGGCGACGTCGACGTGCCGGTCGGTGTACCCGCTCATCGGCCCGCCGGCGACCAGCGCGCCCGCGGCCGGTGCGCACATGACGCCCACCGCCCAGCCGTCGCCGGTCAGCGTCGTCTCCGACAGCCCGGAGACGACGCCGTAGAACCGGGCGTAGTCGGGGGCGACGACCAGCAGCGCCACCGGGTACTGCAGCACCCGTTGCGGCGCCTCCCGGCCCGGGGGCACCGACCAGACCGGGATCCAGAACCGCTGGAGCAGGCCGGCGAACTCGGTCTCGGCGGCGTACCGGTGGATGACGTGCGAGGCGTCGCCGGGCTCCTTGAGGTGCGCGCGCTCGACGTGGTCCATCGCCCCACCGGGGCTGTCGGGTTTCATCAAGACCGAGCCTGCCGCACGCTCCTACGGTGCGGGGCATGTCTTCTCCCGCCGCGAGTTTCGCGTCCGCCGACCGTCCCCTCACCGCGCTGCTCGACGCCGTGCCCCCGGACGGCTGGTCCCGGCCCTCCCCGTGCGAGGGCTGGACCGCCGCCGACGTCGTGGGGCACCTGGTCGAGACCCAGCGGCAGTTCCTCACCACGCACGGCGTCGACCTGGGCGAGGCGCCGGACGTCGCCGCCGATCCGGCCGCCGCCTGGCGCGAGCACGCCGACCGGGTGGCCGGGGCGCTGTCCGACGAGGCCGTGCCCGCCCGGGAGTTCGACGGCTTCTTCGGGCCCACCACGGTCGGCGCCGCCTTCGAGCAGTTCTACGTGTGGGACATGGTCGTGCACCGCTGGGACGTCGCCCGCGCCGTCGGTGCCGACGCCGCCCTCACCGACGAGGAGCTGGACCGGATCGAGACCGGCGCGGACGGCTTCGGCCCCGCCCTGCACATGGACGGCATCTGCCGCCCGGCACTCGACGTGCCCGCGGACGCCGACCGGCGGACGCGGGCGCTGGCCCGGCTCGGCCGGAGCGCCTGACCTCCCGGCGCCGGCCGTGCGGCAGGCTGGGGCCGTGGAGCGCTGCCGTGGAGTTCGCTGACGTCGTCCGCCGTCGCCGCATGGTGCGCGACTACGACGCCGACCGCCCGGTGCCGCCCGAGGTGCGGGAGAGGCTGCTCGAGCACGCCATCCGGGCGCCCTCGGCCGGCTTCAGCCAGGGCTGGGCGTTCCTGGTCCTGGAGTCGCCCGAGGAGCGGGACCGCTTCTGGTCGGCGACCACCTCCGGCGGGCCCCCGGATCCCTGGCTGACCCGCATGCGCCGGGCTCCGCTGCTGATCGTGCCGCTGGCCAACAAGAGCGCCTACCTCGACCGCTACGCGGAGCCGGACAAGGGCTGGACCGACCGGGACGAGGCCCGCTGGCCGGTGCCGTACTGGGACGTCGACGCCGGGATGGCGAGCCTGCTGGTGCTCCTGACGGCGGTCGACGAGGGGCTGGGCGCCTGCTTCTTCGGCATCCCGGCCGAGCGGGTCGACGCCTTCCGGACGGCGTTCGGGGTGCCCCGGGAGTACCGCCCGGTCGGCTGCCTCTCCGTCGGCTACCCGGGCGGCGAGGACCGCCGGTCGCCGTCGCTGCGGCGGGGCCGGCGCGGTGTCGACGAGGTCGTGCACCGCGGCCGCTGGTGAGCGGGCCGGTCCGGTGAGAGCGCCCTCATCCGGCTCTCACGCCCCGCTCACCGCCGCCGCCCAGGCTGGCGAGGTGGACACCGCCCGCTCCGGCCCGGCTCCGGCGCCGCCCTCGTGGCCGCCCTCCCTGCAGCTGCTCCTCGGCGAGCCGGCCGCGGAGCTGTGGACCGCCGTGCTGGGGCCGCTGTCCGGCCGGCTCCGCAGCCTCACGGCCACCTGGGTGACGCTGCGCCCGGACGGCGCCGCGACCGTCCGGCACACCGCCGTCGTCGACTGGGCGGACGGGCGGGCCACCCGGGAGCACCTCGCCGCGACGACCGGGGCGGCGATCCCGCCGGGCGCCGCCGTCGTCGCCGGCGAGGCCGGGGGCGCACCGGTCACCGTGGGGCTCTGGCGCTGGCCGCTGGACCCGGCACTGCCCGGGCTGGCCTGGGCGACCTCGGCGGTCGCCGTCGCGGAGCGACTGGGCTCCTGCGGTATCGACGTCGGCAGCCCGCAGCTGCGGCTGCGCGCCTACCGGCCGGGCCGCCGCGCGGTCGTGGAGGTGACCTCCCCCGCCGGTCGCTGGTTCCTCAAGGTCGTCCGGCCGTCCGCGGCCGCCGAGCTGGCGAGCCGGCACGCCGCGCTCGCGACGGCGGTGCCGGTGCCGCCGGTGCTGGCGGCGACCGGCGACGGCGTCGTCGTGCTCCCCGGCCTGCCGGGCATGCCCATGCGGACGGCCCTGGACGGGCACGCGGCGGAGCTGCCCGACCCGCTGGCCCTCGACGAGCTGCTCGACCGGCTCCCGGCGGTGGCCGCCCGGCCGCGGCGAGCCGCCCCCGGCGACCCGCTCCCCCGCCTGCGGGCGCACGCGACGGTGCTCGGGACGGTGCGGCCTTCCCTGGTTCCCCGGCTGGACCGGCTCACCGCCGCGGTGGGTGCGGCCGCGGGTGAGCACCCCGTGGTCCCGGTCCACGGCGACTTCTACGAGGCGCAGCTGCTCGTGGACGCCGGAGCGGTGGTCGGGCTGCTGGACGTGGACACCGCCGGGCCGGGTGCGCGGATCGACGACTGGGCCACCCTGCTGGGCCACCTGGCACTCCTCGAGCAGCTCGTCGACGAGCCCGCGCCGGTCGCCTCCTACCGGGACCGGGTCACCGGCCTGCTGGCGGGACGCTGGCCCGACGGCCAGCTGGCGGCGCGGGTGGCCGGGGTGCTCGTCGGGCTGGCCACCGGGCCGTTCCGGGTGCAGCAGCCGGACTGGGCCGCGGCGACCGAGGCGAGGGTGGCCCTCGCCGAGGAGTGGGCCGGCTCCTCGATGAGGCGGTTCTCATCCGGATGAGCGCAGGCTCATCGCGGTCTCCCGGAGGCTTCACCGGCGGTGGGGATCGTGGAACTCGACAGCGCACCACCACCGTTCTGCGAGAGGACCTCACCATGAGCAGCACCCCCGCCACCTGGAAGATCGTCACCCTCGGCACCGCGCTCACCGGGCTCGGCGTGGTCGGCGCCGGCATGGCCGCGGCGGACGACGGCGGGTCCGCGACGCAGCCGCCGGCGGCCGTGTCCGTCGCCGCGGACGACAGCCCCGGCGCCTCGCCCGACACCGGCGTCGACGCCTCCGCCGGGACGGCGGACAGCGCCGACGTCCCCACGCCGGACGGCGACAGCCCGGATGTGCACAGCCCGGACACCGACAGCCCCGACGTCGACAGCCCCGACACCGACAGCCCGGACGTCGACAGCCCCGACACCGACAGCCCGGACGTCGACAACCCCGACTCCGACGACTGACCCGTCGGGCGCCGGCGGCCCCGGTCCCCTGGAGGGGGCCGGGGCCGCCGGCTGTCGCGATCAGGGCGCGGTGAGGCGGTAGCCCATGCCGCGCACCGTCTCGATCCGCGCGGCACCGAGCTTCCTGCGGAGGTAGCGCACGTAGACGTCGACGACGTTGGAGCCCGGGTCGAAGTCGTAGCCCCACACCTGGCTGAGCAGCTGCTCCCGGGCGAGCACCTGCCCCGGGTGGCGCAGGAACGTCTCGGCGAGCGCGAACTCCCGTGCCGAGAGGTCGACGGTTCGCCCGTCCACCCCGGCCCGGCGGGTGCGCAGGTCCAGCGAGAGCCCGCCGGCGGTCAGCACCGTGACCGTGCCCTCGCCCTCGCGGGCGCCGGCCAGCCGCAGGCGGACCCGGGCGAGGAGCTCCTCGAAGCGGAACGGCTTGGGCATGTAGTCGTCCGCGCCGCCCTCGAGCCCGGCGACGGTGTCCTGCACGCTGTCCCGTGCGGTCAGGACGATGACCGGCACCGCGCAGCGCTCCGCCCGCAGCGCGCGCAGGACGGCGAACCCGTCCAGCACCGGCAGCCCGATGTCGAGGACCACGAGGTCGAACTCGCCGCTGCGGGCGCGGTCCAGCGCGGACAGCCCGTCGCCGACCACGCCCGTGACGAAGCCGTTGGCCCGCAGGCCCTTCTCGACGAACGCGGCGATCCGCGGCTCGTCCTCGGCGATCAGCACCCGGCTCACCGGGGACCTCCCTCGGTCGGAACGGACGGCGCGCCGGCCACCAGCGGCGGCGTCGCGAGCGAGTCGTCGACGGTGCCCTCCGGGCCGGCGGACAGGTCGGCGGGCCCGGCGTCGCGCGGCGGCGCCGGGCGGGCGGGCAGGAGGAGGGTGAAGGTCGCCCCCTCGCCCGGGCGGCTGTGCAGCTCGACGGAGCCGCCGTGGGCCGCCGCGATCGCCTGGACGATGGACAGGCCGAGGCCCGCACCCTCGCTGCGCCGGGCACCGGAACCGCCGCGGGCGAACCGTTCGAAGACCCGCTGCTGGTCGGCGAGCGGGATCCCCGGGCCGGTGTCGTCGACCCACACCAGCAGCTGGTCGCCGCTGAGCCGGGTGCCGAGCACGATGCGGTCCCCGGGCCCGGTGTGCTGGACGGCGTTGTCCGCCAGCGCGACGACGGCCTGGGTGAGCCGCTGCGGATCGAGCAGCAGGTCGACGCGGGCGACGGCGCCGAGCTGCCAGTCCCGGTCGCCGAGCCGCCGCACCTTGCCGAACACCTCGATGGTCAGCTCCGCGACGTCCGCCGGCTGCAGGCGGACGAACTCCGGCTGCTCGGCGCGGGCCAGCAGCAGCAGCTCGGACACCATGCGGTTCATCCGCTCCAGCTCGTCGTCGACGAGGGCGACCGTCTGGCGGACGTCCTCGGGGTCGCCCGGATCGAGCACCTCGAGGTGGCCGCGCACGATGGTGATCGGCGTGCGCAGCTCGTGGCCGGCGTCGTCGAGGAACCGGCGCTGGGCGGCCACGCCGCCCTCCACCCGGTCCAGCATGGCGTTCACCGAGACGGCGAGCTCGGCCAGCTCGTCACCCGGCCGGCCGGCCACGTTGATGCGTCCGGACAGGTCCGTCTCGGTGATGCCCTGCGCCGTGGTGGCGACGTCCCGCACCGGCTGCAGGATGCGCCCGGCGACGACCCAGGCGCCGGCAGCGGCCAGCAGCACGGTGCCCGCCCCGACGGCGAGCATCAACCGGGCGGTGTCGTCGGCGGCCTGGCGCTCCTGGTCGGCGAAGTAGGCGACGACGGCCACGCCGGTCGACGGATCGCCGTCCAGGGTCACGGGGACGGCGACGTACCTGACCTCCCCCGCGCCGCTGTCGTAGCTGTCCGCCACCGGCTCCGTCACCGACCCGACGAGCCGCGTGAACTCGGCGTCCTGGCTGAGCAGCACCGGGGCCTCGATGCGGCTCTGGAAGCGGTACTCACCGTCGACGTAGCCGAGGAACTTCTCGTTCGGGCGGGCCAGGTTGTAGGTGATGATCGTCCGCAGCACGTCGGCGACCGAGGCGAAGGGCTCACCCGTCTCGGGATCGACGTTCGCCTCGGCGATCTGCCGGAACTCGGTGATCTCGGCACGCAGGGCGGCGTCCATCCGCTCGTCGATCGAGCGCACGAGCAGCCGCCAGGTGACCAGGGTGAGCAGCGCGATCGCGAGCAGGACGAGCAGCAGGACCCAGCCGATGATCCGCGTCCGTGCGGCCCGGGGCACCAGCCGGTGCCCGAGGCCATGGGGCCACCCGGTCGTCGTGCGCTGCTCGCCGCTCACTGCTCAGTCGTCATCGTCGTCGTCATCGTCGTCGTCATCGGGGCCGTCGTCATCGTCATCGTCGTCGTCGGGCAGGGGCGGCGGTGGCACGACGTCAGTGGCCGGCGGGGGCACCGGCGGGGGGCCGCCCGTCCCCCGGGGCGACGGCGTCGCCGGCTCGGCCGGGGCCGGCACGTCGCCCGGGGCCGGCACGTCGGTCGGCCCGGGCACGTCGGTCGGCGCCGGCACGTCGATCGGCGCAGGCGCCGGTCGTCCTCCCGTCCCTGCTGAGCCCAGCAGCGACCACGCCACGCCGCCCGCGAGCAGGACGGCGACGAGGCCGACCAGCACCGTGACGGCGGGACGAGGGGGCACGGGGCCAGCCTCTCCCGCCCCGGTGGCAGGCGGGTGAGAGATGCATGAGAGGACTCTCATGCCGCCGGGCACATCCGGCCAGTGGCGGTCAGCCCAGCTCGGTGACCGCCGTGACCAGCAGCAGGTCCGACCCGTGCGCGCCGGCGACGTCCACGCCCTCGGGGCGGGGCTCGTGGCCCGGCAGGCCGGCGAGCCCGTCGCTGCCGTCGGTCGCCCGCAGCGACACCGCGCCGTCGCCGGTCACCGCGACGCTCACCGGCAGCCCGTCGGCCGGCGGTGCGTGGAAGGTGATCCGCAGGTGGTCGCTCCCGAGCGCCGCGTCGGGGACCGCCCGGCCGGCCACCCGGGCGCCGATCACCGAGCCGCCGTCGACGGCCAGGTCGAGGTGGACCAGCCGGACGCCCGCCCGCTGCGGGGTCACCCGCAGCGTGAGCTCCCGCCGGTCGCCGCGCACCTCGTCGGAGACGACGGAGACGTCGGGCGCCGGCAGGTCGGCGGCCTCGGCCGGCCCGGTGAGCACCGGCCGCCCGGCGAGGTACGGGTAGTCCGCGCCCAGGTCGCCGGGCCCGTCCACGAAGCGGTCGGTGTACCCGGTCGGCGCCGTCTCGGTGCTCACCCAGCGGGCCCGGTCCGCGTCGGTGTCCAGCAGGTAGGCCAGCCGGGTCGGCACCGGGTGGTCGGCGTCGAACCGGTCGACGACCAGCCCGGCCGCCACGCACATCCCGGCGGCCACCAGCGCGGTGACCGGCACCGCCGCGGAGGCCAGCCGGCGCCGGGCCTGCCCGGGTACCGGGGCGGGATCGGGGAAGAGGAGCTCCAGGGCCGGGAGCGCGACGACCGCGGCCAGCGCCACCACCAGCGACGGCGCCGCCGCCGACGACATCCCCAGCGCGGGGAAGAACAGCGCGGCCGTGGGCGCCAGCACGAGCACCGCGACGGCGCCGGTCACGAGCGCGGCGCCGACGCGCACCGCCCGGCCGGGCGCCAGGACGGCGACCGTCCCGGCGAGCGCCCCGGTCAGCGCCGGCACCGCCGCCAGGTACGAGCCACCGGGTGCCACCGCGGCGAGCACCGCGGCCAGCACCGCCACCCAGACCAGCGCGCCGGTGGCCAGCGCGGCCGGGCCCACCCGGCGGCGCAGCAGCGCGTACCAGAGCAGCACCACGGCCAGCACCACCGCGACGGCGGCCAGCCGGAACAGGCCCGGCCGCCAGGGGTCCAGCATCGTGGCGTACTCGGGGCGCACCGCGACCAGGGCCCGCCACAGGCCCTGGGCCGCCAGCGGCGCGAGCGCCAGCGGCAGGAGGGCGAGGGCCGTCGCGGCCGCCGTCCGCCGCAGCGGGATCCCGCCGCGCCGCCGCAGCACCGCCACGTTGCCCGCCACGGCGACCAGCGCCGCACCGGCCAGCGGCCACACCAGCCAGCCCGGGTACCGCACCAGCAGGCCGGGCAGCGGGAAGTAGGTCGCGTCGCCGCCGCCCGCCTCGGTCAGGACGCCGAGGTCCCGGTTCCCCAGCTCGCGGGTCAGCGCCAGCGCGTTGTCGCCCAGGGCCTGCAGCGTGCCGCGGTCCAGCCGCTCGGGGGTGTCCTGCGGCGAGTGGTAGGCGGCGGCCCCGTCGATGAAGGCGGTGTTCATGCCGGTGAAGTCGCCGTCCGCCAGCAGGACGCTGAAGTCGGTGTCGTTGGGCAGCGCGCGGTAGACCTCGACGGCGAAGCTGCTGGCCACCGGGTGCACCGCGGCGTCGGCGAAGACCTCGGCGAGGCCGGCGTTGCCCAGCGAGGTCTCGAACATGATCGGCGGGCCGCCGGTGCCGCGGGCCTCGAAGTTCAGCACCACTCCCCCGCCGGCCAGCGGGTGCGAGGCGGCGAAGGCCTCGGCGCCGCAGAGGCAGGCCTCCTCGGCGTCGGTGAGCACCACGACGACGTCGTTGCGCAGCGGCGGGCCCTCCGTCAGCGCGCGCACCGACTCCAGCAGCGCCGCGACCCCGGCCGCGTCGTCGGCGGCCCCGGGGCCGGCCTCGGCCGAGTCGTGGTGGGCCATCAGGTAGAGCCGGCCGGTGGGATCGGTGCCGGGCAGCACGGCGACGACGTTGCGCGCGCGGGCCATGCGGGCCTCGCCCGCCCCGCCGCTGCGCGCCCCGACGGCGTTCTGCACCCGGGTGTCGAGACCCAGCCCGCTGAGCGTGGCCACCAGGTGGTCGACGACCCGGTCGTTCTCCGGGCTGCCGGCGACGTGCACCTCGGCCGCGACCTCCGCCACGTGGGGGAACGCGCGGGCGGCGCTGAACTCCGTGGCGGGGGCGTCGGCCGGCCGCGGGTCCGGCGGCCGCAACCCGGCCACCGACCAGCCGGCGAGGAGGAGCAGCAGCGCGACGACCGCGAGGCCGGCGGCACGGCCGGGCCGCCGGCCGGTTCGAGACGTTCGCTCGGCGGGCACGCCGACCTCCTGGGCAGCACCGGAACGGGACCCGGGAACCCTAGGCGGCGATCGGGGCCCGGCCGGGCAGGCGCGGCCCGCGGCCCGTCGGTCCCGGCTGGTTGACTCCCCGCGTGGCCGACTCCAGCGACTCCCGCGCCGTCCTCGTGACCGGTGCCTCCCGCGGCATCGGGCGGGCGATCGCCGCCGCCTTCGCCGCCCGGGGCGACCGGGTGGCCGTGCACTCCGGCAGCTCCCGGGAGGCGGCCGAGCGGGTGGCCGCCGAGCTCCCCGGGCAGGGGCACGTGGTGGTGCAGGCCGACGTGGCCGACCCCGAGGCCGTCGGGGCGATGGTCGACGAGGCGGCGGCCGCGCTCGGGCAGCTCCAGGTGCTGGTGAACAACGCCGGGGTCTTCATGCCGCACCCACCGCTGGAGACCACGTGGGACGACTGGCAGGCCGTCGTGACGCGCACCCTGCAGGTGAACCTGGTCGGCGCCATGCACGCCACGTTTCGGGCGGTGCCCCACCTGGTGGCGGCCGGCGGCGGCGCGGTGGTGAACGTGACCAGCCGCGGCGCGTTCCGCGGTGAGCCGACCACCCCCGCCTACGGCGCGGCCAAGGCCGGGCTCAACGCCTTCGGGCAGTCGATGGCCCAGGCGCTGGCGCCGCACGGGATCACCGTGGGCAGCGTCGCGCCGGGGTTCGTGCAGACGGAGATGGCTCGGGAGATCCTCGACGGCCCCGGCGGCGACGCGGTCCGGGCGCAGTCGCCCTACGGCCGGGTGGCCCGCCCGGACGAGGTGGCCGCGGCCGTGCTGTGGCTGGCGTCGCCGGAGGCCCGCTTCTCCACCGGCACGATCATCGACGTCAACGGGGCCAGCTACCTGCGCAGCTGAGCCCGGCCCTCAGTCGAGGGTGCCGAGCCAGTTGGTCAGCAGCTGGGCGCCGGCGTCGCCGCTCTTCTCCGGGTGGAACTGCGTCGCCGAGAGCGGCCCGTTCTCCACCCCGGCGACGAACCGGTCGCCGTGCTCGGCCCAGGTCACCTTCGGGGGTGCGAGCCGCGACGGCGCGCCGTCCTGGGCCAGAGGGAAGTTCCGGACCCCGTAGGAGTGCACGAAGTAGAAGCGCTCGCCCTCGAGGCCGTCGAAGAGCACGCTCTCCCGGGGCGCCTGGACGGTGTTCCAGCCCATGTGCGGGAGCACGGGCGCCTGCAGCGGCTCCACGACCCCGGGCCACTCGCCGCAGCCCTCGGCGTCCACGCCGTGCTCGACGCCGCGCTCGAAGAGGATCTGCATGCCGACGCAGATGCCGAGCACCGGGCGGCCACCGGCGAGGCGGCGGCCGATGATCCGGCGGCCCTGGACGGCGTCCAGCCCGGTCATGCAGGCGGCGAACGCACCCACGCCGGGGACGACGAGCCCGTCGGCGTCCAGCGCCGTCTGGAAGTCGGCGGTGACCGTCACGTCGGCCCCCACCCGCTGGAGCGCGCGCTCGGCCGACCGCAGGTTGCCCGAGCCGTAGTCGAGGACCGCCACCTTCTTCACGCCTGCCACGCTACCGACCAGCACGGGAGCGACCGGAAGTGTTCCCGGCGGCGGCGGCCGGCAGCCGAGCCGGCCGAGGGCAGCCGCCGGGCGTCCACCCAGCCACCACGGGAGGGCCACTCAGGACACCTTCTTCCGGGCGACAGTGGCCACCCAGGGGCTACCGTCCCTCCGATGAGCTTGACCATCGTCATGGTCGCGGACATCCCGAGTGGAGCCGACGCGGGCTTCCAGGCGTACGAGTCCGCAGTTCTGCCCCTGCTCACGCGTCACGGCGGTCGCCTCGAACGACGCCTGCGAACTGGCGACGCGCTCACGGAGGTCCACATCGTCTCCTTCGTGTCGCAGGACGGCTTCGAGTCCTACCTGGCCGACGAAGAGCGGCAGTCGCACAAGGGGCTGCTGGACGGCCTCGGCGTCACCCAGCGCGTGCTTCTCGTCGACGACGTGTAGGTCCCGTTGCACGCGCGCGCGGCGGACCGGGACGGCGGATGCTCAGCGGCCGGCGTCCGGCCCGTCGGGCCACGGCAGGACCGTGAGCTCGGGCCACTCCCCCACCCAGCGCGCGGCCTTGGCCTCGTAGACGTGCCGGGGCGCCAGCCGCGGGTTGGGCCGCACCACCAGCGCGAAGAGGTCGTCGTAGCCGTGCGGTGCGTAGACCTCGACCGCGCCGGCGTCGTCCACCCGGATCCCGTAGCAGCAGCAGACCGCCGCGAAGTGGTCGATGGCGTCGGCGCAGTCCCGGAACGGCACGGCCGGCGCGCCGAACCTCAGCTCGTACCAGAGGTGCACCCGGGCCTCGTTGCGGATCTCGACCGGCACCGGCAGGTCGGCGAACAGCTCCGCGCCCGCCCGGATCACCGCGTCCTCGGCCCCCCACGAGGTGTCGGGGTCGAAGTAGAAGAAGTCGGCGTCGCGGATGCCGGTGCCGGGTGGACGGCCGGTCAGGCCGTTCCACACCGTCTGGAACAGCACCCCGGCGGTCAGCCACCAGTCGGCCAGGCCCAGGGCGGGGGCGCGCTCGAGCACCGCCCGCACCGTGGGGTCGGCGGTGACCAGCTCGAGGAAGCGCTCCTCGTCCGCTCGGCTCACACCAGCCGGAGGATCCCCGAGGCCGTCGCCAGCACCGCCGCGAACAGCAGGATCGCGGCGAAGACGGTCTGCGGTCCGGTGCGCCCGGCGGTGTCGGAGTCCGCCCGCCAGATGCTCCAGGCGCCGCCGAGGAGGAACCCGCCGAGCACGACGAGGATCAGGCCGAAGTCCACCGGGTTACAGGGCGCCCTTGGTGGAGGGCACGTCGGTCACCCGCGGGTCCAGGGCGACGGCGGTGCGCAGCGCCCGCGCCAGCGCCTTGAACTGCCCCTCGACGATGTGGTGGGCGTCCCGGCCGGCGTAGAGCACCCGGACGTGCAGGCTGATCCGCGCGTTGAACGCGAAGGACTCCAGCACGTGCTTGGTCAGGCTGGTCGGGTAGTCCGGCCCGATCATCGGGGTCATGTTCTCGGGCTCGGCGTGCACGAAGTACGGCCGGCCGGAGAGGTCCACCGCCGCCTGGGCAAGCACCTCGTCCATGGGGATCGTCGCGTCGCCGTAGCGGGTGATGCCGCGCTTGTCGCCGAGCGCCTGGGCGAACGCCTGGCCCAGGGCGATGGCGACGTCCTCCACCGTGTGGTGGGCGTCGATGTGCAGGTCGCCGTCGGCCCGCACGGTCAGGTCGATGCCGCTGTGCTTGGACAGCGCCGTCAGCATGTGGTCGTAGAAGCCCACGCCGGTGCTGATCGAGCTGGTGCCGGTGCCGTCGAGGTCGAGCTCGACCACGAGCTTGGTCTCGTTGGTCTGTCGCTCGACGCGTGCGGTGCGGGTCATGCGGTCAGTCTCCCAGAGTCGTGCGGTGGTCCGGCGCGATCTCACCCAGCGCGGTGAGGAAGGCGTCGGTCTCCTCGGCGGTGCCGGCGGTGACGCGGAGCCAGCCGGGCAGCCCGACGTCGCGCACCAGCACCCCGCGGTCGAGCAGCGCCTGCCAGGCCTTCGCCTGGTCCGCGAAGTGCCCGAACAGGACGAAGTTGGCGTCACTGGGCACGCTGGTCAGCCCGAGGCCGGGCAGCGCCGCGACGATCCGGTCGCGCTGCGCCTTCACCGCGTCGACGGTCGCCAGCAGTGCGTCGGTGTGCGCCAGGGCCGTGCGTGCGGCGGCCTGGGTGAGCGAGCTGAGGTGGTACGGCAGCCGGACCAGCTGCAGCGCGTCGACGACGGCGGCGTCCGCGGCGAGGTAGCCCAGCCGCAGGCCCGCCATCCCGAAGGCCTTGCTCATCGTCCGGCTGACGATCAGCCGGGGCCGGCCCGGCAGCAGGGTGAGCGCCGACGGCGTGCCGGTCCGGGCGAACTCGGCGTACGCCTCGTCGACGACGAGCACCCCGTCGGTCGCCTCGTACAGCGCGGCCACCGTGTCCAGGTCGACCGCGGTCCCGGTCGGGTTGTTCGGGCTGGTCACGAAGGTGGCACCGGGCCGGACCTCCCGCACCTGCGCCACCGCGGCCGCGGCGTCGATGGTGAAGTCGGCGGCCCGGTGGCCGTCGACCCACGCCGTGCCGGTGCCCGCCGCGATGATCGGGTGCATCGAGTACGAGGGGGTGAAGCCCAGCGCCGTGCGCCCGGCACCGCCGAAGGCCTGCAGGATCTGCTGGAGCACCTCGTTGGAGCCGTTGGCCGCCCACACCTGCCGGGCACCGACGGGCTGCCCGCCGGTGCGCGTCAGGTAGGCGGCGAGGTCGGTCCGCAGCGCGACGGCGTCGCGGTCGGGGTACCGGTTGAGCTCCAGGGCCGCGGAGCCGAGCGCCGCCCCGAGGTCGGCGAGCAGCTCGGCCGGCAGCGGGTGCGGGTTCTCGTTGGTGTTGAGCCGGTGGGTCGCCGGCACCTGCGGAGCGCCGTAGGGCGTGCGACCGCGCAGCTCCGGCCGCAGCGGGAGCTCGTCGAGGCCGGCCATCAGCCGCTCTGCCGCGCGGTCTGCCGGATGCGGACGGCGGCGGCGTGCGCCGGCAGGTCCTCGGCGCCGGCGAGGGCGTCGACGTGCCGGGCGACGTCGGCGAGCGCCTGCTCGTCGTACTCGACCAGGTGGATCCCGCGCAGGAACGACTGCACGGACAGCCCGCTGGAGTGCCGGGCGCACCCGCCGGTGGGCAGCACGTGGTTCGACCCGGCGATGTAGTCGCCCAGGGAGACCGGCGACCAGGCGCCGACGAAGATCGCGCCCGCGTTGCGCACCCGCAGCGCCACCTCGCGGGCATCCCGGGTCTGGATCTCCAGGTGCTCGGCGGCGTAGGCGTCCACCACGCGCAGGCCGGCGGCCAGGTCGTCGACCAGCACGATGCCGGACTGGGTGCCGTCCAGCGCGGTGGTGATCCGGTCGGAGTGCTTGGTGGCCGCCACCTGCGCGGGCACCAGCGCCAGGACGGCGTCGGCCAGCGCCTCGCTGTCGGTCACCAGCACCGCACCGGCCAGCGGGTCGTGCTCGGCCTGGCTGATCAGGTCCGCGGCGACGTGCGCCGGGTCGGCGGTGTCGTCGGCGAGGATCGCCACCTCGGTGGGGCCCGCCTCGGAGTCGATGCCGATGAGCCCGCGCAGCAGCCGCTTCGCGGCGGTGACGTAGACGTTGCCCGGCCCGGTGACCATGTCGACGGGCTCGCAGGACCCGGCGCCGTAGCCGAAGACGGCGATCGCCTGGGCGCCGCCGACGGCGTACACCTCGGTGACCCCGAGCAGCGCGCACGCGGCGAGCACCCCCGGGTCCGGCAGCCCGCCGTGGTCGCGCTGCGGCGGGGAGGCGACGGCGATCGACTCGACACCGGCGATCTGCGCGGGCACCACGTTCATCACGACGCTGGACAGCAGCGGGGCGAGCCCGCCGGGCACGTACAGCCCCACGCGGCGGACCGGCAACCAGCGCTCGGTGACGGTCCCGCCGGCGACCACCTGGGTGGTCACGTCGGTGCGCCGCTGGTCGGCGTGCACCTGCCGGACCCGGGAGATCGCCTCCTCCAGCGCCTCGCGCAGCGTCGGGTCGCACTCGGCCAGCGCCCGGTCCAGCGCCTCCTGCGGCACGGCGAAGTCCTCGGCGTCCACCCCGTCGAGCCGGGCGGTGATCTCCCGCACCGCGTGGGCACCCCGGATCCGCACGTCCTCGCACAGCGGCCGGACGGTGGCCAGCACCGAGTCGATGTCGGTGGCGGCCCGCGGCAGCAGGCCGGCGAGTTCCCGGACGCCGGGCAGCGCGGATCCGCGCAGGTCGATGCGGGCGAGCACGGGTGCCTCCGGATGGGTGGGCGGAACAGTCACCGGCGTCGGGCGACGGGGTCTCCAGGGTAGCCAGCGGCCCGGACCGCACCCGGGGCGCCCGGGCGGGCAGCGGGCAGGCGACCCGTAGGCTTGCCCGGATGGGTGAGCTGATCCCGCTGTTCCCGCTGGGACGGCCGCTGTTCCCCGGTGTCGTGCTGCCCCTGCAGATCTTCGAGCCCCGGTACCGCCGGCTGATGCGCGACCTGATGGACCTGCCCGAGCACGGGGACCGCCGGTTCTTCGGCGTCGTGGCGATCCGGCAGGGCTGGGAGGTCGAGCACGTGTCCCCGGCGGCCGCCCTCTACGACGTCGGGTGCACCGCCCGCCTGCAGCGGGTGCAGCCGCAGGCCGACGGCGGCTTCCGGATCGTGACGGTGGGCGGCGAGCGGTTCCGCCTGCTCGACGTCGTCGTCGGGGACGATCCGCCCTACCTCCAGGCCGAGGTGGAGTGGCTCGCCGAGGAGGAGGCCGCCGAGGAGGCCGCCGGCGACGCCGAGGCCGTCACCGACGGCTCCGGCCTGCTGGCTCCCCCCACCGACGAGGTGGCCACCTCGGTCGCCCGTGGATCGCTGGACCTGCTCGCCCGCGGGGTGGGTGACCTGTTCACCCGCTACGTGTCGGAGGTGTCGGCGCTGGGCGCCGGCGCCCACGGCGACGGCGCGGAGGCGGCCGTGCGGCTCGCCGCCGCGGCCGACGACCCGACGGCGCTGTCGTGGCTGGTCGCGTCGTCGGCGCTGCTCACCACGGAGGACCGGCAGGCCCTCCTGGCGGAGTCGGCCACCCGGCGACGGCTGGCCGCGGAGTCCCGCCTGCTGCGCCGGGAGCTGACGCTGCTGCAGACCCTCGGCGCCGTGCCGGCGCCGCTGCAGCAGTTCGCCAGCCCGATGACGGTGAACTGACCCGCCGGGAACGGGCGGTCAGCGGGGACCGGGGGCGGTGAGGACCGCGGAACCGAGGAAATGGCAGGCGTTCAGGGCGACGGCCAGGTCCACCCGGTGCGACCGGGCAGCGGGGTCCCGGAGCTCCAGGGCCCGGGAGACGCGGTACTTCACCGTGTTGCGGTGCAGCCGCATGATCTCGGCCGTCTCGGTGTAGCTCTCCCCGGCGAGGTAGAAGATCCGGAGGGTGTCCCGCAGCACGCGGGACGCATCGTTGTCCAGGGCGAGCTGCCCGAGGACCTCGGAGATCCAGACCCGGGCCGAGTCCAGGTCCGCGGCCAGCATCGACGTGATGGCGACCCCTTCGTCCCCGAAGCCCACCACCGGCACGGGTGCGCCCGACGCCGTCGCGACGCGGCGCGCGGCCTGCGCCTGGACGTGCGTCCGCCGGAAACCGGCCACACCGGGAGCGGTCAGCCCGAGGGTGACCCGGCACGTCCGCGCCTGCTCCACCTGCCGGTGGATCCGTGCCGTGTCCACCTCGGCCGGGCGGGCCGCGAACGGCAGCCACGCCCAGGCCGTCTCCCGGTCGACCGCCGTCACCAGCGGCGCTCCGGAGCAGCCCGCGCCGGCGGCCACCTTGGACACCACCGAGGTGAGCAACCGGAGCTCGTCGGGAGCCGGGGTGGCGTCCACGGACCAGATGATCAGCCCCAGGTGGTGGGCGGCGAGCCGGTACCCCGTCTCCCGCTCGAAGTGGGCGGGAGCCACGTTCCGCCCGCCCAGGACGTCGTGGATCAGTGCCGCGCGGACCGTGCCCTGGGTGCTCAGCCAGCGCTCGCGTTCCTTCTCGTAGGCCTCGAACACGTACTGCGAGATCCAGTCGATGTACCGCCCGACCACCGTGGCCATGTGGTGCAGGACCTGGAACTTCTCCTCCGCCGTGCAGTCCAGCGCCTGCACGTCGGGGAAGATCTGCTCGATGAAGTCGTCCTTGCCCACGCTGTAGGCGCGCACCAGGGAGTTGGCCGGGATCTCGCGCTGGGCCAGCCGCAGCGCGTACTCCACGGCGGCCGTCGTGGGCTGCAGGTGCTCGATCGGGATGTGGTTGGTGAGGATGTGCGTGAGCGTCTTGGTGTTCGCGTCCACGCTCGCCCGGAGCAGCTCGAGGAACTGCGGGTCGACGTCGAGGGACCGGATGTGCCTGGCGATGAGATCGCTCATGTCCCGGGCTATCTGCGGCTGACGCGCGTCCAGCCGCTGCGCGGCCCGGGTGACGAGGGCGCGGATGCGGTCGGCGGCCGGGTCCCCGGGCGGTCCAGCTGCGCCCGGCGAGGGCCCCGCCGCCCCCTCGGTGCCGCTCCGCCCCGGCGGGTTCAGGCCTCCCTCCACCGGGCTCAGCGGGTGATCCGGGACAGGGCCGACGTCGCGGCGTTGAAGCCGCACAGGCCGTGTGCGCCGGCGCCGGGCGGGGTGGCTGCCGAGCACAGGTAGACCCCGTCGACACCGAGCGAGTAGGGATCCAGTGCGATGCGGGGCCGGAACACCAGCTGGAGGGGGTCGTTGGCGCCGGTGACGACGTCCCCGCCGACGTAGTTGGCGTTGTGCGCCTCCAGACCGGCGGTCGAGGTCACGTGCCGAGCGAGGACGCGGTCCCGGAAACCGGGCGCGAACCGCTCGATCTGGGCCTCGATGGCGGCGGTGGCGTCGCCGGTGTACCCGGCCGGCACGTGGGCGTAGCTGTACACCGGGTGGACGCCGTCGCTGGACCGGGTCGGGTCGGCGACGGACTGCTGCCCGACCAGCACGAACGGATGATCCGGCATCCGGCCACGTGCGACGTCGGTCTCGGCCGTGGCGATCTCCTCGAACGTGCCACCGACGTGGACGGTGCCCGCGCGGCGGGACTCCTGGTGGGCCCAGGGAACGCCGCCCTGCACGGCGAACTCGACCTTGAAGGAGCCGGGGCCGTGCCGGTACCGGGTGAGCGCGCGGGTGATCCGCCCGGGCATGCGGTCCCCGACGATCCGCGCGGCCGCGGCCGGGGCGACGTCGAGCATGACGATGTCGGGATCGCCGAGCTCGTCCAGCGAACCGACGGTCACCCCGGTCTCGACCTTGGCCCCGTGCGCGTCGAGCAGGGCGGAGATCGTCCGGCCGAAGGCGGCCGACCCGCCCTCGGCCACGGGCCAGCCGTAGCGGTGCGCCGCCGTGCCGAGCGCCACGCCGATCGCCGAGGACGCCGGGGAGCCGAACGGCCGGAAGGCGTGCGCGGCGACGCCGGCGAACAGCGCCCGCGCCTCCGGCGTCGACCAGCGCCGGGCCAGCGCCGTCGCCGGCAGCAGCGCGTAGGCGCCGAAGCGGGCCAGCTTCACCGGGTGGGCCGGCACGTGCAGGAGCGGGCGCAGGAAGTCCTCGGTGATGTCACCGAACCGTTCCGTCAGGGGGCCGAAGAGGCTGCGCCAGCGGCGCCCGTCGGGCCCCAGGGTGGCAGCCGTGTCGTCCACCGACCGCTGGACGGCAGCGCCACGGCCGCCGTCGAGCGGGTGTGCGTACTCGATGTCGGCCCAGCGCCAGGTCAGCCCGTGCGCCGCCAGGTCGAACGCGCGCGAGAAGGGGGTGTCGACGGCCAGGGGGTGGAAGCCCGAGCACTCGTCGTGGATCAGCCCGGGCAGCGTGAGGGCGCTGCTGCGGGTACCTCCGCCGATGGTGTCCGCGGCCTCGAGCACCGTGACCCGGACACCGGCGGCGGCCAGAGTGAGGGCGGCAGCGAGCCCGTTGGGCCCGCTGCCGACCACGACGGCGTCGGTCATGCACTCACACTGGCACGGACGACGGGGTGGGTGTGCTCCCCCGCCGGCGTGTATCCGGGACTGCGCCAGGTGACGGTGTGCGGGATGGGCCCGTCGGGCAGCCACGGCTGCGCCGCCACCGCGTCCGACACCTCCCAGTAGCCGCGCTCGACGACGCCCAGCGCCGCATCGATGACCTTGTACTCCTGGGTGGAGCGGTGGATCGGCTGCGACTCGACCCAGACGACGACGCACTCACCCGGTTCGAAGGCGCAGCGCTCCTGCACCGCGCGGATCGTCTGCTCGTTGTGCAGGTGCGCATCGCCGAACTGCCAGCCGACCAGCGTGGTGCAGACGAACTCGCCCTCGCGGATCCGGTAGTTCTCCAGCCGGTCGAGGTGCCGCATCATCAGCGACAGCAACCCCCGCCCCTGGCTGTGCATGGTCCGCCAGGCCACCGCCTTCTGCATGAAGATCTCCGCGATCTCCTTGCCGAAGGCAGCCGTGAGCTGGTCGACCTGGTTGTCGTTGTACTTCACCAGGTGCTTGTTGAGCTTCGCCTCGGCCTCGTCACCCCGGAAGGCCCAGGTGGCCGAGGCCCAGTTGCCGGCGTACTGGCGCATCGACGGCAGGAAGGACACCAGGTCCGGCCGCAGGTTGCCCAGGATCGGGAAGGCGACGAACACGGCGACGATGCCGGCGAGCAGCCACGGCGAGCTGATCGCGCCGACCCCGTATCCCTCGGACGCGGGGAAGCCGCCGAAGATCCAGGCGGTGGCGAACATGAAGAACACGTTCCACTCCAGCGGAACCGCGAGCGGGAACGTGGACGTGATGAAGATGTGGAACACGATCATGCCGACGATGGCCAGCCAGGTGATCGTCGCGTTCGTCGAGAAGAGCAGCACGAACGGCAGCACCAGCTCGACGACGGTGCCGCCGATGTGGGCGAAGGCCCAGGCGATCCGCGAGGGACGCAGGTCGTTCGGGAAGTCGCGGTAGAGGGCGCGCTTGAACCGCGTGGAGGTCAGCCACGGCGTGTTGCTCATCATCGGCGGGACCACGTTGGTGAAGTGGTGGCCGAACTTGGAGACACCGGCGCCCACCCAGATCGACACCATGGCGATCTTGGCCACCAGGATCATGTCGACGTGGTTGCTCAGGATGCCGAAGAAGAAAAGCACGGCCACGTACTGCTCGGAGCGCGCCGCCAGGAAGACGACCCGGTCCCGCAGGCCCATGGCGATGATGAGCGCGACGAAGGTGAGCAGCAGCCACTGCGGCAGGAGCCCTGCCTCGCTGCCGGGAAGGGCGTCGGTGCGCACGCCGGGACCGATCAGCAGGACGGCCAGTGAGGTGAGGACGGCGTAGTAGAGGGTCACGTCGACACCGGTGCGGTGGTCACCGCGGGTGAAGGGGACCTTGTCCGGCCACGGCGGCAGCCGGAGGGTGTTCCGCCGGGAGAAGTAGCGGAAGCCTCCCGTGAAGGGCGCGAACTTGAAGGCCAGCGGACCGGAGGACGAGGCCCAGCCGGTGATCTCGAACAGGATGGTCCACACGATCAGCTTCTGGTAGACGATCGGCTCGCCCCACCACGCGCCGAGGTCGGCCAGGCTCAGGCCGGGCGTCGTGAGACCGACGACCAGCAGCCCGCCGAGCACGTAGAAGGCCAGCTTGTAGATGTAGAGCATGTGGTTGCTCTTCGGGCTGCCGAAGCCGTACTCGGCCCAGTGCGTGGCCAGCATCCGCATCCGTTCCATGAACGGCATGGCTTCGTACTGGGCCGGGTCCACCGGCGGCATGTCCGCGGTCTTGAAACCCATGGTCGCTCCTCCTGGGGGCGGTCTCGTCCGGTTCTCGGGCAGGGGTGTCCGGCGCGAGGGGGCTCGCGCGGACGGCGGTGCGGGGCGGGGGCTGTCAGGCCGGCTGCGGGAGCAGCGAACGGCGGAGAGCCGGCTTGTCGATCTTGCCGACGGGGTTCTTGGGCAGCGCCGGTTCGACGCTGATCCGCACGGGCACCTTGACCCTGGTCAGGTGCCGGCGGCAGTGGTCGAGGAGGTCGCCCTCCGAGACGGTCGAGCCGGGATAGAGGCTGACGTAGGCGACGGGCACCTCACCCAGGACCGGGTCCGGCCGGCCGACGACCGCGGCCTCCAGGACGCCGGGCAGGCCGTGCAGGACCGATTCGATCTCCTTGGGGTAGATGTTCTCCCCACCCCGGATGATCATGTCCTTCACCCGGTCGACCAGCGTGAGGTATCCGTCCTCGTCCAGCCGTCCGACGTCACCGGTGCGCAACCAGCCGTCGACGAGGGTGGCCGCCGTCTCCGCGGGCTGGTTCAGGTAGCCCCGCATGACGGTGGGGCCGGCCACGACCACCTCGCCGGTCTCTCCCGGCCCGGCGAAGGACCCGTCCTGCCGCCTGATCGCGATCTGCTGGCCGGGCAGCGCGGGCCCGACGGTGCCGAGCTTGCGGATCCCCGCGACGGGATTGCACGCCGATGCGCACGTGCCTTCGGTGAGCCCGTAGCCCTCCACCATGGTGAAGCCGAACCGCTTCTCGCAGCGGTCCAGGAGCTCGGCGGACACGGGAGCGGCGCCGCAGACCACGAAGCGCAGCGAGGAGGTGTCCGGGCGCACGTCGTCGGGCAGGGAGGCCAGCAGCGCGTAGATGGTCGGCACCGCCGAGAAGTAGGTGGGACGCAGGCGCTCGACGTCGTCGAAGAACCGGCTCGCCGAGAAGCTGCCGGCGATGCTCAGCCGGCCGCCCGACCGGAGGACCGCCAGCGCGCTCACCATGAGGGCGTTGGCGTGGAAGAGGGGCAGCACCAGCAGGCAGTGGTCCCGCTCGGTCAGCGAGAAGTGCCGGGCCATGGTGTCCGACATGGCGTCGACGTTGGCGTGGTCGAGCATCACGCCCTTCGGACGGCCGGTCGATCCGCTGGTGTAGATGAGCAGCGCCAGATCCTCGCCCCGCAGGGCGGCCGGGGCGCTCTCCGTCCCCATCGGCTCGACGCGCATGTCCCCGACGTGGATCGCGGGACGCCCCCCGTCGGGGGCGCCCGGACCGGAGTTGAGCACCACCGTGGCGCCCGCATCGGTGATCTGGTGGTCCGCCTCCGTCGCGGTGAACACCGGGTTGACCGGGGTGGCCGTGCCGCCCAGCCGCCAGGCGGCGAACAGCGCCACGAGCAGTTCCACCCGGTTGGGGAGCATGACCGCGAGGACGTCGCCGCGACCGAAACCACGCTCGGCCAGCTGGCCGGCGAAGGCGGTGATCCGGGCGTCGAACCCGGCCCGGGTGAGCTCTCCGCGGTCGTCCCGCACGGCCGGCGCGTCACCGGATGCACCTCGTCGTTCCCACGGCAGGTAGCCGAAGCCCATGGCGCGCCACTCCCGGTGCTCGTCGTGACCCGGAACACACGGGCCCTGTGACGCATGACACTAGGAAGCCCGGGCGGACGTGCCCACGTCCCCGGGACACCAACTTGACCGGCACCGTTGTGCACGGTGCACACTCGCGGCGGAGCCGCACGCGGGCCCGCGCCGGAGCGCGGCTACCCCGCCGGTGGCGCGACGGGGTGGTCCACGACGGCGTCGTCGCGACCGTGCCGGCCCAGCCCGTCGTCGGCGGTTCCCACGACGCAGCCCAGGTAGACCAGCAGCGCGGCGAACGGCGCGGCCGCCAGCCCGGGCAGGGACTCGAACACGAGTCCCGTGGACACCCGCGCACCGACGACGGTGAGCTCCGCCTCGCCGGGCGGCGGCCGCAGCAGCTCACCGGTCTGCCAGGCGACGAGCGCCGCCAGCGACGTCCCCACCGCCAGGATCACCAGCATCCCCACGCCGCGGCCGCGCCGCAGCCGCCAGGCGGCCGCCCCGGCGAGCAGCCCGAGACCGATCAGCACGAACACCAGCACGGCGTCGTCACCGATCCCCAGCTCTCCCGACGGCGTGCCGACCGGGACCGGCCCGGTCTCGGTCACCCGGTAGTCGGCGCGCGGGGCGAAGGCCCACCAGAGCAGCCCGGCGGGGACGCCGGCCAGCACCAGCCCGACGAGCAGCGGCCGCCCCGCACGCAGGTCCTCCCGGACCTCCGGCCAGCCGCGCCAGTAGGCGTGCGGCGGCACCCGGGGGACCGGCCGGAAGGACGGCAGAGGGGGGCTCACCGGTCCAGTGAACAACGGCGCCGGGGGCCGGCGGGCCGCACCCCCGGACCGCAGGCCGTCGGCCGGCTCAGAGGATCGCCACGCTGGTGGGGCCCAGCAGCGCCTTGATGTCGCCCATCAGGGCCGTGCTGGGCCGCACCCGGAGCCCCTGGTCCAGGCGCAGCACGGTCTCCCGGCTGCCGTTGACCAGCTTCAGCTGCACCTCGGTGGTGCCGGGGTGGCTGCCCAGGACCTCGCGCAGGCGTTCGACGACCGGCGGGGTGCAGCGGGCGGCCGCCATGGAGACCAGCACCGGGCCGCGCGGCCCCTCGGTGAGCTCCGGGACGGTGACCTCCGAGCCGAAGAGGGAGGGCTGGTCGTCGCGGCGGCTGATCCGGCCCTTCACCACGACGATCTGGTCGCGGACGATCTTCTCCGACACCTCGGCCCAGGTCTTGGGGAAGAACAGCACCTCGATGCCGGACTCGAGGTCCTCCAGCGTGGCGATCGCCCACGGCGCACCCTGCTTGTTGGTGCGCGGCGAGACCGCGGTGAGGATGCCGGCGATCGTGACGTTCGCGCCGTCCTCGACCCCGCCGGCGTTGATCTCGGCGATCGGGGTGTCGGCGTGCGAGGTGAGCACGTGCTCGACGCCGTGCAGCGGGTGGTCGGAGACGTAGAGGCCGAGCATGTCGCGCTCGAACATCAGCCGCTCGCTCTTCGACCAGTCGGCGGTGGGGATGGTGATGTCGAGGGCCCCGGCGAACGGGTCGTCCGCGGCGTCCTCCGCGCCGAAGCTGCCGAAGAGGTCGAACTGGCCCTCGGCCTCCTTGCGCTTGAGCCCCATGGCCGAGTCGACCGCCTGCGCGTGGACGGCGACGATCCCCTGCCGCGAGTGGCCCAGCGAGTCGAACGCGCCGGCCTTGGCGAGGGACTCGATGACCTTCTTGTTGCAGGCCACCGTGTCGATCTTGCGCATGAAGTCGGCGAAGTCCTTGAACGCGCCCTTCTCCTCGCGGGCCCGGACGATCGACTCCACGACGTTGGTCCCGACGTTGCGCACCGAAGCCAGGCCGAAGCGGACGTCGGTGCCGACCGCGGTGAAGTCCCAGGAGGACTCGTTGACGTCCGGCGGGAGCACCTTGATGCCCATCCGCCGGCACTCGGCCAGGTAGATCGGCCGGCGGTCCTTGTCGTCACCGACGCTGGTGAGCAGACCCGCCATGTACTCGGCCGGGTAGTTCGCCTTGAGGTACGCCGTCCAGTACGAGACCAGGCCGTACGCGGCCGAGTGGGCCTTGTTGAACGCGTAGTCGGCGAACGGGACGAGGATGTCCCAGAGCGTCTTGATGGCCGCGGCGGAGAAGCCGTTGGCCTTCATCCCGGCCTCGAACCCGACGAACTCCGCGTCGAGGACCGACTTCTTCTTCTTGCCCATCGCGCGGCGCAGCAGGTCGGCCTTGCCGAGCGAGTACCCGGCGACCTTCTGCGCGATCGCCATGACCTGCTCCTGGTAGACGATCAGGCCGTAGGTCTGGCCCAGGATCTCCTCGAGCGGCTCGGCGAGCTCCGGGTGGATCGGCGTGATCTCCTGCTGGCCGTTCTTGCGCAGCGCGTAGTTGGTGTGCGAGTTCGCGCCCATCGGACCGGGCCGGTACAGGGCGCCGACCGCGGAGATGTCCTCGAAGTTGTCCGGCCGCATGAGCCGCAGCAGCGAGCGCATCGGACCGCCGTCGAACTGGAAGACACCGAGGGTGTCGCCCCGGCCGAGCAGGTCGTACGTCGCCTTGTCGGTGAGGTCCTTGCTGAGCTCGTCGAGGTCGATCGGCTCCTTGCCGTTCAAGACGATGTTGCGCAGCGCGTCGTCGATGACGGTCAGGTTCCGCAGGCCCAGGAAGTCCATCTTGAGCAGGCCGAGCGTCTCGCAGGTCGGGTAGTCGAACTGCGTGATGACCGCGCCGTCGGCCTCCCGGCGCATGATCGGGATGCTGTCGATCAGCGGGTAGCGGCCGATGATGACGCCGGCGGCGTGCACGCCCCACTGGCGCTTCAGGCCCTCGAGCTTGCGGGCCTGGTCGACGACCTCGGCCGCGCCCGGATCGGCCTCGTAGCGCGCCCGGAACTCGGCGGCCTCCTTGTACCGCGGGTGGGCCGGGTCGAAGACCCCGGACAGCGGGATGCCCTTGCCCATCACGTCCGGCGGCATGAGCTTGGTCAGCTCGTCGCCCACGGAGTAGGGCCGGTCGAGCACGCGGGCGGCGTCCTTGATCGCGGCCTTGGCCTTGATCGTGCCGTAGGTGACGATCTGGCTGACCCGCTCCTCGCCGTACTTCTGCGAGACGTACTGGATGACCTCGCCGCGGCGGCGGTCGTCGAAGTCGATGTCGACGTCGGGCATGGAGACGCGCTCGGGGTTGAGGAACCGCTCGAAGATCAGCCCGTGCGCCAGCGGGTCGAGGTCGGTGATGCCCATGGCGTAGGCGGCCAGGGAGCCCGCAGCCGAACCACGGCCGGGACCGACGCGGATGCCGTTGTCCTTCGCCCAGTTGATGAAGTCGGCGACCACGAGGAAGTACCCCGGGAAGCCCATCTGGCAGATGATCCCGGTCTCGTAGTCTGCCTGCTTGCGCACGTGGTCGGGGATGCCGCCCGGCCAGCGCTTGTGCAGCCCGCGCTCGACCTCCTTGATGAACCAGGAGGTCTCGTCCTCCCCCTCCGGCAGCGGGAAGCGCGGCATCAGGTCGGCGCCCTCGGTGAAGGACACCTCGCACTGCTCGGCGATCAGCAGCGTGTTGTCGCACGCCTCGCGCAGGTCACCGGGGAACAGCGCCCGCATCTCGGCGGCGGACTTCAGGTAGTAGCCGTCGCCGTTGAACTTGAAGCGGTTGGGCTCGTTGAGCCGGGAGCCGGTCTGGATGCACAGCAGGGCGTCGTGGGCGTCGGCGTCCTCCTTGTGCGTGTAGTGCAGGTCGTTGGTGGCCAGCAGCGGGATGCCGAGGTCCTTGGCGATGGCCAGCAGCGCCGGGCGGGTCTTCTTCTCGATGGACAGCCCGTGGTCCATCAGCTCGGCGTAGAAGTTCTCCCGCCCGAAGATGTCCTGGAAGTCCGCCGCCGCCTGGCGCGCCTTGTCCTCCTTGCCGGCGCGCAGCCACATGTTCACCTCGCCCGAGGGGCAGCCGGTGGTGGCGATCAGGCCCTTGCCGTAGCGCTCCAGCAGGTCGCGGTCGAACCGCGGCTTGCGGTACTGCCCCTCGAGGCTGGCCAGCGAGGAGATGCGGAACAGGTTGTGCATGCCCTCGGTGGTGCGGGCCAGCAGCGTCATGTGGGTGTAGGCGGCCTTGCCCCGGTTGGACCCGCCGTCGCCCTCCTCGTCGAGGAGCTTGTCGCCGAAGTCGAACGGGGCGCGGTCGAACCGGGAACCGGGCGTGTAGTAGCCCTCCATGCCGATGATCGGCTTCACGCCGGCGCCCTTGGCCTGCTTGTAGAAGTCGTAGGCGCCGAAGACGTTGCCGTGGTCGGTCATCGCCAGCGCCGGCATGCCCTGGGCGGCCGCGGCCGCGGTGACCTCCGGCAGCTTCGCCGCGCCGTCCAGCATCGAGTACTCGGTGTGCACGTGCAGGTGCACGAAGTTCTCTTCGCGGGACGGGCTGCTCACGGTGCGGGGTGCTCCTCACGGGTCTCGACGGCCCGGCCGGCACGGGGCGGGCAGGGCCGACGGGGTGGTTCTCATGACCGGCGGGGAAGGCCGTTCGGCGGTGACGTTCCAGCGGGGACCGGTGGCGTCGATCCTCGCACCTCGACAGGTCTACCGGCGACCACCGACAGAACGTGTCTCGGCGATCCGGACCACTCCGTCACACCGTCCCCGCCGGCCCCTCGGCGAGCCGCCGGCGCATGGTGACGTGCGCGATCCCGGCCTCCTCGTAGACCTCGCCCACGGCCGCGTACCCGGCGCGCTCGTAGAACCGGCGGGCCGGCAGCTGGGCGTGCAACTCCACCACCGTCGCGCCGCGGCCCGCCGCCTGGCGGTGCAGCTCGGCCAGGACCGCGGCCCCGTGCCCCCTCCCCCGGACGTCGGCGGCGGCGGCCATCCGGCCGACCCGGGCGGTCGCGCCGTCGACCAGCAGCCGTCCGGTGGCCACCACCCGCCCGGCGTCGTCCCGGCTGAGCACGTGCACCGCCGTGGCATCGGCGTCGTCCTGCTCGATCTCCGGCGGGACGCCCTGCTCGTCGACGAACACGCGGCTGCGCAGGGCGGCGACCTCGGGCCAGTCGGCGGTGGTGGCGACCTGCGCGGTGGGGCTCGGCACGGCGTCCATTCTGGCGACCACGCCTCAGCCGGCCGCGTCCCCCCGCGGGCCGGCGCCCGGAGCGGGCAGCGCGCTGGCCGGCACGAGCAGGAACCGCAGGTCGATCAGCGCGTGCAGCAGCACCGGCCACAGCAGCGACCCGGTGTCCAGGTAGAGCGCCGCCATCACCCCGCCGAGGACGCCGGTGAGGAGCATCCCCGCGCGCCCCTGGTAGGCGTGCGCCAGCCCGAAGGCGACGGCGGCGACCAGCACCAGCACGGCCGACGGCACCCCGCCGGCCAGGGCCGCCACCACGGCGAGGAAGAAGCCCCGGTACAGCCACTCCTCGCAGACGCCGGCGGTGATCCCGACGACGGTGAACAGCCGGCGCTCGTCGGCCGTGCGCGGCAGCAGCGCCAGCGTCGACTGCCCCGGCGGCTCCGCGTGCCGGCCCTCACCCGGCCGGCGCTCCGGGCGGGTCATCTCCAGCAGCGCCCCCGAGCGCAGCTGGCGGGTCGAGGCGACGACGAACAGCAGCACCACCACGATGACGACCGCGGACACCGGTCCGGGCCACTCGCGCGGCCAGACCAGCCCCACGGCCGCGGCGTCGACCCCCGGGGCGGACAGCCAGACGACGAGCGCCACGACCGCCAGCCCCCACTCGAGCACCAGCAGCCGCCGGTAGAACGAGCGCCGGGCCCCGGCGTCGATGCGCAGCCGGCCCTCGAACCGGCGGTGCAGCACGTGCCCGACCACGGGCTCCCCCACCACCAGGTAGACGGCCACCACGACGGCGGCCAGCGCCGCGGGGCCGAAGTCGGCGAGGGAGGCCGGCAGCGCGGTCACCGGAGGTGGGTCAGGCCTCGGCGCGCAGGACGGCCAGCGCGCCGGCGAGGTCGGGCGGGTACTCGCTGGTGACCTCGACCCACCGCCCGTCGGCCGGGTGCGGGAAGCCCAGCCGCACCGCGTGCAGCCACTGGCGGGAGACGCCGAGCCGCGCCGCGAGGGTGGGGTCGGCGCCGTAGGTCGGGTCGCCGACGCAGGGGTGGCGCAGCGCGGAGAAGTGCACCCGGATCTGGTGCGTGCGGCCGGTCTCCAGCCGGATGTCGACGAGGCTGGCGGCGGCGAAGGCCTCCGTCACCTCGTAGTGGGTGACCGACGGGCGGCCCCCGCTCACGACAGCGAACTTCCAGTCGTGCCGCGGGTGCCGGTCGATCGGCGCGTCGATGGTGCCGCGCGAGGGATCGGGGTGGCCCTGGACGAGGGCGTGGTAGCCCTTCTCGACCGTGCGCTCCTTGAACGCGGCCTTGAGCGCGGTGTAGGCCCGCTCGCTCTTCGCGACGACCATGACGCCGGTGGTGGCGGCGTCCAGCCGGTGCACCACGCCCTGCCGTTCGGCCGCCCCGGACGTCGAGATGCGGTAGCCGGCCGCCGCGAGGCCGCCGATCACCGTGGGCCCGTCCCAGCCCGGGCTGGGGTGCGCCGCGACGCCGACCGGCTTGTCGATCACGACCAGATCGTCGTCGTCGTGCAGGATCGTCATGCCCTCGACCGGCCGGGGCGGGGCGGGCTCCCCCGGCGGGGGCGGCAGCTCGACCTCGAGCCAGCTGCCGCCGGTCAGTCGGTCCCCCTTGCCGCGGACGCGGCCGTCGACGACGACGTGGCCGGCGTCGGCCACCTCGGCGGCGGCGGAACGGGAGAGGCCGAACAGCCGGGACAGGGCCTGGTCGACCCGCTGGCCCTCCAGCCCGTCGGGCACCGGGAGGGCCCGGTGGAGGCCGGGAGCGCTGGTCACGGGCTCCATTGTGCGGGTCGGGCCGGACGGGACGGCGGAGCCGGACCTCACACGGTGTCGGGCTGCCCGTCCGCGCCGCCGCGGCTGCCGTCGAACTCGATGCCGCGCAGCGCCAGCAGCACCCCCAGGATGCCGCCGCAGACGATGGCCGAGTCGGCGACGTTGAACACCGGGAACACGCTGCCGTCGGGGCCGAACACCGAGAGGAAGTCGACGACGCCGCCGCGCAGGAAGCCTGGGTCGCGGAAGATCCGGTCGATCAGGTTGCCCAGCGCGCCCCCGAGCACCAGGCCCAGGGCGACTGCCCAGCCCGTCGACCGCAGCCGGCGGGCGGTGCGCACGATCACCACGGACACCACCACGGCCACCAGGGTGAACAGCACGGTGAAGCCCTCGGCGAAGGAGAACGCCGCCCCGGTGTTGCGCAGCTGGGTCAGGTAGAGCGCCCCGCCGAGGGTGCGGATGTCCTCCCCCGGCTCGATGGTGGCCACGACGACCAGCTTGGTGACCAGGTCGAGCGCCAGGACGACGGCGGCGAGGGACAGCAGCAGCCGGGTGCGGGAGCGGCCGGGCGGCGCGACGGCAGAGGAACCCCCGGAGGCGTCGTCCGCCGGGTCGGCGTGCTCGGACAGAGAGGCTCCTCGGCTGGGCGGGATCGCGGCGTGGCCGCGCGGCCACCGCCGAGAACGATAGCCGCGCGACCTCCCGCCACCCGCTGCCCGCTACGACCCGACGGCCGTCGCCCCGCCCGTCCGCACCTGGCCGTGGTCGGCCTGCGAGCGGGACTGCGAGTCCTCCACCTGCTCCATCCGGTCCTGGGTGGCCAGCCGGGTCAGCTCGGCACCGGCCTCCGCGTCGCGGGTGAGGTTGTCCCCCGACTCCGGGTCGAACACGTGCACCTTCCGGCTGTCGAGCCAGAACTCGGCCTCCCGGCCCTCGCGGATGCGGCTGGTCGCGTCGATCGACACGATCGCCTGGGTGCGCAGCTCCTCGGAGTCCAGTTCCTTGGACAGGTCGCGCAGCTGGGCCTTGATCGAGTCCGGGGCCTCGTAGGGGATGTAGGCGTACTGGGAGTCCCCCAGCCACTCGGTGACGTCCACCCGTGCCCGGAACGTCGAGCCGAGCGGCCGCTTGGCCTCGTCGACCAGCGAGGCGTCCTCGAAGTACTCCGGCCGGATGCCGACCAGCAGCAGGTCGTGCCCGGCGACGGCCTTCGCCCGCTGGTCGTCGAGCTCGATGTCCCCGAAGGGCGTCTTCAGCCGGTTGCCCTCGGGGGTGGCCGGCAGGAAGTTCATCGGCGGCGAGCCGATGAACCCGGCGACGAACAGGTTGACCGGCTGCTCGTAGAGCTCGCGCGGCGAGGCGACCTGCTGGATCTTGCCCTTCCGCAGGACGCAGACCCGGTCGCCGAGGGTCATGGCCTCGGTCTGGTCGTGGGTGACGTAGACGGTGGTGATGCCCAGCCGGCGCTGCAGCCGCGAGATCTCGGTGCGCATCTGGCCGCGAAGCTTGGCGTCCAGGTTGGACAGCGGCTCGTCGAAGAGGAACGCCTCGGCCTGCCGCACGATCGCGCGCCCCATCGCGACGCGCTGGCGCTGGCCACCGGAGAGGTTGGCCGGCTTGCGCTCCAGGTGCTCCTTGAGCTCGAGCACGTCGGAGGCCTCGTCGACCCGGCGGCGCACCTCGTCGTCCGGGGTCTTGGACAGCCGCAGCGGGAAGGCGATGTTCTCGTAGACCGTCATGTGCGGGTAGAGCGCGTAGTTCTGGAAGACCATCGACAGGTTCCGGTCGCGGGGGGCCAGGTCGTTGACCCGCTTGCCGCCGATGATCATGTCGCCGCTGGTGATGTCCTCCAGCCCGACGATCATCCGCAGCAGCGTGGACTTCCCGCAGCCGGAGGGCCCGACGAGGATCATGAACTCCCCGTCGGCGATGTCCAGGCTGACGTCGTTGACCGCCGGGAACCCGTCGCCGTACTTCTTGACGATGTTCTTCATCTCGATGGAGGCCATCAGTGTTCGTCCCCTCGGGAGGTCGATGAGGTGGGGCAGGTCGGGGTCATGGCGGTCAGCCCTTGACCGCGCCGTTGGTGAGCCCGGCGACGATGCGCCGCTGGAACAGCAGGACGAGGACGACGACGGGGATCGTCACGATGACCGCGGCCGCCGAGATGGCGCCCGTGGGCTCCTCGAACTGCGAGGCACCGGTGAACAGACCCAGCGCCGCGGGCACCGGGCGGGCCGCCTCGGTGGAGGTCAGCGAGATGCCGTAGATGAAGTCGTTCCAGGCGATGAAGAACGCGATGATCGCCGTGGTGAACACGCCGGGGGCGGCGAGCGGCACGATCACCTTGCGGAACGCCTGCCAGGTGGTCGCACCGTCGACCTGGGCCGCCTGCTCCATCTCCCAGGGGATCTCCCGGAAGAACGCCGACATGGTCCAGATGGAGATCGGCAGCGTGAGCGACAGGTACGGGATGATCAGGCCCGGCCAGGTGTCGTACAGGCCGATGTTGCGCCACAGGTTGAACAGCGGCGTGACGATGGAGATCACCGGGAAGATCGCCACGGCCAGCGCCGTGGAGAGGATCAGCTTCTTGCCGGGGAAGTCCAGCCGGGCGATCGCGTAGGCGGCGAACATCGCCAGCAGGCAGGAGATGGCCGTGGCGATCAGGCAGATGCCGAAGGAGTTGCGCAGCGCCGGCAGGAACAGGTCGCTGGCGCCGCCGGCGAGGATCAGCTCGTAGTTCTGCCAGGTGAGCTCGGTGGGCAGGAAGTTCCCGGTGGCCAGGTCGCTGGGCGCCTTGAACGAAACCGCGACGATCCAGGCGATCGGGAACAGGCAGTAGAAGACGATCAGCGCGCTGCCGACGCCCCAGAGGACCTTCTTCCGCGTGGACATGGCTAATCCCCCCGAGTCTGGGACAGGTCGACCTTGAACAGCTTGATGAAGGAGAAGGCGATCGCGACCACGCAGAGGAACAGCAGGACCGAGACCGCCGAGCCGAGGCCGATCTCCAGCCGCGCGATGGTCTGCCGGTAGGCCAGGAACGACACCGACTCGGTGCCGTTGGCCCCGTTGGTCATGATGAAGATGGTGTCGAACACCCGGAAGGCGTCCAGGGTGCGGAACAGCAGGGCGACCATGATGGCCGCCTTCATGTTGGGGATGGTCACCTTCCACATCCGCTGCCAGCGGGTGGCGCCGTCGACCTTGGCCGCCTCCTGCAGCACCTCGGGCACCTGGGCCAGGCCGGCCAGCAGGAGCAGCGAGATGAACGGCGTGGTCTTCCAGATCTCGGCGAGGCAGATGACCAGCAGGGCCGTCCACCGGTCACCGAACCAGTCGGTGTTCTCGGAGACGCCGGGCAGCCAGGCGAACCAGGAGTTCACGAACCCCGAGTTGATGTCGAAGGCGAACTGCCAGGCGAACGCCGACACCACGGTGATGACGGCGTAGGGGATGAGGATCGCCGCGCGGAGCACCGGGCGCAGCGCCCGGAGCGCCTTGATCATCACGAGCGCGAGCGCGAAGCCGAGGACGAGCTCCACCGCGACGGTGACCACCGTGATGAACGCGGTGACGCCGATCGACTGCCACCACAGCGAGTCGGTGAGGATGACCCAGTAGTTGGTCAGCCCGGTGAACGAGCGGTTCTCCGGGTCGGTGAGCCGGTAGTCGAACAGCGACTCGTAGGTGGCCTGCAGGATCGGGTAGGCGGTGACCAGGAGCATCACCGCGAACGCCGGACCGGCCAGCAGCCAGCCGAGCCTCCGCTCGCTGCGCGCCCGGTCGGTGATGCCCCGGTCGGGCGACGAGACCGGTTCGGTCTTCTTGCCCGGCGGGAGCGTCGTCGTCGTCACAGCAGGTCCTCCTTCGCCAGAACCGCCTTGATCAGCTCGGTGGCGTTCTCCCCCGTCTCCCCGGGCTCGACGCCCGACGGCGGGTGGTAGCTGCGCTGGATGCCGACCGAGATCTCGTTGTAGTAGGGCGTCTGCGGCCGGGGTGCTGCCAGCTCCAGGGACTCCCGGATGACCGGGGCCATCGGGAAGGCCTCCAGCACCTCCGGGTTGTCGTACACCGAGGTGGCCGACGCCGGGTTGCCGTTGGTCACGAAGTAGTAGGCCTGGTTCTCGTCCGAGACGATGCACTCGGCGGCCTCGTAGGCCAGCTCGGGGCTCTCGCTGAAGGCCCCGACCCCGAGGTTGATCCCGCCGTAGGGCGGCGCGGCCGGCGTGTCCTCGTCGACCCGCGGGTAGATCGCCGCGGCGTAGTCCTCCGGGACCGACGGGTCCATGGTCCCGGCCTCGACGGCGTCCAGCGCGCGGGGGTAGACGAACGGGTAGTTGACGTTGAACCCGCCGATCTCGCTCTCCAACCCGGTGGCGCTGGAGTCCTCGTTGGAGGTGGAGAACGCCGGCCCGGCCGCCTCGGACTCGGCGACCATCTTCATCACCTCGGTGGCCCGCTGCCCGGCCTCGGAGGTGAGCCCGAGCTCGATCTGGGCCGGGTCCTCGGGCGAGGCCTCGGTGATGATCGAGCCGCCGGCGGACTCGATCAGGGCGTTGAACCAGACGGTGAGCGACTCGGCACGGGCACCCTGGGCGCCGACGAGCGTGCCGGTCTCCTCGGCCGCCGCGACGATCTGCTCCCAGGTCACCGGCTGCGACATGTCCAGCCCGGCGGCCTCGGCCACCGACTGCCGGTACCAGAGCACCTGGGTGTTGGCCCAGAACGGGACGGCGACGAGCTCGCCGTCCCAGGTCGAGCCCTCCACGGCGCTCTCGACGACGTCCTCGGTCACCCGGCCGGCGACGTCGTCGGGCACCGGGGCCAGGAAGCCGGCTTGCGCGAACTCCGGGATGAACGGCGGGTCCAGGCTCATCAGGTCGATCGAGGCGTCGTTGGCCGCCAGGCGTCGGATCAGCTGCTCGCGCTGCGACGCGGCGTCGCGGGGCAGCAGCGCCGTCTCGATCGTGTAGCGGCCGCCGGCCTCCTCGGTGCACCGGGCGGCGATCTCCGCCTGCCCGCCGGCGTCCGGGTTGATGTACCAGGTGAGGCTGCGGGCACCCCCGCCCCCGCCCCCGCAGGCCGCGAGGGTCCCGGCGGTGACCAGCAGGGCCGCGGCCGCTGCGACGGGTCTGCCCGGCTGCCTCCGCGCGGCCGGTCGGATCGTGGTGGCCCGCGTCCCGGGCTCTGTCTTGCCAGCCGCGTAGGGCACTGTGCATCGCCTCCGTTGGCGCGACGGCGACGGTAGGTCACCGTGATCTTCGGAGCGTGGTGCAGGTCACAAAGGGTGTCAATTCGAACCGGCACCGCGGCCCGGATCGAGCCCGGTCCGGGACGTGCCTGGCGCGGGCGCGCCCCCCGCCCGGGCGTCGGGCCGCCGCTCGGCGATCACCGACGGCGTCGTGACCTCGGGGGGCGTGCGCGGCAGCACGGTCTCGACGTAGGACCGGGCCGCCTCCGTCGTCCCGACGTCGCGGCCGGCACGCTCGGACAGGAACCACCGGTGCTCGAGCACCTCGTGGAAGATCTCGGCCGGCGCCAGCCGGCCGACGAGGTGCCGCGGGATCGCGTCGACGACGGGCTGGTAGACCTCGGCCAGCCAGCGGTGCCCGGCGATCGTCTCCGGCACCGGCCGCCCCGACTTCTGCTCCAGGTAGGCGCGGAACGCGCGCACGTCGTTGAGCAGCCGCTGCGCCTGGCGTTCCTGCACCTCCAGGCCGGTGAGCCGGAACAGCTCCCGCCGGTTCTGCCCGGGCTCGGAGACGCGGGTCTCCACGCGCAGGCGGGTGCCCTCGTCGGTGGTCAGCAGCTCCACCTCGCCGACGTCGAAGCCCAGGTCGTTGAGCCGCTTGAGCCGCTCGGCGACCCGGTAGCGCTGCTCGTCGGTGCGGAACACCTCCTCCCGGGTGACCTCCTCCCAGAGCTTCTCGTACCGCCGCGGCAGCCCCTCGGCCACCTCGATCGGGTCGATCCCGTCCGGGAGCAGCCCGCCGAAGCGGAGGTCCAGCAGCTCCGCGCCGACCCGTTCCCGGGCGAGGTCGACGTCGTAGGAGCGCTGGCCCGGGGACAGGCTCGGGTGCCGGTCGACCGTCTCGGCGTCGACGAGGTAGGCCGAGAACGTCCCGGCGTCCAGCCGGAACAGGGTGTTGGACAGCGAGCAGTCGCCCCAGAACACGCCGGCCAGGTGCAGCCGGACCAGCAGCACCACCATCGTGTCGAGCAACTGCTCGGCCGAGTGCCGCCCCTGGGGCCGGGAGAACAGCCAGCGGTAGGACATCGAGTACTCGAGGTAGCGGGTCACCAGGATGGCCTGCTGGCCCGCCGGGCGGTCGACGCAGATGCCGAGCACCGAGACGGCGGGGAGCCCCTCCGCCTCGAACTGGGCCAGCAGCGCGTACTCGTGCCGGGCCAGGCGCTCGGAGATCTCCTTCAGGGCGAAGACGTGGCCGTCGAGGGCGACGAACCGGACGACGTGCCGGGAGATGCCGCGCTGGGGCACGTCGAGCAGCAGCTCGTCGTCCCACTCCTCTAGCGGCTCGTTCCAGGGCAGGCTGAGCAGGCCCGACGCGTCGGCGGCGGGTGGCCGGAAGAGGAACCGCATGGGCGCTCCGAACCGGTGGACGACGGTGGCCACCGGTGCCCACGATGCCATGCGCGGTGGCGCCGCGCCGACCGTCAGTCGGTCTCGTCCGGGCGGCCGGTCTCGCCGCGCCACGTGGCCAGCCGCCCGGCCCGGCTGACCGCCCGCAGCCGGCGCTCCGCCTCCGGCCGGGAGCGCCGCGCCGACACCAGCAGCGCCTGGTCCCGGCGCATCAGGCGGGTGTTGTCGTCGGGCACGAAGGCGCGGCCGTGGCGCACGATGAGGACCACCGCCGCGTCCTCGGGCAGCCGCAGCTCCGGCAGGTAGACGCCGTGCAGCCGGGACCCGTCGGGCACGGTCATCTGCATCAGCTCGGCGTCGAGTTCCTCCAGCGGCGCCGCCTCGACCTGGATCTCGCGCGGTGCGGCCGGCCCGGCGATCCGCAGCCGCCGGGCGACCCACGGCAGGGACCAGCCCTGCACCAGGGTGAAGACGACGACCAGCACGAAGACGGTGTCGAAGATCCGCCCCGCCCCCGGCACACCCGCCGTGACGGGGAAGGTGGCGAGGACGATCGGCACGGCCCCGCGCAAGCCGGCCCACGACACGAACGCCTGCTGGGACCACGGCCACCGGAACCACACCAGCGAGAGGACGACGGAGAGGGGCCGGGCCACCAGCAGGAGCGCCCCGCCGACGACGAGGGCCGGGACGAGGGCGTCGATCAGCCGGGGCGGCGAGACCAGCAGGCCCAGCAGCACGAACAGCCCGATCTGCGCCAGGGACGCCATCCCCTCGGCGAACCCGATGCTCGCGGTGCGGTGCGGCAGCGTGACGTTGCCGAGCACGACGCCGCACAGGTACACCGCGACGATGCCCGAGGTCCACGCCAGCGTCGCCGTCGCGTAGGCGAGCACGCAGAGCGAGAGCATCGCGATCGGGTAGAAGCCGGCCAGCGGGAGCGCCGCGCGCCGCAGCAGCTGCGCCCCCAGGACCCCGGTCGCGACGCCGACGACCGCGCCGCCCAGGAGCTGCCCGACCATCTGCAGGACGACCAGCCACCAGGCGTGGGCCTGCGCGTCGGTCAGCACGGCGGCCAGCGTGGTCACCAGGAGGATCGCCGGGGCGTCGTTCAGACCGCTCTCCGCCTCCAGCGCGGCGGCCAGCCGACGAGGGAGCGGCAGCCGGCGCAGCGCCGCGAACACCGCCGCGGCGTCGGTCGAGCCGATGACCGCGGCCAGCAGCAGGGCGAAGCCCCACGACTCGTCCAGCAGCCACACCGTGATCCCGGCCGTGACCGCCACGCTGACCGCGACGCCCACGGTGGCCAGGGTCAACCCGGGGCCGATCGCCCGGCGCACGTCGGCCCACCGGGTCGTCAGTCCGCCCTCGGCCAGGATGACCACCAGCGCGGCGACGCCGAGGGTCTGGGTGAGCTCGGCGTCGTCGAACTGCACGCCGAGGCCGCTCTCCCCCAGCATCACGCCCAGGGCCAGGTACAGCAGCAGGCTGGGCAGCCCGAGCTTGTCGGCCAGGCGCAGCGCCACCGCCGCCACCAGCACGACGGCCGCACCGATCGCGAGGGCGAGGGTCACCGTGGTGTTCACCCGGTCCCCCTCATGGGGACAGTCTTCCGCACCGCTCCCCCGGCCCCTTCCCGCCACGGGCACCGGGCGGGTCGGTGGCCGGCCGGTGCCACCCGGAGAACCGGTTTGCCGGTTCGGGGAGAATGGGGGGCGTGAGTGCTCCCACCGGCCCCTTCGCCGCGCTGCCCCCGCAGGTCGACCTGCCCGCCCTGGAGCACCGGATCCTCGAGCGCTGGGAGTCGGACAAGGTCTTCGACCGCTCGCTGACCGAGTCGGCCGGCCGGCCGCAGTGGAACTTCTACGAGGGGCCGCCGACCGCCAACGGCCGGCCCGGCACCCACCACATCGAGGCGCGGGCGTTCAAGGACGTCTTCCCCCGGTTCAAGACCATGCAGGGCTTCTCGGTGCCCCGGCGCGCGGGCTGGGACTGCCACGGCCTGCCCGTGGAGATCGCCGTCGAGCAGGAGCTCGGCTTCGCCGGGAAGCCGGACATCGAGCGCTTCGGCATCGCCGAGTTCAACGCCCGCTGCCGGGCGTCGGTGGAGCGCCACGTCGACGCGTTCACCGAGCTCACCCGCCGGATGGGCTACTGGGTGGACATGTCCACCGCCTACTGGACGATGGACCCCAGCTACATCGAGAGCGTCTGGTGGTCGCTCAAGCAGGTCTTCGAGAAGGGCCTGCTGGTCGAGGACCACCGGGTGGCGCCCTACTGCCCGCGCTGCGGCACCGGGCTCTCCGACCACGAGGTCGCCCAGGGGTACGAGACGATCACCGACCCCTCGGTCTACGTGCGGCTGCCGGTCACCGACGGCGAGTGGGCCGGCCGGGCCGACCTGCTGGTCTGGACGACGACGCCGTGGACGCTGCCGAGCAACACCGCCGTCGCCGTGCACCCCGACGTCTCCTACGTCGTCGCCCGGGCGGCCGGCACGGACGACGTGCCGGTCGTCGTCGCCGAGCCGCTGCTGGCCGCCGTCCTCGGGGAGGACGCCGAGGTGCTCGGCCGCGCTCCCGGCCGCGACTGGGAGCGCACCCACTACCGGCGACCGTTCGAGCTGGTCGACTTCCCGGCGGGCGAGGACGCGCACTTCGTGGTGCTCGCCGAGTACGTCACCACCGACGACGGCACCGGGCTGGTCCACCAGTCCCCCGCCTTCGGCGCCGACGACCTCGCCGTCTGCCGCGGCTACGGGCTGCCGGTGGTGAACCCGATCGACGCGACCGGGCACTTCCTGGCCGAGATCCCGCTGGTGGGCGGGCACTTCTTCAAGGCCGCCGACCCCGCGCTGGTCGAGGACCTGACGTCCCGCGGCGTGCTGTTCCGGGAGATCCGGTACGAGCACAGCTATCCGCACTGCTGGCGGTGCCACACGCCGCTGATGTACTACGCGCAGCCGTCCTGGTACATCCGGACCAGCGCGATCAAGGGTCAGCTGCTCGCCGAGAACGAGAAGACCAACTGGTACCCGGAGAGCATCAAGACCGGCCGCTACGGCGACTGGCTGAACAACAACGTCGACTGGGCGCTGTCCCGGGACCGGTACTGGGGCACGCCCCTGCCGATCTGGCGCAACGACGCGGACCCGAGCCGGATGATCGCCGTCGGCTCGCTGGCCGAGCTGTCCGAGCTCACCGGCCGTGACCTCTCCGACCTCGACCCGCACCGCCCGTTCATCGACGACGTCACGTTCACGGTGGCCGGCGAGGAGGGCACCTACCGGCGGGTCCGGCAGGTCATCGACGCCTGGTACGACTCCGGCTCCATGCCCTTCGCGCAGTGGGGCGCGCCGCACCGCAACCAGGAGCAGTTCCAGGCGGCCTACCCGGCGCAGTTCATCGCCGAGGCGATCGACCAGACCCGCGGCTGGTTCTACACGCTGATGGCCGTCGGCACGCTGGTGTTCGAGCAGAGCTCCTACGAGAACGTGCTCTGCCTGGGGCACATCCTGGCCGAGGACGGCCGGAAGATGAGCAAGCACCTGGGCAACATCCTCGAGCCGATCCCGCTGATGGACCGGCACGGCGCCGACGCCGTCCGCTGGTTCATGCTCGCCGGCGGATCGCCGTGGTCGGCCCGCCGGGTCGGGCACGAGACGCTCTCCGAGGTCGTGCGCAAGGTGCTGCTGACCTACTGGAACACCGCGAGCTTCTTCACCCTGTACGCGGAGACCAACGGCTGGGACCCCGCGACCTCCCCCGCTCCCGCGCGGGCCGAGCGGCCGCTGCTGGACCGCTGGGCGCTGGCCGAGCTGGCCGCGGTCACCCGGGACGTCACCGCCGCGCTGGAGGAGTTCGACACCCAGGGCGCCGGCCGGCTCATCGCCCAGTTCGTCGACGACCTGTCCAACTGGTACGTGCGCCGCTCCCGGCGGCGGTTCTGGGACGGCGACCCCTCGGCGCTGGGCACCCTGCACGAGGTGATCGACGGCCTGACCCGGCTCATGGCGCCGTTCACGCCGTTCGTCACCGACGAGGTGTGGGCGCGCGCCGTCGTCCCCGGCCTGGCCGGCGGGAACGGGGACCCGGCCGTCGACTCGGTGCACCTGGCCTCCTGGCCGCAGGTCGACGAGGCGGCGCTGGACGACCGGCTCGTGGAGCAGATGGCCCTGGTGCGCCGGCTCGTGGAGCTGGGCCGGTCGGCCCGCACCTCGGCGAAGATGCGCACCCGGCAACCGCTGGCGCGCGCCGTCGTCGCCGCGCCGGGCTGGTCGGCGCTCCCCCGCGACCTGGTCGCCGAGGTGGCCGACGAGCTGAACGTCGCCGAGCTGCTGGAGCTCTCCGCGGTGGGCGGTGACCTGGTCAACGTCAGCGTCAAGGTGGACTTCCGCGCGGTCGGCCGCCGGCTGGGCAAGCAGGTGCAGGCGGTGGCGAAGGCCGTCGCCGCGGCCGACGCGCCGACCCTCGTCGCGGCCTACCGCGCCGGCACGGCCGGCGTGGACGTCGACGGCTCCCGGGTGGCGATGGAGGACGGCGACCTGGTGGTCACCGAGACTCCGCGCGAGGGCTGGACCGTGGCCAGCGCCGGCGGCCTGACCGTGGCGCTGGACCTCACGCTCACCCCCGAGCTGGAGCGGGCCGGCCTGGTCCGCGAGGTGGTCCGGCTCGTGCAGGAGGCGCGCAAGGCCGGCGGCCTGGAGGTCAGCGACCGCATCGAGCTGTCCTGGACCGCCGACGGCGCCATGGCGCAGGCCCTGACCGAGCACGCCGGGCAGCTGGCCGGCGAGGTGCTGGCCAGCGCCGTGCACGCCGGCACCGCGGGATCCGGCGAGGGCGTCGAGGGGCCGGACGGCTCCCGGTTCTGGGTGACCAAGGCCGGCTGAGGACGGCGCCCTCCCGGACCCGGGATGACGGATCTATCCGGTCCGGCGGGCCCGCGCGCGGTCGGCGAGCGTGCGGTCGGGGCGGCACACCGCGCACGGGGTGAACCCGTCGGTGCGCGCCTCGTCCAGCGGCAGCGGGATCGCGTCGTGCCCCTCGAGGTGCACGCACCCGGGCACGTGGTAGCGGGGGCGCTCGTCGACGACGAGCACCTCGTCGGTGAGGTCGACGATGATCAGCAGATCGGTGACCTCGACCTCCTCGACCGGGGGGTCGGGGAGCTCCGCGGCCGCGACCGAGGCGGCGGTCGCGCCGGCCGGCGGGGACGCCGCGACGGGTGCGGTCACCGGCTCCGGCTCCCGCGGCGGCTCCGCCGTCGCCCGGGCGGCGGGAGGCTCCGCGGCGGGAGGCTCGACCACGGGGGGTTCGACGACGGGGGGTTCGACGACGGGCCGGGCGCCCGTGGCGCCGGTGGCCAGGTCCGGGCCGGCGGCCGCCGGGAGCACCGCTGGAACACCTCCGGAGTCGGCGGGTCGCTCGGGGGCCGTCGTGGCCGGGGCCGAACGGGCCGCCATCGCCCGGCGGGCCGCGACCAGCACACCCGCGGCGACGGCGCAGGCGGCGACGCAGCCCCAGTACAGCGCGGTGATGCCGGTCAGCAGCCCGCCCACGAAGAGCCCGAAGCCCAGGAGCACGAGCAGTCCGGCGATCACGATCACGCCTGGACTCTAGGGCGCCCGCCCGACACGCCGCCCGCCGGGCGACACCACCGGGACGGGACCGCCCGACGACGAGCAGGGCCCCCGGACCGGAGTCCGGGGGCCCTGCTCGTTCCTCGCTGCGATGCTCCCGCGGCTGCCGTCAGGCGGAGGCGTGCTGGTTCTGCCGGGCAGCGGTGGCGGGCTCGGCCGAGCCCCGGCTGTCCAGGTCGCGCAGGTGCGACTCAAGGTAGGAGCGCAGCCGGGTGCGGTACTCGCGCTCGAAGGTCCGCAGCTCCTCGATCTTCCGCTCCAGGCTGCTGCGCTTCTCCTCGAGGCTGCCCATGGCCTCGACGTGCCGCCGCTCGGCGTCCTGGTCCAGGGCGGCGGCCTTGGTCCGGGCCTCCCGCTCCATGGTCTCGGCGCGGGTGCGGGCGTCGCCGATCATCGAGTCCGCGCGGTGCTTGGCCTCGGTGACCATCTGCTCGCTCTTGGCCCGCGCCTCGCTCATGAGCCGGTCGCTGTTGGTCTTGGCGCCGCTGAGCATCTGCTCGGCCTGCGTCTTGGCCTCGTTGACGTAGCGGTCAGCGGTCTCGGTGGCCAGGGCCAGCATCCGCGAGGCGCGCGCGCTGTCGTCCTCCCGCGGCGGCTGGACCGGCGGCGGGGCCGCCACGACCGGCGCGGCCGGGGCCGGCGCCGGGGCGGGCGGTTCGGGCCGCTCCTCGACCCGCGCACCCGCGCGGCTCGCGGTGGCGCGGAGCTCGTTGTTCTCCTCGATCAGGCGGGCCAGCTCGGCCTCGACGACATCGAGGAAGGCGTCGACCTCGTCCTCGTCGTAGCCCCGCTTGCCGATGGGCGGCTTCTTGAAGACGACGTTGTGCACGTCGGCAGGCGTGAGTGGCATCGCAGGTCACCTCAGGTCGGACGGCGAGAACAGGGGCGTGCGGGGACGGGCAGCGGAATGCGGCCGTCCCGCGGCTCTGGTCCCGGGGGATTCAGCGGTCATGCGAGTGCGAGCGTGACGTTCCGGAGGACCACCACGGCGATCAGCAGCACCATAAACCCGAGGTCCAGTCGGATGGACCCCAGGTTCAACGGCGGGATGACCTTGCGCACCGCCTTGAGCGGCGGATCGGTGGTGGAGTAGACGACCTCGAGGCCGGCCGCGACCAGGCCCGTGGGGCGCCAGTTGCGGGCCAGCACCATCACCCAGTCGACGACGAACCGTGCGAAGAGCAGGACGAGGAAGACGAGCAGCACCGATGAGAGGATCTGCCAGAAAAGAGACACGGGCCCCGCTCGTTCAGGGCACCCGCCGGTGCCGACTCCACTCTGCCGCTCAGGACTTGTCGGAGAACCCGCCCTCGCGGATCTTCGCCTTGTCCTCAGGGGTGACGGCGACGTCCTGCGGGCTGAGCAGGAACACCTTCGCCGTGACGCGCTCGATACTACCGCGCAGCCCGAAGCTCAGTCCCGCGGCGAAGTCGACGAGTCGCTTGGCGTCGGCGTCGTCCATCTCCGTGAGGTTCATGATGACCGGCATGCCGTCGCGGAACCGCTCACCGATGGTGCGCGCCTCGTTGTAGGTGCGCGGGTGCAGCGTCGTGATCCGGTAGCTCTTGGACACGGGAGCGGGTGCCGCCTCGGGCTCGGGCTCGGGCTCGGGGGCCACCACCGGCTCGCGGACGGCGAGCCCCGCGGCAGCGACGGGGCCGCTGGTCATTCCACCCAGCCGGGCGCCGACGGAGCCCGACCCGGCACCCGACGCGCTCGCACCGGTCGGCGCGAGGCCGAGCGGACGGGCCTGGACCCGGCGCACCGACAGCGGCTCGGGGTCGCGGGCGGCGGGCACCTCGGCGACCGCCGGCTCGTCGTCGGCGTACCCGCCGGCGTAGTCGTCGTCGGCGTAGGGGCGGTCGGCGAACTCGTCACCGTAGCGGTCCTCGCCGTACCGGCCGTAGCGACGGTCGTGCTCCAGCTCGTCGGATCCGCGGGCGTCGTACCGGCCGTAGCCACGGGTGTCGTCGTCCTCGACGAGCCCCAGGTAGATCCCCATCCTCCGCATGGCTCCAGCCATCGGACCTCCCCCTCTGCCGGTGTCCTCAGCGTCGCGTCTGCACGGTCGTCGCCACATCGGTCCCGGACGTCCGGTGAGCCTGCGGCTCGTGTTACCTCTGCGACTCGCGTGGCTGGTGTTCCTCGAACTCTCCGCAGGGTAGGGGCCGCGCGCCGAACAACGCGGTTCCGACACGCACGACCGTGGCGCCGGCCGCGATCGCGTCCTCGAGGTCGCCGCTCATGCCGGCGGAGATCTCGACGGCGTCCGGGTGGTCGGCCCGGAGCCGCTCGGCGAGGGCGGCCAGGCGCGCGAACGCGGGGGCCGGGCGCTCCTCGCGGGGAGCGACGGCCATGAGCCCCCGGAGCCGGAGGCCGGGTGCCGCGGCGACGGCGTCGGCGAGGGCCGGGACGTCGGCGGGCTGCGCCCCACCCCGGGCCGCGGCCCGACCCGCCGGGCCACCGAGGTCCACCTGGAGGAGCACGTCGACCGGGCGCCCCGCCTCCTGGCCGGCCCGGTCCAGCGTGGCGGCCAGGGACGGCCGGTCGACGGAGTGGACCACCGCGCCGGTCCGGGCCACCGCGGCGGCCTTGTTGCGCTGCAGCTGGCCGACGAAGTGCCACCGCAGGTCCGTTCCGGCGAGCTCACCGTCCTTGCCCAGCAGCTCCTGCACGCGGTTCTCGCCGAAGTCGCGCTGCCCGAGCCCGGCCAGCGCCCGCACGTCGTCGGCGGGCCAGGTCTTGCTGACCGCGAGGAGCGCGACGTCGGCCGGGTCCCGTCCGGCGGCCCGGGCCGCCGCGTCGATCCGGGCGCGCACGGCCCTCAGGTTCTCGGCGAGCTGGTCCATACCCCCGATCCTCCCCGACGGGGAGCGCGGACGGTCGAGGCGAGGGGAGCCGGGCTCAGTCGAGCCAGACCAGGCCCGCCTGGCGGCCGGTGACGCCGTCGCGGCGGTGCGAGAAGAGCGCCGGGTCCTCCACGGTGCAGCGCGGGTCCTGGACCACCTCGGGGATCCCCGCCCGGCGGAGGACCTCCTCGATACCGGCCCGCAGGTCCAGCCCCGGCGTGCCGATGCGGGTGCGCACGGCCGCGGCGGGCGCCACCCGGGCCACGTCGGCCTGCATCGCCTCGGGCACCTCGTAGCAGGCGCCGCACACGGCGGGGCCGAGCAGGGCGGACACGTGGCGCGCGCGGGCGCCCAGGCTCGCCATCGCCGACAGCGCGGCCGGGAGCACGCCCTGGCGCAGGCCCTCGCGCCCGGCGTGCACGGCGGCGACGACGCCGGTCTCGGAATCGGCCAGCAGGACCGGGACGCAGTCGGCGGCCAGGACCGCCAGCACCAGACCCGGGGTGGCGGTGACCAGACCGTCCGTGGCGGCCACCGGCTCCTGCCGCGGGCCGTCGACGACCGCCACGCCTGTGCCGTGCACCTGGTCCATCCAGACCAGCCGGTCCTCGGCCACCCCGAGCTCTCGCGCGACGCGGGCCCGGTTGGCAGCGACGTCGGCGGGGTCGTCGCCGACGTGCGTGCCGAGGTTGAACGAGTCGTAGGGGGGACGCGAACGGCCGCCCCGCCGGTCGGTGACGACCCGGCGGGGTCGCACCGCCGGCGAGGCGGCCGTGTTCGTGCTCATCGGGACCAACCCTACGACCTCCTCCGAGCCCCCGCCCCGAGCGTGCGCGGCGAGCGGAGGGAGGTCGCCGGGAGTCCCGTCACCCCTTGAGGAACTCCGGGATGTCCAGCTCCTCCTCGAAGTCCTCGTTCGACAGCGGCCGACGACCGTTGGTGGCGACGGGGCCCGGGATGGGCGGCAGCGGGGGGACGGTGAGCCCGCCACCCGTGCCCGGACGGCCGGCCGCGGATCCCGGCACCGGCTGGGCGAGCCGCTCCCCCGTCACCGGCGGGGTGGCCTGCGCGGGGGCCGGAGCGGGGGCCGGAGCGGGGGCCGGCGGAGCGGCGGCGACCGGCGGGGCGGCGACCGGGCGGCGGTGCGACGCGAACGGCGAGGCGCCCCCGGTGGACAGCCCCCCGGAGGGCGCGCCCGACGTTCCGGCCGACGCCTCCTTGCGAGAGCTGGGCCGGCCGCCGTCGAACCCGGCGGCGATGACCGTCACCCGCACCTCGTCACCGAGGGCGTCGTCGATCACCGCACCGAAGATGATGTTCGCGTCGGCGTGCGCGGCGTCGGAGACCAGCGAGGCGGCCTCGTTGATCTCGAACAGGCCGAGGTCCGACCCACCCGAGATCGACAGCAGCACGCCGTGGGCGCCTTCCATCGAGGCCTCGAGCAGCGGGCTGGCGATGGCCTGTTCCGCAGCCAGCAGCGCCCGGTTGTCCCCGCGCGCGCTGCCGATGCCCATGAGCGCCGAGCCCGCCCCGGACATGACCGACTTGACGTCGGCGAAGTCCAGGTTGATCAGACCCGGGGTCGTGATCAGGTCGGTGATGCCCTGGACACCGGAGAGCAGCACCTGGTCGGCGGTGCGGAAGGCGTCCATGACGCTCACGTTCCGGTCGCCCAGCTGCAGCAACCGGTCGTTCGGGATGACGATGAGCGTGTCGCACTCGTTGCGCAGCTCCTCGATCCCCGACTCGGCCTGCACGGCCCGCCGCTTCCCCTCGAAGGAGAACGGGCGGGTGACCACGCCGATGGTGAGCGCGCCCAGCTTGCGGGCGATCGAGGCCACGACGGGGGCACCGCCGGTGCCGGTGCCACCGCCCTCGCCGGCGGTCACGAAGACCATGTCGGCGCCCTTGAGCACCTCCTCGATCTCCTCGCGGTGGTCCTCGGCGGCCTGCCGGCCGACGTCGGGCTGCGCACCGGCCCCGAGCCCGCGCGTGAGCTCGCGGCCGACGTCGAGCTTGACGTCGGCGTCGCTCATCAGCAGCGCCTGGGCGTCGGTGTTGATCGCGATGAACTCGACCCCCTTGAGGCCGACTTCAATCATGCGGTTGACCGCGTTCACCCCGCCGCCGCCGATGCCGACGACCTTGATGACCGCTAGATAGTTGTGCGGAGGTGTCATGCGGCGCTCCCCAACTGGACCCTCATCCTCAAGTTCAGCCTTACAGTTATGTCAACCAGGTCGACGTGGATGAAGTTAGGTGGGGGCGGAGAGGCGCTACAAGCACCTCCTCCGGGTCGGCGTGTCGATGGACCCGGATCGCACCAACCACTGGCGACGCTTTGGTCACAAGCACACCACTAGCTGTGACGACTCGCCTCGCAAATGTCTCATCCCGTGATGCAGGGGCGGGCGCCGGCCGAGACGAGAAACATCCGCGAGGAATCCGCGTGTCGGGCGTGTCGCACCGGTCGGCGTGTCGGCCGACCTGCTGGCCCCCCCCGGTGCGCAGGCGCGTGGCGACCGTCTGCCACGAGCCGGCCCCGCCCGGCGCGACGGGGCCCGGCGACTAGCGCAGGACGACGGCGTCGGGGGTGCTGACGTCGATCTCGGCGGCCGGCTCGAGCTCCTCGGCGGCGATCCGGTCCAGGAGCGCGACGAGGACCTGCGCCTTGGTGTCGGACTCCGCGGCGTCGCCCCACACCACGACCGTGCCGTCGGCCATGGTCAGGCCGATGTCCTCGACGCCGGGGACGTCGACCTCGGCCACCTCGTCGCGCAGGTCGGCGGGCAGGGCGCGGATCGCCGCGATCCCGGCGCGGAGCTCGGGATCCCCCGGCTCCGGGTCGGCCACCACCAGGGGGACCACGCCGGGAGGCGGGTCGCCGGTGACGGTGTCGAACAGGACCCCGCCGGCGTCGACCAGCGACCGCCGGCCGGGCTGACCGACCACCGCGACCGGAACCCGCTCGGCCACGGTCACCACGACCCGGTCCGGCCAGCCGCGCGTGGCCTGCACGTCGCGGATCTGCGGGAGCCGGGCGACCCGGTCCTCGACCGCGCCCAGGTCGACGCGCAGCAGCGGCACGCCCTCGGGCACCTGCGCCGCCTCCTGCACCTGCTCGGCGGAGAGCGTCGCCGTCCCGTCCACCTGCACGGTGCGGACCGCCAGCACGGGGCTCAGCCAGAGCAACCAGCACACCACGGCCGTCACGGTCAGCGCCGCGGCGAGCTGCATCGCCCGCCGCTGCCGGGACCGGCGCCGGCGCGGACGCCGGTCGGGCAGCGGGGCGACGCGGGCACCGCGACGAGCGGCCGGCCGGCGCCCGCCCCGCGTGCGGTCGCGGGTGGTGCTGCCGGTCCGGTTCACCGGCCGGCGTCCGGCGGGTCGTCCTTCCCGGCCGGCCCCTCCGCGGCGCGCAGGGCGTCGAGCACCTCCGGCCCCACCATGGACACGTCGCCGGCACCCATGGTCATGACCAGGTCGCCGGGCCGGGCCCGGGCGGCCAGGGCCGGACCGGCCGCCGACCACGACGGCTCGAAGAGCACCTGCTCGGCCGGCAGCGGCACCGCATCGGCCACCATCGCGCCCGTGACGCCGGGCACCGGGTCCTCCCGCGCGCCGTAGACGTCCATGACCACGACCTCGTCGGCCAGGCCGAGCGCCGCGCCGAAGCCCACGGCGAACTCCCGGGTGCGGCTGTAGAGGTGGGGCTGGAAGGCGACGACGAGGCGCCCCTCCCCCGCGACCGCGCGCGCGGCCCGCAGCTGGGCCTCGACCTCGGTCGGGTGGTGGGCGTAGTCGTCGTAGACCCGCACGCCGGCGACGACGCCCTTGAGCTCGAAGCGCCGGTGCACGCCGCCGAACCGTCCGAGCCCGTCGATCAGACCGGCCGCGGGCAGCCCCAGCTCCAGCCCGGCCAGCAGCGCCGCGGCGCTGTTGCGCGCCATGTGCTCCCCCGGCAGCTGGATCTCGACCCGGCCCAGCTCGGCGCCGTCCAGCAGCGCGGTGTAGCTGGTGTGCTCCCGGCCGACGACCAGGTCGACCAGCCGGAGGTCGGCGTCGCCGGCGGTGCCGTAGGTGCGCACGCGGGCCGGTGCCGGGACCGTGCGCAGCCGGGCCGCGCCCGGGTCGTCGGCGCAGAGCACCACGAAGCCGTCGGGGTGCACGGTCTGCAGGAACCGGTCGAAGGCGGCCTCCACCGCCGCGAGGTCGCCGTAGTTGTCCAGGTGGTCGGCCTCGACGTTGGTGACGATCCCGGCGAAGGGCGCCAGCAGGAGGAAGGACCGGTCGCTCTCGTCGGCCTCGGCGACGAAGACGTCGCCCTCCCCCGCGTGCGCGTTGCTCCCGGACTCGTTGAGGTTGCCGCCGATGGCGAACGAGGCGTCGACACCGCAGGCCTGGACCGCGACGGTGAGCATCGAGGTGGTCGAGGTCTTGCCGTGCGTGCCGGCGACGGCGATGCTGCGACGCCCCGCCATCACGGCGGCCAGGGCCACGGCACGGGGCAGCACCCGCAGGCCGCGGTCGCGGGCGGCGACGAGCTCGGGGTTGTCCGCCCGGATCGCCGTCGAGACGACCACGGTGTCGGCGTCGCCCACGTGCCCGCCGTCGTGGCCGAGCTCCACCCGGGCGCCGAGGGCGCGCAGCGCCAGCAGCGTCGGGCTGTCCCGCCGGTCGGTGCCCGAGACGCGGACGCCCCGGGCGAGCAGGATCCGGGCGATCCCGCTCATGCCGGCGCCACCGATCCCGATGAAGTGCACCGCGCCCAGCTCGGGCAGGGTCGGGACGGGGCCGGTCCAGGCCGCCACGTCGTCGGCGCTCACGTTCCTGCCACCTCGCAGACGATGTCGGCCAGCCGCTCGTCGGCGTCGGGGACCCCGGCCGCGGCGGCGTGCTCCGCCAGCCCGGCCAGCGCGGCCGGGTGGGTGAGCAGCGGGACGAGGGTGCCGGTGATCCAGTCCGGGCCCAGGTCGTCGTCCTCGACCAGCAGCCCGCCGCCGGCCTCGATCACCGGCAGCGCGTTGCGCCGCTGCTCGCCGTTGCCGATCGGCAGCGGCACGAACGCCGCGGGCAGGCCCACGGCGGAGAGCTCGGCGACGGTGACCGCGCCGGAGCGGCAGAGGGCGAGGTCCGCCGCGGCGTAGGCGAGGTCCATCCGCTCGAGGTAGTCGACGACGACGTACGGCGGCCGCCCCGACGGGCGTTCGGGCACCACCACGTGGGTGTTCTTCGGGCCCCGGGCGTGCAGCACCTGCACCCCCGCGTCGGTGAGCGCGTCGGCCGCGGCCACGGCGGCGCGGTTGAGCGATGCCGCCCCCTGCGACCCGCCGAAGACCAGCAGGGTCGGCCGATCGGGGTCCAGGCCGAACTCGGCCCGGGCCTCGGCCCGTCGTGCCACCCGGTCGAGCGAGGAGATCTCCCGGCGCAGCGGCATCCCGACGTGCTCGCCGCGGTGCAGGGGCGTGCCCGGCACGGTGACGGCGACGCGGGCGGCCAGCCGGGCGCCGACGCGGTTGGCCAGCCCCGGCAGGGCGTTCTGCTCGTGCACCACCACCGGCACCCCGGCGCGGCGGGCGGCGAGGTAGGCAGGCAGCGCCACGTAACCGCCGAAGCCGACCAGCACGTCGGCAGCCAGCTCGTCGAGCAGCGCGCGCGTCTCGGCGACCGACCGGCGGACCCGGCCGGGCACGCGCAGCAGCTCCGGCGTGGGCGTGCGGGGCAGCGGGACCGGCGGGATGAGCCGCAGGTCGTAACCGCGGGCGGGGACCAGCCGGGTCTCCATGCCGCGTCCGGTGCCCAGGCAGGTGATGCGCAGGTCGCCGTCGCGCCGCCGGAGGGCGTCGGCGAGGGCGAGCATCGGCTCGATGTGCCCGCCGGTGCCGCCCCCGGCGAGGACCACCGATCGCACGGCGCTCACCGGTCACCCCCGGGGCGCCCGCGCGGGGCCACGGGACGCTGCCGCGGCGCCGGGGTGCCGGACGCGGTGCGCACCGGCGCGTCCCCGCGGGACGCGGGCCGAGGCCGCCCGGCGCCGGCGGCCCGCGGCGGGGCCTCGGTGCGCGCCGGGGAGCGGCGGGGCGGAGCACCGCGGGCGTGCAGCAGGGTGCGGCCGCTGCCCACCAGGGGCCGCTCGGGAACGCCGCCCGCGGTGGTCCGGCGGGGGCGCACCTGGTCGACGGCCGTGGTCGGCGCCGGCATGAGCAGCCGGGCCAGCCGGCCGCGCTCGGCCGTGCGCAGGTGCTCGACCGCCGCCGGCTCGGAGCGGGCGAACCGGACCAGCAGCCCGACGATGAAGAGGGTGAGGATCAGGGAGGTGCCACCCGCCGAGATCAGCGGGAGCGTCACCCCGGTCACCGGCAGCAGTCCCACCACGTATCCCATGTTCATGGTCGCCTGACCGATGAGCCACACCGTGATGGCGACGCAGGCGAGCTGGACGAAGCGGTCGACCGAACGCCGGGCGATGCGGAAGCCGGCGTAGGCGAGCACCCCGTAGAGCGTGACGACGACCAGGCAGCCGAGGAAGCCCAGCTCCTCGCCGATGATCGCGAAGATGTAGTCGGACTCGGCCTCCGGGAGGATGTTCCACTTCATCGCGCTGTTGCCCAGGCCCACGCCCCACAGGCCGCCCGTGGCCAGCGCGTACATGCCCCGGATCGCCTGGAAGCCGGTGTCGGTCGGGTCGGCGAACGGGTCGAGGAACGCGGTGATCCGCTCCATCCGGTACGGCGCCGCCATCACCATGCCCACGACCGCGAGGGCGGCCACCCCGGCGAAGGCACCGAACCAGCGCAGCGGCATGCCGCCGGCCCAGAGCAGGCCCACCAGCACCAGCCCCAGGCTCACCACGCCACCGAAGTCGGGCTCGGCGATGAGTAGCAGCGACAGGACGCCGAACACCGGCAGCACCGGCACGAGCAGCGACTTCGTCGTCAGGTAGCGCTCGCGCAGGGCGAGGACGTGCGCCCCCCACAGCGCGAAGACGAGCTTGCCGAGCTCCGACGGCTGGAAGTCGGTGACGCCCAGGGAGATCCACTGCCGGGCGCCGTTGCGCTCCTGGCCGATGCCGGGGACGAGCACGAGGAGCAGCAGGGCGACGACCACCAGCAGCGCGATCGGCGCCCAGCGGCGCACCAGGCCCACCGGGAGCCGCATGGCGACCACCATCGCGCCCAGCCCGATGCAGGCCAGCACCAGCTGCTTCACGCCCGGCGCCCACGCCGGCTCGTCGGCCAGCGCCGCCTCGATGGACGAGGCGGAGAAGACCATCACCAGGCCGATGAGCAGGAGCAGCCCGGCGGCGCCCAGCACCAGGTGGCAGCTGGTCATCGGCCCGTCCAGCCACGCGGGGGCCGGCCATCGGCGGACCGGGATCCGCGGGGAGGGCATCCGGGCCCGGTCCCGGATGACCTGGCGCAGCGGTCGTTCGGTGGTGGTCATCGCGTCACCCCAGCGCCCGCACCGCGTCGGCGAAGGCCTGCCCGCGGTGCCCGTAGTCCCGGAAGACGTCCATGGACGCCGCGGCCGGCGCGAGCAGCACCGTGTCCCCGGGCCGGGCCAGGCCGGCGGCTGCGGTGACCACCCGGGCCATCGTCGTCTCCGCGTCGGTCCGGTGGGCGTCCATCTGTCCATCGTTCCCGCTGGCCACCTCGACGACCGGCACCGACGGCGCGTGTCGCGCCAGGGACCGCGCCACCACCGCGCGGTCGCGGCCGAGCAGCACGACCCCGGCCAGCCGATGGGCGACGGCGGCGACGAGCGGATCGACGTCGGCGCCCTTGAGCAGGCCACCGGCGATCCAGACGACCCGCGGATATGCCGCCAGGGAGGCCCCGGCGGCGTGCGGGTTGGTCGCCTTGCTGTCGTCGACGTAGTCCACGCCGCCGACCGTGGCGACGAGGACGTTGCGGTGGGCGCCGCCCCGGAAGCCGGCCAGCCCGCGGGCGACCGCCTCCAGCGGGACGCCGGCCGCGCGGGCGAGCGCCGCCGCGGCGAGGGCGTTCACGGTGTTGTGCGGCCCGGGGACGGGCAGGTCGGCGCGGGCCATGATCACCTCGCCCGCCGGATCGGCGGCGAAGGCCCGGTCCACCAGCGCACCGGCCCGCACGCCCAGCTGCCCGGGGGCGGGCTCGGCCAGGGTGACCGTCACCGGCCGGGCGTGGGCGCCGACGAGGCCGGCGGCGACCGGATCGCCCGCGTCGGCGACGGCGACCGGGGCGCGCTCGAGGATGCGCGCCTTGGCGTCGCGGTAGGCGGCGAAGGAACCGTGCCAGTCGGTGTGGTCGTCGGCGACGTTGAGCACCGCGGCCGCGGCCGGGGCCAGCGACGAGGACCAGTGCAGCTGGAAGCTCGAGAGCTCGACCGCGAGCACGTCGTGGGCGGGGGCGCCGTCGTCGTCGCGGGCGGTGACCACCTCGACGAGGGGCCGGCCCACGTTCCCGGCCGCCACGGCGCGGTGCCCGGCGGCGGCGAGGATCGCCTCCAGCATGGTGACCGTCGTCGTCTTGCCGTTGGTACCGGTGACCGCCAGCCAGGGCGCCGGCGTGCCGTCCGGCCCGGGGATGCGCAGCCGCCAGGCCAGCTCGGGCTCGCCCACCACCTCGACCCCGGCGGCCGCGGCGGCGGCCAGCAGCGGCGCGTCGGGCCGCCAGCCCGGTGAGGTGACGACCAGGTCGACGCCCTCGGGCAGGACCTCCGCCGCGCCCAGCCACTCGGCGCCGCGGCCGGTCAGCTCGTCGACGGCCGGCGGGCGCGCGGCGTCGGCGAGCAGCACCCGGGCGCCGGAGTCCAGCAGCACGCGCGCGGCGGCCGCACCGGACACGCCGAGCCCCGCCACGAGCACGGTGCGGCCGGCCACCACGGATCCGGGCGCGCTCACAGGCCCACGAAGCTCAGCCAGTCGGCGTAGAACAGGCCGAGACCGAAGGCGACCGCCATGCCCGTGACCAGCCAGAACCGCACGATCACGGTGTTCTCGGTCCAGCCGGCGAGCTCGAAGTGGTGGTGCAGCGGCGCCATGCGGAAGACCCGCCGGCGGGTGGCCCGGAAGAAGGCCACCTGGATGATGACCGACAGCGTCACCGCGACGAAGAGACCGCCGAGGACGACGAGCAGCAGCTCGGTCCGGGTGACGATCGCCAGCCCGGCGATCAGACCGCCCAGCGCCAGCGAGCCGGTGTCGCCCATGAAGATGCGGGCCGGGCTGGTGTTCCACCACAGGAAGCCCAGGCAGGCCCCCATGCCCGCGGCCGCCACCAGCGTCACGTCCAGCGGATCGCGCACCGTGTAGCAGCCGTCGATCAGCTCGTTGGCGCAGTTGTGGGTGAACTGCCAGAACGAGATGACGAGGTAGGAGGCGAGCACCATGGCCGAGGAGCCGGCGGCGAGCCCGTCCAGGCCGTCGGTGAGGTTCACGGCGTTGGAGAACCCGGCGATGAACAGGTAGGCCAGGATCACGAAGGCGATGGGGCCCAGGGCCAGCGGCGCGATGTCGCGGACGTAGGACACCACCGTCGAGGCGGGCGTGACCCCGTCGGACGGGAAGTTGATCGCCAGGATCGCGAAGGTGACGCCGACGACGAGCTGGCCCACCAGCTTGGCCGTCTTGTTCAGCCCCAGGCTGCGCCGGTGACGGATCTTGAGGTAGTCGTCGAGGAAGCCGACGGTGCCCATGCCGACCATGAGGAACAGCAGCAGCATGCCGGTGGCGCTGAACCCCCAGCCCGGGTCGCCGACGAACGCCAGGTGGGCGACGAGGTAGCCGAGCACGGTGGCACCCACGATGACGGTGCCGCCCATGGTGGGCGTGCCCTTCTTCGACAGGTGGCTCTCGGGACCGTCGTCGCGGATCTCCTGGCCCAGCCCCTGGCGGCGGAAGGCCCGGATGGCCAGCGGCGTCAGCAGGATCGAGATGATCAGGCCGACGGCGGCCGCGATGAGGACGCTCCTCACTGCCCGGCACCGCCCAGCAGGTCGGCCGCGAGCAGCTCCAGGCCGTAGGAGCGGCTGGCCTTCACGAGGACGACGTCCCCCGGGCGCAGCACCTCCGTCAGCCACGCAAGGGCAGCGCCCCGGTCCGGCACGTGCACCGACTCCTCTCCTGCGCGCCGCCCTCCGGCGGCCGCGCCCTCCGCTATGCCTACCGCATCGGCGCCGACCGCCACGACCAGGTCGACCCCCGCCGCGGCGGCGTCGCGGCCCAGCCGCTCGTGCTCGGCGCCGGCGTCCGGGCCGAGCTCGGCCATGCCGCCCAGGACGGCGATGCGGCGCTGCGCCGGCAGGCCGGCGAGGGCCGCCAGCGCGGCCCGCATCGACTCGGGGTTGGCGTTGTAGGCGTCGTTGACGACGGTGACGCCGTCGGCGCGCCGGTCGACCTCCATCCGCCAGCGGCTGCGGGTCTCCGCGGCCGACAGCGCCGCGGCGACGTCGGCGGGGGCCAGGCCGGCCGCCAGCGCGGCGCCGGCCGCCGACAGCGCGTTGGCGACCTGGTGCTCCCCCACCACGCGCAGCGCCACCGGGTGGCGCTCGCCGCCGGCCACCAGGGTGAACCGGGCGCGGGCCGAGTCGTCCAGGGTGACGTCGAGCGCGCGGACCGCGGCCTGCGCGGACCGGCCGGTCGCGAGCACGCGGGCCCGCGTGCGGGGAGCCATGCCGATGACCCGGGGGTCGTCGGCGTTGAGCACCGCGGTGCCGTCGTCCGGGAGCGCCTCGACGAGCTCGCCCTTGGCCTGCGCGATGCCCTCGGGGCTGCCGAACTCCCCGAGGTGGGCCGAGCCCACGTTGAGGACTACGCCGATCTGCGGCCGGGCCACCCGGCACAGGCGGGCGATGTGCCCCGGGCCGCGGGAGCCCATCTCGAGCACGAGGAACCGGGTGTCCCGGCCGGCCGAGAGCACCGTGAGGGGCAGGCCGATGTCGTTGTTGTAGGACCCCGGCGGGCTGACCGTCGGCCCGGCGGCCGCGAGGACCTGGCCGAGGAGGTCCTTGGTCGAGGTCTTGCCGGACGAGCCGGTGATGGCCAGCGTGCGCACGCCCGCGGCGGTCAGCCGCTCGTGCACGCCGGCCGCCAGCCGGCCGAGCGCGGCCACGGGGTCGTCGACGACGACGCACTGCAGCGCGGGATCGGGCCGGGCGGCCAGCGCGCCGGCCGCACCGGCCGCGGCGGCGGCGCCCAGGAAGTCGTGGCCGTCGGCCCGCTCCCCCGCCACGGCGACGAACAGGTCGCCGGGCGCGACGGCGCGCGAGTCGAGCGTGACCGTGCCGGTGACGGCACCGTCCGGGGCGCCCTCCAGGCGGCCACCGGCCAGCTCGGCCACCTCGGTCAGGGACAGCTCGATCACGACGTTCCTCCGCTCAGGACCTCGCGCAGCGCCGTGCGGTCGTCGAAGGGGTGCACCGTGCCCGCGATCTCCTGTCCCGTCTCGTGGCCCTTGCCGGCCACGAGGAGCGTGTCCCCCGCGCCGGCCAGCCGCACGGCCGCGGCCAGCGCGGCCCGGCGGTCGCCGACCTCCAGCACCTCGGCGCGCCGGCCGCCGGGGACCTCGGCGACGCCGGCCAGCATCGCCGCCCGGATCGCGGCGGGCTCCTCGGAGCGGGGGTTGTCGTCGGTGACCACCAGGACGTCGCTGCCCTCGGCGGCCGCCCGGCCCATCTCCGGGCGCTTGCCCGGGTCGCGGTCGCCGCCGCAGCCCAGGACGGTGATCAGCCGCCCCGGCGTGGCCCCGCGCAGGGCGGCCAGCGCGGTGCGCACGGCGTCCGGGGTGTGGGCGTAGTCGACGACGGCGACGAAGGGCTGGCCGGCGTCGACCGGCTCCATCCGCCCGGGGACGACGGTGTCGGCCAGGCCCGCGATCGCGTCCTCCACGGCGACGCCGATGCCGTCCAGCAGCGCGACGGCGAGCACCGCGTTGGCCACGTTGAACCGGCCGGGCAGGCGCAGGCGGGCCGGCCAGCTGCGGCCGCCGGGCCCGTGCAGGGTGAACGCCGAGCCGCCGCCGGGCACGGTGGCGACGCCGGAGGCGGTCCAGTCGGCCTGCGCCCCCTCGCTGCTGGCGACCGTCACCGGCCGCGGGCGCCCGGGGCGGGCCACCAGCCGGCGGCCGTGGGGATCGTCGACGTCGACGACCTCCACCGCGGCGCGGCCGTCGAACAGCAGCGCCTTGGCCTGGAAGTAGTCCTCCATGTCGCGGTGGAAGTCCAGGTGGTCGCGGCCGAGGTTGGTGAAGCCGGCGGCGGCGAAACGCACGCCGCCCACGCGCCCCTGGACCAGCGCGTGGCTGGAGACCTCCATGACGACGGTGTCGACGCCCGCGTCGGCCATGCCGGCCAGCAGCGCGTGCAGGGCCGGGGCCTCCGGGGTGGTGCGGATGCTGGGCAGCGCGGTCACCGTCGGGCTGCCGTCGGCGGCCCGCCCGCGGGTGCGGGCCTGGACGGTGCCGATCAGCCCGCTGCACCGTCCAGCGGCGGCCAGACCGGCCTCGACCAGGTAGCTCGTCGTCGTCTTGCCGTTGGTGCCGGTGATCCCCAGGACGGTGAGCCGGCGGCTGGGCTCCCCGTAGACCCGGTCGGCGACCGCCCCGAGCACGGCGCGGGGGTCCTTCACGACGCACACCGGCAACCCGGTCGCCAGCGCCTGCTCGCGGCCGGTGGGATCGGTCAGCAGCGCCACGGCGCCCCGGGCGGCGGCGTCGGCCGCGTAGCGGGCGCCGTGGGTCCGGGCGCCGGGCAGCGCGGCGTAGAGGGAACCGGGGGTGACCTCGGTGGAGGCGAGGGTGACCCCGGAGACCGCGACGTCGGCGCCAGCGCCCTCGGGGATGCCGACGAGGTCGGCCAGCGCGGCGAGGGGCAGCGGGCGGTTCCCGGCGGTCCGGGGGGTCGTCCCGGGGTCGGTCGGGGTCACGGGGCTCCAATCTACCGGCGGGGACCCGCCCGACCAGCGCACGTGCACGGGCACCGCCGGCCGCGTCGCGCCCCGTGCGGGGCGCGACGCGGCCGGGGCGCGGTTCAGGGGGTGCCGGTCAGCTCGAACTCGGGACGCGGGGTGCCCGAGGGCACCACGCCGTCGGCGGTCAGCGCGGCCCGCATGACGTCGGCGAAGACCGGCGCGGCGACCTGGCCGCCCTCCGCGGAACTGGTCGGGCGCTCCAGGTCGACGGCGACGACGTACTGGGGGTCGTCGGCCGGGGCGAACCCGACGAACGTGGTCACGTAGCCGCCGCCGGCGTAGCAGTTGCACTCGGGGTTGGCCCGCTGCGCGGTGCCCGTCTTGCCGGCCACTCGGAAGCCCTCGATCTGCGCCAGCGGGGCGGTGCCGCCCTTGCCGACGACGGCCTCGAGCATGTAGGCCATCTGCTCGGCGGTCGACTCGCTGACCACCCGCGTCCGGGCCGGCTCGGCGGCGGGCTCCGGGCGGCCGTCGGCACCGGTCACCGACGACACGATCCGGGGCTCGATCCGCATGCCCCCGTTGGCGATCGCCTGGTAGATCGAGGCCATCTGCAGCGTGGTGACCGAGACGCCCTGGCCGATGGGCACGTTGGCCGCGCGCACGGCGGTCCAGTCCGCGGAGTCCTCGAGGATGCCGCGGCTCTCGCCGGGCAGCTCGATACCGGTCTTCTCACCGACGCCGAACGCCCGCAGGTACTCCTCGAGCTTCGCGTCGCCGACCTCGCGGGCCAGCATGATCGTGCCGACGTTGCTGCTCTTGGCGAGGATGCCGGTGACCGTCCAGTCGACCGGCGCGTGGTCGTGGGCGTCGGTGACCACGCGGTCACCGGCCTCGATGTGGCCGTTGACCGACAGCACCCGGTCCGGCGTCGCGACCCCCTCCTCGAGGGCGGCCGCGAGCGTCACCGCCTTCATGATCGAGCCGGGCTCGAAGACGTCGGAGACCAGCGGGTTGCCCAGCCGCGCGGGGTCGGTCTCGGCGTACCTGCCGGGGTCGTAGCCCGGGCAGGAGCCCATCGCCGCCACCTGGCCGGTCGCGACCTCGAGCACGACCGCGGAGGCGCGGGTGGTGGCCCCGTCCGCGCACGCCTCGGCCAGCCGCTGCTCGGTGACGAACTGCAGGTCCTGGTCCAGGGTGAGCGTGACGTCCCGGCCGTCGGTCGCCGGGGTGGCCTCGTCGATGCCCGAGGGGATCCGGTGGCCGCCACTGCCGACCTCCACCGTGCGCTGCCCCGGCGTGCCCGACAGCTGCTCCTCGAAGGTCTGCTCGATGCCGGCCAGGCCGGTGCCCTCGCGCCCGACGAACCCGACGACCTGGCCGCCGACGGAGCCCGCCGGGTACAGGCGCACCGGGTCGTCCTCGAGGAAGACGCCGGAGAGCTCGAGTTCCTCGATCGCGTCGGTGGTCTCCGGCGTGACCTGGGTGGCCAGGACGACGTACCGGCCCTCCGCGGAGAGCTTCTCGGTCAGCTCGGGCACCGGGACGTCGAGCAGCGTGGTGAGCGCCAGCGCCGTCCGGGCCGGGTCGCGGACCACGGTCGGGTCGGCCACCACGCGCGAGGCGTCGACCGTGTAGGCGAACGGGTTGCCGTCGCGGTCGAGGACCTGGCCGCGGAGGGCGGCGATCGGGTAGGTGCGCAGCCGGTCCTGCTCCGCGGCGCTGGCGTAGGCGGCGCCGTCGATGCCCTGGAGCACCACGAGGCGCGCGACGACGAGCACCAGCAGCGCGATGAGCACGACCAGGCCCCACCGGTTCCGCCGGCCGCGCTGGTCGACCGAGAGGCCGGCCCCGCCGCTCCGGCGGGTGCCGGGGGCGCGGCGGGACACGAACGGGCCGGTCTCGCCCCGGCCGGGAGCCGACGGGCGCGCGGTGCGCGGGCCGGCGCCGCGGACGCTGCTCGGCACGGCTCAGTCCCCGTCCGGCGCGCTGTCCGCCGGCGCGGGCACGGGTGCGCCGTCCACCTGTGCGGGTGCGCCGTCCACCGGTGCGGGTCCGGGTGCGCCCTCCACCGGTGCGGGTGCGGCTGCGCCCTCCACCGGTGCGGGTGCGGCTGCGCCCTCCACGGGTGCGGGTGCGGGGGCCGGCTCCGGCGCCGGCGGTGCGGGCGCGGGCTCGGGGGCGCCGCGCATCGTCGTCGTCCCCCCGGGGCCGAGCACCAGGTACCCGGGGACGCCTGCGGGCACGAGGCCGGCCGCGACCGCGGCCTCGGCGACGCCGGCCGGCATGTTCCCGGACACCACGAGCTGCTCCAGGCGCTGGACCTCCTGGGCCCGGGCGGCGTTCTCCGCCCGCAGCTGGGTGGCCTTGAGCGAGTCCACCGCGATGGCGGTGTTGAGCACCAGCAGCCCGAGCGTGGTGAGGCCCAGGAGCGCCACGACCAGGAGGACGAACGGCGCCTTGCGGGAGCGCAGCGCGGCGCGGGCGCGGCGCCGGGGCCGGACGGCGGCGCCGGTGGGCACCAGCCGCAGCTCCGGGCGGGGGGTGGCGCGGGTGGAGCCGGTGGCTCGCGTGGAGCCGGTGGCCCGCGTGGAGCCGGTGGCCCGCGTGGAGCCGGTGGCCCGCGTGGAGCCGGTGGCCCGCGTGGAGCCGGTGGCCCGCGTGGAGCCGGTGCGCGGAGCGCTGGTGCGCGGAACGGCGGTGCGGACCGCCGCGGCGCGGGTCACGCCGCCCGCCGGATGCGCTCGGCGGCCCGCACCCGGGCCGAGGCCGCGCGCGGGTTGCCGGCGGTCTCCTCGGGCGCGGCCGCCTCTCCCCCGCGGGTCAGCAGCCGCAGCACCGGCCCGTACTCGGGCAGCTGCACCGGCAGCCCCGGCGGGGTGCGGTCCACCGCACCCGCGGCGAACGTCTGCTTCACAATCCGGTCCTCCAAGGAATGGAAGGTGATGACCACGACACGGCCGCCCACCGGCAGGGCGTCGATCGCGGCGGGGAGGGCGCGCTCGAGGGCGCCCAGCTCGTCGTTGACCTCAATGCGCAGGGCCTGGAAGGTCCGCTTCGCGGGGTGCCCCCCGGTGCGCCGGGTGGCGGCGGGGATCGAGTCCCGGACCAGCTCCGCCAGGCGCGCGGTGGTGGTGAACGGCTCGCGCGCACGTTCCCGCTCGATCGCCGAGGCGATGCGGGAGGCGAAGCGCTCCTCGCCGTAGACCCGGAGCACCCGCGCCAGGTCGCCGTGGGCGTAGGTGTTCACGACGTCGGCGGCCGTCCGTGGCGCGCCGGGGTCCATCCGCATGTCGAGGGGGGCGTCGGTGGAGTAGCTGAAGCCGCGGTCGGGCCGGTCGATCTGGAGCGAGGAGACGCCGAGGTCGAAGAGCACGCCCTGGACCTCGTCGATCCCGAGCCGGTCGAGCACCTCGGGGAGCTCGTCGAAGACGGCCGGCACGACCGTGACGCGGTCGGCGTGGCCGGCGGCCTCGATCCGGCGGGTGGCCTCCGCACGGGCCTGCGGGTCGCGGTCGAGCCCGACCACGCGCAGCCCCGGGTGGGCGCCGAGCATCGCGAGGGTGTGGCCGGCCAGGCCCAGGGTGGCGTCGACCAGGACGGCGCCGTCGGCGGCGCAGGCGGGGCCGAGGAGCTCGACGACCCGGTCGAGGAGGACGGGCACGTGCACCGGGGGCCGCGGGTGGCCCGGGGCCGCGGCACCTCCAGTGCTGCTCATCGTCTGCTGCCTCTCGAAGGGTCCGGGATGGTGCGGCGATGGTGCCGCCTCGCGCTCGGCCGCGGGGGGACGCGGCGGCGGGCGGTGTGCGGGTGGGGCCCAGGGGGGCGGTGGTGCGCCGTTCCGGCGGTGGGGCGCGGTGGGGCCGGTGGAGCGGGGTGGGGCGGTGGGACGTCGGACCGGTGAGGTGTCCGGCCCCGCGGGGTCCGCCTGGCGTCGGGGAAGAGCGTCAGGTGGCGCCCCGCGGGGCCGGTGGGATCACCCGTGCCGGCCGAGGGCCCGCACCGCTGGTCCGTGCGGTCCTCCGCTGTGGGACCGAGCCGCGGGGAAGGCGGCTGGGGCCCGGTCCGGTCGAGCCGCGGGGAAGGCGGCTCGAACGGCAGCGGCGCGGAGGCCGGTGGGGCGGGGAGGGCGTCCCGGGATCACGACAAGGTCGGCATCCCCTCGCTCTCCATGTCGGCGAAGGCGGCCTCCTGCTCGGCCACGTAGGCGTCCCAGGTGGCGGAGTCCCAGATCTCGAAGCGCGTGTCGACCCCGACCACGACCACGTCGCGGTCCAGGTGGGCGTACTCGCGCAGGCTCGCGGGGAGGGTGATCCGGCCGGCCTTGTCCGGCTCCAGCTCGACCATCGACCCGAAGCTCATGCGGGCGCGCATGCGCGCCGCGGCGGTGTCGGAGGGCGCCATGGCCGCCATCGCGGCGCTCTGCTCGGCGACCCGGGCCATGGTGAGCCCGTAGATGCAGCGGTCCTGGCCCTTCTTGATCACCATGCCGTCGGCCACCTGCTCGCGGAACCGGACGGGCAGGGCGAGCCGGCCCTTCTCGTCGAGGCGCAACTGGTAGCTGCCGACGAACACCGGATCACCTCCCGCATCGGTCCTCCCATGGCTCTGCCGGTCCCCTGGCGGAACCCTGCCTCCCCACCGGTCGACACACTAACCCACCAGCCCCCACTGGACACCACTCGAGGCCGTGTCGTGACCCGCCTCCCCCACCGGCGTCCGGAGGCGCCGCAGCGGGGTGGACGGAGGCGGACGCGACGACCCGCCCCGGGTCGCGCACGGCACGTACGGTGGAGCGGTGACGGAGGCGACACGGGCCGCCGACGGGACGGCCGACGCGTCGGTCGACGTCGCCGCCGAGGGGGCACGGATCGCGGCGAGCGTGAGCCGCGTCGTCCAGGGCAAGGACGGCGTCGTCCGCCTGGCGCTGATCGTGCTGCTGGCCGAGGGCCACCTGCTGATCGAGGACATCCCCGGCGTCGGCAAGACCACGCTGGCCAAGGCGCTGGCCGGGTCCGTCGACGCGACCGTGCGGCGCATCCAGTTCACGCCCGACCTGCTGCCGAGCGACGTGACCGGCGTGGCGGTCTACGACCAGGAGACCCGGGCGTTCGAGTTCAAGCCCGGCGCGATCTTCGCCAATGTGGTCGTGGCCGACGAGATCAACCGGGCCTCCCCCAAGACGCAGTCGGCCCTGCTGGAGTGCATGGAGGAGCGGCAGGTCACCGTCGACGGCGTCAGCTACGAGCTGGCCCGCCCGTTCCTCGTGATGGCCACGCAGAACCCGCTGGAGATGGAGGGCACCTACCCCCTGCCCGAGGCGCAGCGCGACCGGTTCACCGCCCGGGTCTCCATGGGCTACCCCGACCCGGCCGCGGAGCTGGCGATGCTCGACGACCGCGCCACCACCGACCCCCTGGGCGCTCTCCGGCCGGTCGCCGACGCCGCCCTCATCCGGTCGCTGGTCGCCGCCGTCGGCCGGTTGCACGTCTCCGAGGCGGTCCGCCGGTACGTCGTCGCCCTCGTGGAGGCCACCCGCCGCTCCCCCGAGCTGCGCCTCGGCGCCTCGCCGCGGGCCGGGCTGCAGCTGCTCCGCGCCGCCCGCGCCGCCGCCGCGCTCGACGGCCGCGACCACGTGCTGCCCGACGACGTGCAGGCGCTCGCCGTGCCGGTGCTGGCCCACCGCCTGCTGCTCAGCAGCGAGGCGTCGGTCGGCCGGCGCACGCCCGAGCAGGTGGTCACCTCGCTGCTCGCCTCCGTGCCGGTCCTCCGCGGGCGCTGACGCGTGGTCGGCGGTCCCGGGGCGAGCTCGGCCCTCACGCTCCGCGGTCGCTGCCTGGTCGGGGGCGGCCTGTTCCTGGGCCTCACCGGTGCGGTGCTGGGCGAGCGGCCGCTGGTGCAGCTGGCCGGATTCGTCCTGGCCCTGCCGCTCCTCGCCGCGGTGACCGTGACGCGGGGGCGGTTCCGGATGACCACCCGGCGCAGCGTCACCCCACCGCGGGTGCCGCGCGGCGCCCCGGCCGAGGTAGTGCTGCAGCTGGCCAACTCCGACACCCGCCGGGGCGGGGTCTGGCTGCTCACCGAGCAGGTGCCCCCCGGCCTGGGCCGCCCGCACCGCTTCGCGGTGGCCGGCCTGGCCGCCGGCGCCTCCACCACCGTCCGGTACCGGCTGCTCGGCCGGCACCGGGGCCGCTACCAGCTGGGTCCGCTGCGGCTGCGGATCGTCGACCCGTTCGGCCTGGTCGAGCGCACCGTCGCCGGCACCGAGACCGCGCCGCTGGCCGTCGTCCCCCGGGTGCGCCCGCTCGGCCGCGAGGGGCCGGGTGGGGAGCACGGCAGCGGGGGCGACGGCGCCCGCCGCGCGCTGGCCGTGCACGGCGACGACGACGTCAGCGTGCGCGAGTACCGGCAGGGCGACGACCTGCGCAAGGTGCACTGGCGGGCCACCGCGCGCACCGGCGAGCTGATGGTCCGGCTGGAGGAACGGCCCTGGCGCGCCCAGGGCACGCTGCTGCTCGACACCCGGGCGCGGGCGCACCTCGTCGCCCCGGCCGGGCACACCGCCCGCCGGGTCCCCGGGCCGCCCGGTGACGACTGCCCGCCCGCCGACAGCCTCGAGTGGCTCGTCGAGGCCGCGGCCAGCATCGGGGCCGCCCTGGTCCAGCGCGGCGCGGAGCTGCGGGTGGTCACCGAGACCGGGGAGCTGCCCCCGGCGCCCGGCCGTACGGGGCTCGGCGCGGAGGAGCTCCTGGACCGGCTGGCCGCCGTCGGGCCCTCGCGGGTGCCCCACCTGTCGGCCGCGGTGTCGGCGGCGTGCCGGGCGGCCGGTGACGGCCCGCTGGTCTGCCTGCTGGGCGCCGTGGGACCCGACGACGTGGCCGACCTCGTCCGGCTGCGCCCCGGCCCGGCCACCGGGCTGGCGGTGCTGATGGACATCACCGGATGGGCCGATCCGCGGCCCGGCCGGCGGCGGGCGGCGGCGGGCTCCGCCCCCGACGCGCTGACCGGCCAGCGGGAGCAGGCCGCGGCGATGCTGGCCGGCGCGGGCTGGCGGGTGACCACCGCGGCCGCCGGCCAGGACGTCGCCGACGTGTGGGCCGCGCTCGGCACGGTCGGCGCAGGGGCGCCGGCATGAGGACGTCGGACGTCCGGACCCCCGTCGCCGCCGCGGCCGCCACCCTGCTGGGGGCGCTGGCCCTCACCCCGGTGTTCACCAGCCGGGCCTGGCTCCCGCCGGTGGTCCTCGTGGTCGCCGCGGTGCTGGCCGGCGGGCTGCTGCTGCGGGCGGCCGGGGACCGGCTGTCCGCGCGGGCGAGCGTCCCGGGGCCGCTCGTGGGCCTCGGCACCGTGCTGGTGCCGGTCGGGCAGCTGGCGCTGGTCGCCTGCGTGCTCACCGCCGTCTTCGCGTCCGAGGACGCCGTGGCCGGGGTGCTGCCCACCCCGACCTCCCTCGCCGGCCTGGCCGACGTGTTCGGGGACGGCACGGCCGAGATCCGCGAGCAGGCGACGCCCGCCCTGCCGCTCACCGGGCTGCTCGCGCTGACCACCCTGTTCGTCGGGCTGATCGCCGTCCTCGTCGACACGGTCGCGGTCGCCGGCCGGCAGGCCGCCCTGGCCGGGGTCGGGCTCCTGGTCCTCTTCTGCGTGCCGGTCGGCACGGTGATCGGCGGGGTGGGTCTGGTGGCCCTGGTGGGGCCGGCCGCCGGCTTCGCCCTGCTGCTCTGGGCCGACCAGCGCCGGACCCTGGACGAGCCCGACGGCGAGCCGGTCACCGGTGCCACGGGCGCTGCCGTGCGCATCGGCGCGCTCGCCGTGGCGGCGGGCGTCGTCCTCGGCACCGTGGTGCCCACCCTGCCGGAGGGCTCGTTCACCACCGGCCTCGGCGGCGGCACCGGCTCGGCCACCGGGACCTCTCTCGATCCGGCGGCGGAGCTACGCGGGCAGCTGACCCTGCCGGAGGCGATCGAGCTGCTGCGCGTGGACACCTCGGTGGAGGACCCGGGCTACCTCCGGGCCGTGGCCCTCGACGAGTACGACCCGGCCGACGGCTGGTCGCTGAGCAACCTCGACGGCGAGATCTCGGTGGCCGACGACGAGGCGCTCGCGCCAATGCCGGATCGTCAGGCGACCCGCCCGGTGACCGCCTCGATCCGGGTCCTCGAGCACGACGACCGGTTCCTGCCCGTCCCGTCCGTGCCGCAGGCGGTGCGCGTCGAAGGCGATGACCAGGCGTGGCGGTTCGACGCGGCGACCGGGACGGTGTTCGGCCGGGACGTGACGAGCTCGGGGCTCTCCTACCGGGTGGTCGCGACCGAGCCCCGGCCGTCGCCCGAGATGCTGTCGCTTGCGGCACCCCTGCCGCCGGGCTCCCCCGTCCAGGAGCGCTTCGGCACCCTCCCCGAGCTCGACCCGTCGATCGGGGAGCTGACCGCCCGGCTGACCGACGGCGCGGCCACGGCCTACGAGCGCGTCCGGCGCATCCAGACCTACCTCACCGACCGGTCCAACGGGTTCACCTACAGCCTCTCCACCGCTCCCGGCACCAGCGGCGACGACCTGGTGGACTTCCTCCGTCTCAAGCGCGGCTACTGCGAGCAGTACGCCGGGGCGATGGCGGTGCTGGTCCGCCAGGCGGGGATGCCCGCACGGGTGGCGATGGGCTACACGCCCGGCGACGTCCAGCGGGACGGCGCCCGGCTGATCACCAGCGATGACGCCCACGCCTGGGTGGAGGTCTTCTTCCAGGGGTACGGGTGGGTGCCGTTCGACCCGACTCCGCTGGCTCCCGCCCGGCAGGTGACTCTCCCGTGGGCGCCGCGGGCCTCGGACGAGGAGCGGGTCGACTCCGCCCCGGCCGTGCCGGCCCCCTCCGCGGCCCCGGCGCCGGTCGCACCCCGCGGGGACCGCCTCCCCGAGGCGGTTCCGCAGGTCGGCGCGCAAGAGCCGGCCGGGACGTCGCTGCAGCCGGTCCTGCTCACGGCCGCGCTGGTCGTCCTGGGCGCGCTGCTGCTGGCGTCCCCGGCCGGGGTGCGCGCCCTGCAGCGTCGTCGCCGGCTGGCCGGGGAGGGAGCCGACGGGCTCTGGGACGAGCTGACGGCCGGCGCCGTGGACCTGGGGGTGCACCTGCACCCGTCCTGGACCCCGCGCCGGGTGGCCGACGCGCTGGTGAGAACCGTGACCCGCGGGCCGGGCGGTCCGTCGGTGGCGGCGTCGGTCGCGGCGGTGCGCGAGCTGGCCCGGGCGGAGGAGGCGGCCACCTACGGCCGGCCGGGGGGCGACCGGCCCGGTCCCGAGCTGAGGGCGGCGCTGCGGACGGCCCGCCGGGGACTGTCCGGATCGCGGCCGTGGCCGGTGCGGCTGCGGGCGCTGCTGTGGCCGGCCTCGCTGGTGTCGGGCGTGCGCGCCGCGCTGCCGCGGTGGTGGCACGACACCACCGGCCGCCGTCCGGGGAGGACGACGGCCGGGGCGGGCGGTGCGTGAGGGCTACTGGTCGTAGCGGCGGCGGAAGCGCTCCTCGAGGCGGTCCTTCATCGGCTGCTTGCGGCCGCGGCCGCCACGACCGGCCGCCGTCGAGCCGCGCGGCCCGGCGGGGCTGTCGGTGACCTCGACGGCGCCGGTGGCCCCGCGGTAGTGCAGCACCCCGAGGGCGGCACCGCCGAAGGCGACCAGGAATCCCAGCACGCCGAGCGGTACGGACTCGGCGACCGCGCCGGCGACCAGGCCGGCGAGGCCGACCAGGACCAGCAGGGCGCCGAGCTGCAGCTTGCGGCGGGCCTTCTGACGGCGATCGCCGGTGCGGACCGAGGAAGCGAACTTGGGATCGTCATCGACGAGGGCGCGCTCGATCTGCTCCAGCAGACGCTGCTCGTGCTCGGAGAGCGGCACGTCGACCTCCAAAGGGGCGGAGCCAGTGTCCGTCGGAGGCTCCCGCCGACGGTATCTCCGAGGATACGAGCCGATTGCAAGGCGCGAAAGGCGACGCCACCGCGACCCGCCGGGCGGGTCGGCCGATCACTCCTCCGGGTGGCCGATCCGGCACGAATCGCCTGGTCAGCGTCCACCCGGTCCGGAGGTGCCCGACCGGCGCAGGAGCGTCGCCGGGCGGACCGCGCCGGCACCGAACCGGCGGGCGGCGCGATCGGCGGCCAGCTCGGCCTCCCGGCGGCCGTGCTCGCGCGCCCCGAGCTCCAGCTGGCGGGGCGCCGACCCGGCCTCGACGAGCCGTTCGGCCCGGACGCCGACGAGCCGGATGCGGGCCCGGTCGAGCCCCAGGGCGTCGTAGAGGGCGCGGGCGGTGTCGTAGAGCTCCTGCCCCACGTCGGTGGGCGCCCCGAGCGTCCGGCTGCGGGTGATCGTCGCGAAGTCGGCGAAGCGCACCTTGATGCTCACCGTGCGGGCCAGACTGCCGGTCGAGCGCAGTCGCCCCGCCGTCCGCTCCGCCAGGCACAGCAGCTCGCGGTGGATGACCACGGGGTCGTCGACGTCGGTGGCGAAGGTCTCCTCCGCGCCGATGGAGCGCTCGGGCTCGTCCGGGACGACCCGCCGGGGGTCCCGGCCCCAGGCGAGCTCGTGCAGGTGGGTGCCGGCAGCCACGCCGAGGGCCCGCTGCAGGGTCTTCGCCGGCACGTGCGCCAGGTCGCCCACCGTGCGCAGCCCCAGCCGCAGCAGCGCCTCCTCCGTCTTCGGGCCCACGCCCCAGAGCGCGCTGACCGGCAGCGGGTGCAGGAAACCCATGACCTCCGGGGGGCGTACGACCAGCAACCCGTCGGGCTTGGCCCGGGTGGAGGCCAGCTTCGCCACGAACTTGGTGCCGGCGACGCCGACCGAGCAGGTGATGCCCTGCTCGTCGAAGACGCGGGCGCGGAGGTACTCGCCGATCTCCGCGGCGTCGCCCAGCCGGCGGCCGGCGCCGGAGACGTCGAGGAACGCCTCGTCCAGGCTCAGCGGCTCGACCAGCGGGGTGATCGACCGGAACAGCGCCATGACCGCCCGGGACACCTCGGTGTAGAGCGCCAGGTCCCCCGGCAGGACCGTCGCCGTCGGGCACAGCCGCAGCGCCCGCGCGGTGGGCATGGCCGCGTGCACGCCGTAGCGCCGGGCCTCGTAGGTGGCCGAGGTGACCACGCCCCGGTTGCCGGCCCCGCCGACGATGACCGGCGCGCCGGCCAGCTCCGGGTGCCGGCGAACCTCGACGCTGGCGAAGAACGCGTCCATGTCGACGTGCAGCACGGTGCACCCGGCCGCCCGCGCGCTCTCTCCCATGGCCCCTCCCGCTCGTCCCCCCGTGGATCGAACGGATGTTCGATCCAC
>NZ_JBJHAF010000011.1:0-164466 GCF_054050855.1 Blastococcus sp. SYSU DS0539 | reverse complement strand
GCGGTCCGGCTGTGGTGCTCATCACCGCAGTCTGTCAGCGGCGCCCGGAACGCGGGCCCCGGGCGCGCGCGCGCCCGCCGGGGGGGGGGGGGGGGGGGGGGGCCATGGGGTCAGCAGCTCTCCGGGGTCCGGCCGGCGCGGACGTCGGCGAGGGCCTCCAGCGCGTCGTCGAGGGTGGCGACCCTCGCCAGCGGGACGCCGGCGTCGGGGGCGGCGACCGCCTCCGCGCAGTTGCCGGCGGGGACGAGGAACACCTCGGCGCCGATGTCCCGGGCAGAGACGATCTTGAGCGGGATGCCGCCGATGGGCCCGACGTTGCCCTCGAGGTCGATGGTGCCGGTGCCGGCGATGACCGCACCGCCGGTCAGGTCCTCCTCCCCCACCAGGTCGAGGATCCCGAGGGTCAGCATCAGGCCGGCCGACGGTCCGCCCACGTCGGCGACCTGGATGTCGACGTCGAACGGCGCCGACGGCTGGTCGAGCACGGAGATGCCGAGCAGCGATCCCGCCCGGCCCTCCGCGGCCCCGGTGGTGACCGTGGTCGTGCCCCGCTCGCCGAGCCGGGTGTAGGTGACCGGGACCGTGGTGCCGGGCGGGATGCCGGTCAGGACGTCGGCGAGCACGTCGGAGTCGGGGACCGGCTGCCCGTCGACGGACTCCAGCGCGTCGCCCTCCTCGAGCCGCCCCTCCGACTGGGACCCCTCGGGCACCTCCCGCACGACCACCTTCTGCGGGAAGCCGAGCTCGCCCAGGGCCACGCTCTCGGCGGCCTGCTCCGAGGTGAGGAACGCCTGACGGTTGACCTGCCGGGTCTCCTCCTCGCTGCGGTCGGGCGGGTAGACCAGCTCCTCGGGGACGACGCTGACCTCGTCGTCGAACCAGCCGCGCACGGCCTGCACGAGGCTGAGCCCGCCCCGGCTGACGCCGACGGTGGTCAGGTTCAGGTTGCCCTCGACCTCGTTGCGGTCCCGGCCCTGCACCGCGATGATCGGCTCGCCGTCGATCTCGCCGAGGGTGTTGAAGGTCGGGCCGGGCACCTGCGCGACGTAGGGCACCGGCACGCTCGTGCCCAGGACGCCGAACAGCAGCAGCAGCACGGCGCCCATGCTCAGGACGGCGCTCCGACGGGTCACGAGGCGCGAGCCTATGTCGCCGACCTGGGCGGTGCCGCACCGCGGAGCTGTCCGCTGCCGGCGCAGCGCCGCGGCCCCCGACCGAAGATCACGCGTCTACCGTGGACCCATGAGTGACGTGCCGTTCGGCTTCGGCCCTCCCGACCGTGACCCCGAGCGCCGGGAGCCCGGCCGCGGCGGCGACCAGGGCGGCGACCCGTTCGGTCTCGGCGCCCTCTTCGGCGGCATGGCCGGCGGCGGGTCGCCCGAGGACGTGCTCGGCAAGATGCCGCTCTTCGCCGAGCTGCAGAAGCTCATGAACTGGTCGGGCGGCCCGGTCAACTGGGACCTCGCCCGCCAGGGCGCGATCAGCCAGCTCGCGGCCGGGCACCAGCCGTCGTCGGAGCAGGAGCGCACCGCGGCCGCCGAGGCCCTCCGGCTGGCCGACCTGTGGCTGGACCAGGTCACCGACCTGCCCTCCGGGATCGAGCGGACCGCCGCGTGGTCCCGGGTGGAGTGGGTGGAGCAGACCCAGCCTGCGTGGGGCGCGCTGATCGACCCGCTCGCCGAGCGCGTGGTGGCGGCGATGACCAGCGCCCTCCCCCAGGAGGCGGCCATGTCCTTCGGGCCGATCGCCGGGATCATGGGCCGCATGGGCGGCCTCATGTTCGGCGCCCAGGTGGGGCAGGCGCTCGGCAAGCTGGCCGAGGAGGTGCTCACCAGCACCGACGTCGGTCTGCCGCTGGCCCCGAGCGGCACCGGGGTGCTCGTGCCGCAGAACCTGGCCGCGTTCGCCGAGGGGCTCGACCGCCCCGCCGACGAGGTGCGGCTGTTCGTCGCACTGCGCGAGGCCGCCTCGCAGCGGCTGTTCGCGCACGTCCCCTGGCTGCGCCAGCAGCTGCAGGACGCCGTGCACGCCTACGCCCGTGGCATCACCATCGACCGCGAGGCGATCGAGCGCGGCATCAACGAGGCCATGGCCGGTGGGATGGGCGAGGGGCTGGACCCCAGCGACCCGGAGAGCATCCAGCGCCTGCTCGGCAGCGGGGTCCTCGAGCCCGAGGAGACCCCCGAGCAGCAGATGGCGCTGCGCCGCCTGGAGACCCTGCTGGCGCTGGTCGAGGGCTGGGTCGACGCCGTCGTGGCGGCGGCCGCGGCCGACCGGCTCCCCGGGTACGCCGCCCTGGCCGAGACGATGCGCCGCCGCCGGGCCTCCGGCGGGCCGGCCGAGCAGACCTTCGCCACCCTGGTCGGCCTGCAGCTCCGTCCCCGCCGGCTGCGCGACGCCGCCACCGTCTGGGGCGCCATGGGCCAGCAGCACGGCAGCGCCGACCGGGACCGCCTGTGGTCGCACCCCGACCTGCTGCCGACGTCGGAGGACCTCGACGAGCCGCTGGACTTCGTCGCCCGTCAGGGCCTCGACGACGAGCTCGCCGCGCTGACCGCTGACGACGCCGACCGCGCCGCGCCCGGCGAGCCCTCGACCGACGCCGAGCCGGCGGACGGGGACACGGCCGGGGACGCCGACGGGGACACCGACGACGAGCCCGGCACCGGGGAGCAGCGCGGCTAGTCGACGAGGTCGGGCGCCGCGTCCTCGCCGGCCGCACCCGCGGTGTTCGCCAGCTCGACGCCCTCCAGGAACCCGCGGGCCCGCTCGGCCCGCGGGTAGCGGGCGACCAGCGCCCAGAAGCGCTCGTCGTGCCCGGGCTCGAGCAGGTGCACCAGCTCGTGCACCAGCACGTAGTCGACGACGTACTCGGGCATCGACCGCAGCCGGCTGGAGAGCCGGATCGTCCGGTCCGCCGGGGTGCAGGACCCCCAGCGACGGTGCTGGTTGTCCACCCACCGCACGCTGGCCGGGTCGGCGAGGTCGTCCAGGTGCTCGGCCGAGAGCGCGCGGGCCCGCGCCAGGAGCTCGGTGTCGCCCCCGAGGGACCGCTTCCGCCGCTCCTCGCGGGTGCGCAGCTTGGCGACCATCTGGGCCACCCACCGCTGCTCCTCGGCCGGGCTGAAGGCCGCCGGGATCAGCACCACGGTGCGGCCCATCTCGCGGTACGCGGTGACCGTGCGCCGGCGGCGGGTGCTCCGCCGGACCTCGACGACGCCGTCGTCCGCCGGCTCGGGGAGGGCGGTCGAGTCGCGAGTCGTTCCGGGCACGAGGGAACCGTAGGACACCACCCCGGCGCGGCGCCTGCGCGGAGACACCCGCTCGGGTGCAGGTCGCACGGACGGTGGACACGGCGGCCGCTCCACCCGGTGACGAGGGTCGCGAGCCGCGCGCCGTCCACACCCCGGACGGGGACATCCGCGCAGCTCGCAGGCCCGTGGACCACCCCGCCGGGCGGCCCGTCCCCGCCCCGTCCCGGGGTTCCGCACAGCGACACGCCTGGTCGTCCCCATGGCGTCCACAGGGTTGTCCACAGCTGTGGGGAAAGCGCCGCCGCGGCGCACCCGGGTACCGGTCGCCGGGGGGCCGCCGACGGCGTCGCGGGGGGTCCGCACGGGTAGCGTTCTCGCGCAACGGCGCCCGGCGTGCGAGCCGAGGCGCCCCGGAGACGAGGAGATCCCGTGGCGGAGAGCTACAACGGCTACTGCGTGAAGTGCAAGGAGAAGCGCGACTTCGACGGCGAGGTCAAGGTCAGCGAGTCGGGCCGCCGCATGGCGCAGGGCACCTGCCCCGTGTGCGGCACCAAGATGAACCGGATCCTCGGCAAGGCCTGAGAGAACCTCTCCTCCCGTCCCCGCGCACGCCCGCGGCGGAGGAGGACGACGGTCGCGACGGCGGCGTCCCCCTGCGGGACGCCGCCGTTCGTCGTCCTGTGGACGACGGGCCCGCGACCCGCGTCCGGCTGCGACCCTGCCGGGGTGAGCGACAACGCCCATCCCCTGCTCCCGGCGGCGACACCCCTGCTGCTCGGCGACGGCGGCGTGCAGGTCGGTGGCGTCGACTCCACCGACGGGCTGCTGCTGGAGCCCGGCGTGGGCCTCGCTGCCCTGCTGCGCGGCCTCGACGGCCGCCGCTCGCAGCGGTCGGTGCGGGCCGACGCCGTCCGGGACGGCCTGGATCCCGGCCTCGTGGACGCGGTGCTTGCGGCCCTGCGCGCTGGCGGCCTGCTGACCGACCTGGATGCCGCCGACGTGATCGCCGTCGGCGCCGGCCCCGCCGCGGCCGCGCGGGCGGCGGTCGAGCTGCCCACGGCGGCCGCCGTCCCCGGCTCCTCCGTCTGGCGGGCGCGGCGGCTGGCGACCGTGGTGGTCGAGGGCGCGACCCGCGTCGGCACCCCGCTCGCGGCGGTGCTGGCCGCCAGCGGGGTCGGCCGGGTCGTCGTCCGCGACGCCGGGGTGGTCTCCGCCGCCGACGCGGTGGTCGGCGGCCTGACCGCCGCCGACGAGGGCCGGCCCCGCGCCGTGGCGGCGGCCGACGCGGTCCGCCGGGCGAGCCCCCTCACCGATCTCGGGCCGCTGCCCGCCGGCCTCCAGCCGGACCTCACCGTCCTCACCCGGCCCTGGGCGGCCTCGGACCCGCTGGTCGCCGGGATCGCCGGCCCCCACCTCGTGGCCACCGTGCGGGGCGAGACGGGAGTCGTCGGACCGCTGGTCGTCCCCGGCGCCACCAGCTGCCTGGGCTGCGGTGACCTCCACCGCCGGGACGCCGACGCCCGCTGGCCCCGGCTCGCCGCGCAGCTCTCCGCGTCGGAGCCACCGCCCAGCGGCGCCACGGTGACCTGCCTGCTCACCGCGCTCCTCGCGACGGGGCAGGTGCTGGCCTTCCTGGACGGGTCCGGCGCGCCGGTGACGCTCGACGCCACGGTGGAGCTGCGCCCACCGGACCTGCTCCCCCGCCTGCGACGATGGGTGCCGCACCCGGCCTGCGACTGCGGTGCGGCTGCGGACGACGACACCCCTCCCGGGGGCGACGTCGGACCTCTCCCCGGCACGACCCCGGGAGAACAGGCAACAATGGGCCGCTGAGCGAGCTCACGGGCTCACCGGACACGACACGGCGCCGCCCGGACCGGGCGCCGGCGAGGAGGACGCGTGAGCGACGAGCGACCGGTGATGCCACGGGGGTCGGTCGCACGGACCGCACGCCTGGCCTCCCTCCCCCTGGGCGCCGCCGGCCGGGCCACCCTGGGGATCGGCAAGCGCCTGTCGGGCCAGTCCGCGGACGCGGTGAACGCCGAGCTGCAGCAGCGCACGGCCGAGCAGCTGTTCGCGGTGCTGGGGCAGCTCAAGGGCGGCGCCATGAAGCTCGGCCAGACGCTCTCGGTGTTCGAGGCGGCCGTGCCCGAGGAGATGGCAGCGCCCTACCGGGAGGCGCTCACCAAGCTGCAGGAGGCGGCCCCGCCGATGCCGGTGCGGACCGTGCACGCGGTCCTCGCGCAGCAGCTCGGTGGCACGTGGCGGCAGCGCTTCGCCGAGTTCGACGACGCCCCGGCCGCGGCGGCGAGCATCGGCCAGGTGCACCGGGCCACCTGGCGGGACGGCCGCGACGTCGCGGTGAAGATCCAGTACCCGGGCGCCGCGACGGCGCTGATGAGCGACCTCAACCAGCTGGCCCGGTTCGCCCGGTTGTTCGCCGCGGTCCTCCCCGGGCTGGACGTCAAGCCGCTCATCGCCGAGCTGAAGGCGCGCGTGGTCGAGGAGCTGGACTACGGGCTGGAGGCCGATGCCCAGCGGGCGTTCGCCGCCGCCTACGCCGGTGACGCGGAGATCGCCGTCCCCCGGGTGGTGGCGAGCGCACCCAAGGTCGTCGTCTCCGAGTGGATCGAGGGCACCCCGCTGTCCCGGATCATCACCACGGGGACCCGGGAGGAGCGCGACCGCGCCGGCCGGCTGCTGGCCACGCTGCACTTCTCCGGCCCGCAGCGCGCCGGACTGCTGCACGCCGATCCGCACCCGGGGAACTTCCGGCTGCTGCCCGACGGCCGGCTGGGGGTCATCGACTTCGGCGCCATCGCCCGGCTGCCCGACGGTCATCCCGAGCCGATCGGGCGGCTGCTGCGCTGGGCGCTGGCCGGGCGCGCGGCCGAGGTGCTGGCCGACCTGCGCACCGAGGGGTTCGTGCGGCCGGGGGTGGATGTCGACCCCGACGCGGTGCTCGACTACCTGCGCCCGCTGCTGGAGCCGATCGCCGGGCACCACTTCCACTTCACCCGCGCGTGGATGCAGGAGCAGGCGATGCGGATCGCCGACCCGCGGACCGAGGCCAACCGGCTGGGCCGGCAGCTGAACCTGCCCCCCGCCTACCTGCTCATCCACCGGGTCTCGATGGGCTCCATCGGGGTGCTGTGCCAGCTCGACGCGGCGGCCGACTGGCGCGCGGTCCTGGAGGAGTGGCTCCCCGGCTTCACGGAGTGATGTCCGGTCGGGCACCCGGAGGTGCCCGACCGGACCCGGTGCTGTCGTGCCGAGTGGGGCCCGGAGGGCTCCGCGCAGGCGCGCCTGACCGGCTCCACGCGACCGGGGGACGGCAGCTGGAGGCGGTGCGGTCCGGAGCACCGCGATCTACTCAGTAGACCGAGGCGCTGGCGCGCGCGGCCCGGCGGACCGCACGCTCGGCGCGACGGGTGGCCCGTCGCGCCAGGTAGAGACGACGGGCGCGGCCGGCGGCCATCGCCTCGGCCTGCAGCTCCTGCATGCGGCTGCGGGCCATCTCGTGCTCGAGCAGGTACATGGCGGGTTCCTTCGCTGGAGTCGGCGGCCGGGCCGCCGGGATGCTGGATGTCGTGGTGGTGGGGGTGCGCGCCGCCGGGGTCATGCGGCGACCACCTTGCGCGGGCGGCCGCGGGGCCGCTTCCGGGCGATGACCGCCCCCCGTTCGAAGATCTCGCCGCCCCAGACGCCCCACGGCTCGGCGCGCGACAGCGCGCCGGCCAGGCAGGACTCCCGGACCGGGCAGTCCCCGCAGAAGCTCTTGGCGAGCTCCAGCTGGGCCGGGCTCTCGGCGAACCACAGCTCGGCGTCCTCCACCCGGCAGGGCAGGGGTCGCCGGACCGGCGCGGGTGACAGCGGTGGGCGCGGATGCCGCGGCGTCGCGCCGTCGGTCCAGGGGAGCCCGGGCCGGCGGTGGGACGTCGGGCGGTCGATCGTCTGCTGCACTGCCGCTCCTCCTCGTACTCGTCGGGTCCGGCCGGCGGTGGTCCGCCGACCGAGGTCGGGACCGGGTGCCGCGGAGCAACGAGAAAGGCCGCGGATCCCGGGGTTCGGGTTCCGCGGCCTCGAGGAGGACCGGTGAGCGGCTAGCTCAGCGGTCTCCCGGGGGAACGGATCCCGAGGGTGGTGCTGTCGTGCTGGGGCAGGCGCGTGGGCGCGAGAAAGCGCTCGACGGTGTGCAGCGACTTGGGGCGCCGGACGGCGACCGGGGCGACGCGGGACGAGCCCGTGCCGGCGATCGAACCGATCGGGCCGGTGGCCGCCGGGCCGCCGGTGCAGGGGGCGACGGACAGACCGGTGCCCTGGGTCGGGGCGGCGGGACCGGTCATGATCAGGCCACCCTCGCGCACGTCGGCGCCGCCCCGGACGAGGAGGTCGGAGGCAGCGGCGGTCCAGGTGATGCTGGTCATCGAAGCTCGTCCTCCTTCCTGGGTCCGCGTCCCAGCCGGTCGGCCGGGCGCGCAACGGGGCGCAGCTCGTGTGCGACGGGACACTATGACCGGGGCGATTTCCGGGTCAATCGAATTAACGACGATTCCTCCGGACGGCGTCCGCACCCGTTCCGGAGCCGCCTGCCGTCGCCGTGGGCGACCACCCGCTCACCGCATCAGCCGGTGACGGCGGCCAGCACGTCCTCGCCGTAGAGCTCCAGCTTCCGCGCGCCGATGCCGGGCAGCCCGGACAGCTCGCGCAGGCTGGCCGGCCGGGTCTCGGCGATGGCCTGCAGCGTGGCGTCGGTGAAGACCACGTAGGCCGGCACCGACGCCGACTGGGCGGCCTGGCTGCGCCACGCGCGCAACCGCTCGAACAGCTCGCCGGCCTCGCCCTCCAGCACCACCTTGGGCCGCTTGGCCGGGCGGCGGGCCGGCGGGGCGGTGGGCCCCGAGTCCGGCGCGAGGCCGTCGAGGAACCGGCTGCGCGGACGCGCGCGCCGGCCGCCGGGGTTGCGGGCGAGCGACCAGGACAGGGTCAGCTGCTCGCGGGCCCGGGTGACGGCCACGTACAGCAGCCGCCGCTCCTCCTCCACCGCGACCGGCCGGCTCAGCGACTGGGCGATCGGCAGCACGCCGTCGACCAGGCCGACGACGAAGACGACGTCCCACTCCAGCCCCTTGGCGGCGTGCATCGAGGCGAGGGTGACGCCCTGGACGGTCGGTGCGTGCTGGGCGTCGGCCCGCCCGGCGAGGTGGGTGACGAAGCCGGCGAGGTCCAGCGACGGGTTCTCGGCGACCAGGTCGACGGCGAGGTCGACCAGCGCGGCGAGCGACTGCCAGCGGTCCCGCGCCGCTCCGCCGGCCGGCGGGCGGTGCTCCGCCCAGCCGGTGGAGGCCAGCACGTCCCGGACGGCGGGCACGAGCATGCCCGGGTCGTTCCCGCCGGCCGCCGCCCCCCGCAGCAGCAGCACCGCCTCGCGGACCTCGGGCCGCTCGAAGAAGCGTTCCCCGCCCTTGAGCACGTACGGCACCCCGGCGTCGGCCAACGCGGACTCGTACACCTGCGACTGCGCGTTGATCCGGAACAGCACGGCGATCTCCGCGGCGGGCGTGCCGTCGTCGATCAGGGCCTTGCACCGGGCGGCGACCGCAGCCGCCTCGGCCGGCTCGTCGGGGTGCTCGACGAACGTCGGCTCGGGGCCCTGCGGCCGCTGGCCGAGCAGCCGGAGCCCGGGCAGGCCCTTGCGCGGCGGCGCCTGGCCGATCAGCCGGTTGGCCAGCCCGACGACCTGCGGCGTGGAGCGGTAGTCGCGCTCGAGCTTCACCACGGCGGCGTCGGCGTAGCGGTCGGCGAACCCGAGCAGGTAGTCGGGGTCGGCACCGGTGAAGGAGTAGATGGTCTGGTTCGGGTCACCGACCACGCAGATCTCGGCCCGGCCGCCCAGCCAGGCGTCGAGCAGCCGCTGCTGCAGCGGGTTGACGTCCTGGTACTCGTCGACGACGAAGTGCCGGTACTGCGCGCGCACCTGCCGGGCGACGTCCGGGTGCTCCTCGATGGCGTAGGCGGTGACCAGCAGCAGGTCCTCGAAGTCGAGGGCCCCGTCGCGCTGCTTGGCCGACTCGTAGCTGGCGTAGACGGCCGCGACGGCGGCCGGCTCGAACGGGGCCTCCCGGCCGGCCGCCTTCGCGCGGGCCGGGTAGTCCTCGGGCGTGGCGAGGGTGGTCTTGGCCCACTCGATCTCGCTGGCGAGGTCGCGCAGGCTGGTCCGGTCGGTGGTCAGCCGGTTGCGCGCGGCGGCGGAGGCGACCACCCGCAGCTTGTTCTCGATCAGCCCGGGCATCGGGCCACCGAGGACCCGGGGGGCGAAGTAGCGCAGCTGGCGCATGGCCGCGGCGTGGAAGGTGCGGGCCTGAACCCCGCCCACGTCGAGTGATGCCAGGCGGCCGCGCAGCTCACCGGCCGCGCGCGCGGTGAAGGTCACCGCCAGGACCTGCTCGGGGACGTACCTGCCGGTGTGCACCCCGTAGGCGATCCGGTGGGTGATCGTGCGCGTCTTGCCGGTGCCGGCACCGGCGAGGATGCAGACCGGCCCCGACACCGCCTGCGCGGCCGCGCGCTGCTCGTCGTCGAGGCCCTCGAGCACGGCCTCCGCGTCCGCATGCGCCATCGCCGGCGTCCCTCCCCGTTCCTCGACCTGCTCGTCCCCGGGCGCCGTCGGCCCCCGGGGACGATCCTCCCAGCCGGGTCCGACGACGGCGGGAAGCATCCCCAGGAGCAACACGTTGGGATGCACGCAGCACGCCACCCCGTTCCGGGGCTGGACCCGCCAGGCACGAACAGGGAGACTCCCCGCGATGACCACGACCCCCGGCTCCGCCGTCACCATGTACACCACGACGTGGTGCGGGTACTGCGTGCGCCTCAAGAAGCTGATGCAGCGCGAGGGCATCCAGTTCTCGGAGGTCGACATCGAGACCGACCCGCAGGCGGCGGATCTGGTCATGCAGGCCAACGGCGGGAACCGCACCGTCCCCACGCTGGTCTTCCCCGACGGCAGCGCGCTGACCAACCCGAGCATCGACGCGGTCAAGGCCCAGCTCGCACAGCTTCCGGAGGCGTGAGCTCCCGTGGTCCCCGGCCCCCGGCCCTCCGACGAACTCGACGGGCCCGTCCTCCCCGCTGCGTCGTCGCTCCGTCCGGAGGGCCCGGGGTGCCCCCCGGCCGACGACCGGCCGCGGATCGCGCTGACCCGCACCGCGCGGGGCTGGGCCGTCGTGCCGCTGCCCGGGGTCCCGGTCGCCGGTGACCCGGTGGCCGACCTGGTCGAGGGGATGACCCTGGCCGACCTGGTGGCCGACGAGCTGGGCGCGCGGCCCGAGCCCGACCGCACGGCACGGCGCTGGGCGCGCGGCCCCGCGGGGGCGCCGGCCGGGACCGACCCGGTGGACGCGCGGATCGCCGCGCTGGAGCGGACCGTCGCCCAGTTGGAGCACGCGCTGGCTGCCCGGGTGTCCACCGAGCGCGCCCTCGGCGTCCTCGCCGAGCGGCAGGGGGTCAGCCTCCGGACGGCGTTCGAGGGGTTGCGCCGCGAGGCGCGCACGCAGGGCCGCTCCGTCGTCGAGCTCGCCCGCGAGGTGCTCGAGGGGCTGGTGCCCGACGCCCCGGCCACCGCCCCGGCCACCCCCGCCCCGGCCCCGGTGACCGCGGCGCCCGCGCCCGCACTGCGGCCGGTGCCGGTGCCGAGCGGTGCCGTCGCGACCGCGGACGGCCGGTCCTGACCCGGCCGGAGCCGCTCTCCCCCGCCGCCCTCGCGGACCGCCTGGCCGCCCTGCTGGCGGACGTACCCGCCGAGCCGGGCGCCGCCGCGCTGCGCGTCGCCGTCGACGGGCCGGAGCTGGCCGCACCCGAGGCCCTCGCCGCCGCGATCGCCGACCGCCTGCCGGCGCTGGGCCGCACCGCCGTCGTCGTGCCCGCGACGGGCTTCTACCGGCCCGCGTCGCTGCGGCTCGAGCACGGCCGGACCGACCCCGACGCCCGGTACACCGACTGGCTGGACGTCGGGGCGCTCAACCGCGAGGTGCTCGGTCCGGCCGGGCCCGGCGGGTCCGCGGAGTACCTGCCGGTGCTCTGGGACCTGGCGCGGGACCGCGCCGCCCGGGTGCCGCGGGTGCCGCTGCCGCCCGGTGCCGTGCTGCTGGTCGCGGGCGCGCTGCTGCAGGGCGTGGGCCTCGCCCTGGACGTCGTGGTCCACCTGCGGGTGGGTCCCGCCGCGCGGCGGCGGCGGACCCCGGCGGACGAGGCGTGGGCGCTACCGGCCTTCGACCGCTACGACGACGAGGTCGATCCGGTCGCGCTGGCCGACGCCGTCGTGCTGGCCGACCACCCCGACCGGCCGGCCCTGGTGCTCGGCGGGCGCCTGACGACAGCCCCATGAGCATCGCTTCAGCTGAGCTCGCCGTCCACCCAGCGGTCGAGGATGTGGCGGGCGATCGAGATCGACGGGGGCACCGCCAGCCGGCCGTCGGGGGTCCGCAGCTCGTCCCGAGTGAACCAGCGCGCCTCCTCGATCTCGGTGGGGTCGACCCGGATCTCGTCGTCGCCGTCGACGCGGGCGACGAAGCCGAGCATCAGCGACTGCGGGAACGGCCACGGCTGGCTGGCGACGTAGCGCACGTCGGTGACCCGCAGGCCGACCTCCTCCTGGACCTCGCGCGCCACCGCCGCCTCGGCGGACTCCCCCGGCTCGACGAAGCCGGCCAGGATGGAGAACCGGCCGGGCGGCCAGACCGCCTGCCGGCCGAGCACCACGCGGTCGGCCCCGTCGTGGACGAGCATGATCACGGCGGGGTCGACCCGCGGGAAGAACTCGACCCCCGTCGTCGGGTCGCGCTGCGTCCAGCCGGCCCGCTCGACGGTCGTCGCCGCGCCGGTGAGGGGGCTGAACCGGTGCCGCTCGTGCCACTCCAGGATCCCGATGGCCTCGACGAGCAGGCCGGCGTCCAGGTCGCCGAGCTCGGTGGCCAGATCGCGCAACCCGGCCCACCGGTCCACCGGGCGGCCGTTGACCGTCAGGGACCGCTCACCGCGGACCGCGGCGTAGGGCACCCCGCCGTCCTCCCCGAGGTACACCGCCCCCGGGGGCAGCTCCGGCCGCTCGTCCCACACCAGGACCGGGCCCGACGGGCCCTCCTGCACCGGCACGGCGCGCTGGGCGTCGACGGTCAGCACCCGCACCGGACGGCCACCGGTCGGGTCCGGCAGCAGCCGGGCCAGGTGCGCCCGGTCGTGCCCGGCCCGGGACAGCACCGGGCGGCCGTCGTCGGCGCGGGATCCGGCGGTCATGCCTGCTCGCCGCTCCCGGTCACGGTGACCGGCGCCAGGGCACCGAGCTCGGCGGCGACCCGGCCGGCGTCGCCGACGACGACGGCGGTCAGCGCCTCGGGCGCCAGGTAGCGGGCGGCCGCCGCCTGCACCTGCTCCACCGTGACGGCGGTGAGGTCGCGCTGGTGGGTGGTCAGCCAGTCGGCCGGCAGGCCCACGCCCAGCAGCGCCGAGAGGGTGCTGGCCAGGCCCGCGTGGGTGGAGGTGGACAGCGCCATGCTGCCGAGGATGTAGCGCCGGGCGGCGTCGAGCTCGGCCTCGGTCACCGGGGTCAGCGCCATGCGCCCCAGCTCGTAGAGGGTCTCCAGCAGCGCCGGGCCGGTGACCTCGGTGGCGACGTCGGCCTCCACCAGGAACGACGACGAGGCGCGCTGGTGCTCGATGCCGCTGCGCGGGCTGTAGCTGTAGCCGCGGCGCTCGCGGATGTTCTCCACCAGCCGGGAGGAGAAGTAGCCGCCGTGGACCATGGCCGCCAGCCGCGCCGCCGGCAGGTCGGGATCGGTGCGGCTGGGCGCCGGCCCGCCGAGGCGGAGGTTGGACTGCACCGCGCCGGGGCGGTCGACCAGCTCGATGCCGTCCACCCGCTGCTCGGCGACCGGCGGGGTCTCGACCGCCTTGCCGGTGCCGCCCCACCCCTCGAGGGCGGCGGCCACGGTGTCGGCCGCGGCCCGCGGGTCCAGGTCGCCGACGAGCACCAGGATGCTGCCGGCCGGCAGCACGCGCTCCCGGTGGAGCCGGCGCAGCGCCGGCGCGCGCACCGCGGCCACCAGCTCGGCGTCGGGCAGCTGGATGGCGTACGGGTGGGCGCCGTACCGGCGGGCGGCCAGCGCGGTGCGGGCGATCGTGCCCGGCTGGGTGCGGGCGATCGCGATCCTCTCGGCCAGCCGGTCGCGCTCGCCGTCGACCTGCCCGGCCGGATAGCTCGCACCGGTGAGCAGCTCGGCGATCAGCTCCAGCACCGGCCCGAGCCCGCCGGGCAGCAGCGTCGTCCCGAAGATCAGCCGGTCGGCGTCGGTGCTGACCGACAGCTCGGCCCCGTGGCTCTGCAGCAGCTGGGCGATGCCGGTCTGGTCGTGCCGCGCGGTGCCCAGCAGCACGGCACCGGACAGGACGGCGCCCCGCGCGGCGTGCACCCCGGCGTTGCGGGCGCTGGGCGCGGCGAACGGCACCCGCAGCCGCAGCTCCACCAGCGGGACACCGGGCCGGGGCACCACGACCACGCGGAGGCCGTTGGCCAGCGTCGTCTCCTCGGCGACCGGCGTCGGGTGCGGTCGGGGTTCGCCCAGCGGCGGGATCGGCGAGCTCTCCAGGGTCGTGGTCATCGGGCGCCCCCCGCCGGTCGCAGCTCGAGCACCGCGGCGGTGCCCGGGTCCAGCCCGCGGGCCGCCCCCTGGACGGCCTCCGGCGTCACGGCGGCGAGCCGGGCGGCCAACTCGCCGGCGAGCTCGGCGCGGCCGTGCACGAGCTCGGCGGCGGCGAAGGCCAGCGTGCGGCCGAGCACCGAGTCGGCCTGCTGGAGCAGCTGCGCCTCGATGCGGGCCTGCACCCGGCGCAGCTCGTCGGCGTCGACGCCGTCCTCGGCGATCCGGCCGACCTCCTCGTGCACGGCAGCCATCACCCGCTCGGCCGGCACCGCGGCCGGGTGGTGCACCTGGGTGGTCAGCAGCGTCGCGTCGCGGACGTCGAACGGGTCGCCGAACAGACCCACGTAGCTGCTCTGCGCGATGGCGATCCGGTCGTCGTGGACCAGCCGGAGCTCGAGCCGGGAGGCGTCGCCCTCGCTGAGCAGCTCGGCCAGCAACACGCTGCCCAGGTAGGTGTCGAAGTCGCCGACCGGGTCGGGCACCCGCCAGCCGATGGCCAGCGCGGGCGCGGTGGCCAGCCGGTCCTCGACGACCGCGCTGCGCACCGTGGTCGGCGAGGGCTCACCGGTGTACGGCAGCGGCGGGACGTCCCGGCCGGCGATCGGCCCGAACCAGCGGCGCACCAGCTGCTCGGTCTCGGCGACGTCGAGGTCCCCGCCGATGCACAGCACGGCGTTGCCGGGCGCGTAGTAGCGGGAGAAGAAGTCGGTGGCGTCGTCGACCGTGGAGGACTCCAGGTCGACGAAGGAGCCGTAGCCGTCGTGGGTGTTGGCGAAGCTCTCGAACGCGACCTGCGGCAGCTGCAGCCAGGGAAAGGCGCCGTAGGGCCGGTTGAGCACGTTGACCCGGATCTCCTCCTTCACCACGTCGATCTGGTTGCGGAGGTTCTCCTCCGTGATCGCCGGGGCGGCCATCCGGTCGGCCTCGAGGAACAGCGCGCGCTCCAGGGCCTCGGCGGGGAGCGCCTGGAAGTAGTTCGTGTAGTCCTGGTGGGTCGAGCCGTTGAAGGTGCCGCCCGCGGCCTGCACCAGCCGGGCGTGCTCCATCTTCGCGACGTTGGCCGACCCCTGGAACATCATGTGCTCGAAGAGGTGGGCGAAGCCGGTCCGCCCCTCGGGTTCGTTGCGCATCCCGACGTCGTAGTAGACGCTCACCGCCACCACGGGCACGCTGCGGTCGGGGGCGAGAACCACCCGCAGGCCGTTGTCCAGCGTGAATCGTTCGATCGGGTGCCGCAGGGTCAGTTCGGTCCCAGCTGCAGTCACGCACCGACACTACGACGACGTCACCCTCCGGGTGACACCGCGGCCGGTTGCCGTCCCCATCCGTGGTGAGCCCCTGCGGCCGCGTTCCTCCTCGGGGAACCCTCCGGGCCCCGCTCGTCGGTCGCCCACCGCGGCCGGTTGCCGTCCCCATCCGTGGTGAGCCCCTGCGACCGCGTTCCTCCTCGGGGAACCCTCCGGGCCCCGCTCGCCGGTCGCCCGCCGGGGCTCGTCACTCCATCACGTCGACGGCCTCGATGACCTGGTCGATGACGCCGTAGAGCTCGGCGTGGGTGTTGGGGATGGAGACGTAGAGCAGCGCCGGCGCCGGGCGGCCGACGTCGATGAGCAGCAGCGCGGCCCGCTCCCCGGAGGCGTCGTAGCCCTCGACGTCCCAGCTCAGCGCGAACTCGTAGAGGTGGGCGGCGTGCCCGTCGACGGTGCGGGGCTCGTCGCGCAGCACCTCGCGCTCGTTCGGCCCCGGGTAGTAGTTCCGCCGCACGCTGTCGGCCACCACGGCGGTCGTCGCCGCCAGGCTGGCGGGGCCGGAGTACGCGAACACGTCGATCAGCGGCCCCGAGGAGCACTGCGAGATGAACGTCGTGCCGTCGGGCGTGAGCTCCTGGGTGGTGAAGTACTGGCCCGCCGTCTCGGTGGTCTCCACCTGGTCCCACAGCGCCCACTCGTTCCACCCCTCACCCAGGTAGGGGTAGGAGATGCCGGCGGCCTCGTCGAAGATCCGCACGGTGCCCGGCGGGAACGACGGCCCCGCGGCCGGCGGCGGAACCGGGCCCGGGTCCTGCGCGGTGGGCGTGCCGGTTCCCCGGCCGCCGTCCGGGCGCAGCGCCAGCACCGTGGCGACGACGGCCACGACCAGCACCAGCACCGCACCGGCGACCACCGACGGGCGGAACCGGGAGCGCGCCGCGGCGGGTGCTGCGGGCGCGGCCCCCTCGGCCGGCTGCGCCGCCGGCGGCCGGGCGGGATCGCGGTGCACGGAGACACCCGGACCGGCGGGCATCATGACGTCCGACCAGCCCGCCCCGTCCCACCAGCGGACGGTGTCCGGAACACCGCTCGGGTCGGGGTACCAGCCCGGCGCGGCGCCCTGCCCCACTCCGGTCACGCCGTCAGCCTAGGGCGTGCCCCGTCCCCGTCACCGGCACCGGTGGCCGTCCGAGGAGGTCGCCGTGAGCAGGGAGGCAGCGCGGCCGGACCCGGCGATCGTCCTGCGGCTGCGCGGGGCCGGGTGCGTCTTCGCCGAGGACGAGACCGTCCTCCTCGCGACGGCGGCCCGCGACCACGGCGAGCTCGCCCGGCTGGTGGACCGGAGGGTGGCCGGGACGCCGCTGGAGCAGCTGGTGGGCTGGGCGGAGTTCTGCGGCCTGCGGATCGGCGTGGCGCCGGGGGTCTTCGTCCCCCGGCGGCGGACCGGGCTGATGGTCCGCGAGGCGGTCGCGCTCGCCCGGCCGGGTGCCGTCGTCGTCGACCTGTGCTGCGGCAGCGGCGCGGTGGGTGCGGCGGTGTCCGCCGCCGCGCCGGGGATCGACCTGCACGCCGCCGACGTCGACCCCGCGGCGGTGCGCTGCGCCCGGCGGAACCTGCCGGGCGTGCCGGTGCACGAGGGGGACCTGTTCGCCGCGCTCCCCGCGGCGCTGGCCGGCCGGGTCGCCGTCCTCACGGCCAACGTGCCGTACGTGCCGACGGCGGCGATCGCGTGGATGCCGCCGGAGGCGCGCGACCACGAGCCGCGGGTCGCGCTGGACGGCGGCGAGGACGGGCTGGCCCTGGTCCGCCGGGTGGTCGCCGAGGCGCCCGCCTGGCTGGCGCCCGGCGGCGCGGTGCTCTTCGAGTGCGGTGAGGGGCAGGCCGCGACCGCGCTCGACGTCGTCACCGCCGCCGGCCTGGCCGCCCGGCTGGTGACCGACGACGACCTGGGCGCGACCGTCGTCGTCGGCAGCTTCCGCTGAGCCCGGCGGCGATGTGCGTCGAGGGCGCGATCCCACGCCAGGAACGCGCCCTCGACGCACACCGCTCGACCGGCGCGCCGGATCGGGCGGTCCGCCGCACGACCCCTGGCTAACGCAGCCGCGCGGCCGCCAGCTCTCGCCAGAGGTGGGCCGCGGCCTCCGCGCCGCGGTGGAGCATGGGCAGCAGCACCCGCTCGTTCGGCGAGTGGATGCGGTCGGTGGGCAGGCCCGCGCCCAGGAAGAGCAGCGGTGCCCCGAGGGCCTCGACCAGCTCGGCCTCCGGGCCGCTGCCGCCCTCCCGGGTGAACAGCACGTCCTCCGGCGCGGTGTCGAAGGCCTGGCCGATGGCCGCCAGCAGCGCGTCCATCGCCGGGGAGTCCAGGTCGCTGGCGCACGGCGAGACGCCACCGGGCGGGGTGTGCACCTCGGCCTCGATGCCGGCCGGAACGTGAGCCGCCACCCAGTCGCGCAGCATCGGGCCGATGTCCTCCGGGCGCTGGTCGGAGACCAGCCGGAAGGTGATCTTGGCGTGCGCCTCGGCCGGGATGATCGTCTTGTGGCCGGGGCCGGTGTAGCCGCCCCACATGCCGTTGACCTCGGCGGTGGGCCGCGCACCGGTGCGCTCCAGCGTGCTGAAGCCCGCCTCGCCGTACGTCGCCCGCGACGCGGCCGGGCCGGCGAGCCACGCCTGCTCGTCGAAGGGCACCCGGCTCATCAGCTCGCGCTCGCGCTCGGTCAGCGGGCGCACCGCGTCGTAGAACCCGGGCAGGGTGACCCGGCCCTGCTCGTCGTGCAGCGTCGCCACGAGCTCGGCGAGGGCGTGCAGCGGGTTGGGGACGGCGCCGCCGAAGGAGCCGGAGTGCAGGTCGACCGCCGGGCCGCGCAGGGTGATCTCGGCGTCGGCCAGCCCGCGCATCGCCGTCACGGCGCTGGGTACGTCGGGCGCGGCCATGCCCGTGTCGCTCACGACGACGACGTCGCAGTCCAGCCGGTCGCGCTTCTCCTGCAGCAGGGCGGCGAAGTGCGGGGAGCCGGACTCCTCCTCCCCCTCGACCAGCAGCTTGACGGTGACGGCCGGGGTGTCGCGTCCGGTGGCGGCGAGGTGCGCGCGGATGCCGAGCAGGTGGAAGGCGATGTTGCCCTTGTCGTCGATCGCGCCGCGGGCGTGCAGCTCCGGCCCGTCGGGGCCCTCGACCCGGGTCGGTTCGAACGGCGGGTGCTCCCACAGCTCCAGCGGGTCGACCGGCTGGACGTCGTGGTGGCCGTAGACCAGGGCGACCGGCGCACCGGCGTTGGCCGACGGCCACTCGGCGAAGACCGCGGGTGCGCCGTCCGTCGGCCAGATCTCCACGGTCGGGAAGCCGACGCGGCGCAGCGCGTCGGCCAGCCACGTGGCGCTGGCGGCGACGTCGCGGGAGTGCGCCGGGTCCGCCGAGATCGACGGGATGCGCAGCCAGGCGTCGAGATCTGCGTGCAGGTCGTCGAGGTGGTCGAGGACGAAGTCGCGTTCGGCGCTGGTCACGGTCCCCGACGGTAGTGGCGGGCCGGACCGGGCGTGCGCCGCGCCCGGCCACGGGGGCGCGATGGCCAGGGAGGACCGTTAGCGTCCAGGCATGCCCGGAGAACTGCTGCGGACCGATGTCGGCGACCTGACCTTCGACGTGCGCGTCGACGGACCCGAGGACGGCCGGCCGGTGCTGCTGCTGCACGGCTTTCCGCAGACGTCGGCGTCCTGGGCCGCGGTGACGCCGCTGCTCACGCAGGCGGGGCTGCGCACCTACGCGCCCGACCAGCTGGGCTACTCCCCCGGCGCGCGGCCCGGTGAGGTCGAGGCCTACGCCGCGCAGAACCTCGCGCAGGTGACCGCGGACCTCATGACGGCGTTGGAGATCCCGGTGGCCGACGTCGTCGGGCACGACTGGGGCGCGAACGTCGCCTGGACCGTCGCCGCCTGGCACAGCGACCGGGTGCGGTCGCTGACGGCGGTGTCGGTGCCGCACCCGGCCGCCTACACCGCGGCCTTCCGCATCGACCCGGAGCAGAAGGAGCGGTCGGCCTACATCCGGCTGTTCTGGCAGCCGGGCAAGGCCGAGGAGGTGCTGCTCGCCGACGACGGCCGACGGCTGCGCCGGATGCTGCTGGGCACCGAGGGCGAGACGGGGGTCTCCCCCGAGGCCGCCGACGAGTACGTGGCGGCGCTGTCCGCGCCGGGCGCACTCACCGCGGCGCTCAACTGGTACCGGGCGATGAGCTCCGATGTCCGCGTGGACAAGGTGGAGGTCCCGACCACCTACGTGTGGAGCGACGCCGACGTCGCCATCGGCCGCACCGCCGCCGAGGCGTGCGCGGAGTTCGTGACCGGCGACTACCGGTTCGTGGAGCTGCCGGGCATCACGCACTGGATCCCGGAGCAGGCCCCCGAGCAGCTGGCCGCCGCGATCCTGGACCGGGTCGCCTCGACCTGACTCCCGGCCGCGCACCGGCACACCCGGGGGACGGTCCACGCCCGAGGACGCGTTCCCGTGGGAACGTCGGCTCAGCGCTGGTCGCGGCGCAGGGGATGCTCGTCGGGGATCTCGACCAGGGCGATCCGGACACCGTCGGGGTCCTCGATCCACATCTCGACCAGTCCCCACGGCTCCAGCCGGGGCGGCTGCGGAACCGTCACGCCGGCCGCCGCCAGGCGTCGGTGCTCGGCGGTGACGTCCCGGACCTGCAGCCACAGGGCCAGGCCCGTCGGGCGTTCCGCTGATCCGCCGGAGACCTCCAGCAGCCCGTTGCCGAGGAAGAAGACGACTCCCGGATGCTCGGCCGGGCCGAACTCGCGGTACACCGCCAGCCCGAGGACGTCCCGGTAGAACGACTGCGACCGCCGCGCGTCCGACGGTCGCAGCAGGATGCGGCTGCTCAGGACGTCCATGGGCGCCATCCTCGTCCGACCGTGCGGCCTGCGCGCTGCGGAGCCCGTCCCCGGCCGGGTGGCCGGACGGGCCCGACGGTGCACCGCCGCGGACGGCAGCACCGTCAGTGGGCGAGGAAGACGTCGTGCTCCGCGCACCCGGGGGGAACGGTCACGCCCGCGACCTCGAAGGGACCGGGCGCCACGTCCTGGGAGGAGTGCTCGAGCACGAAGCCGCCCCCGACCTCCACCTCGTCGCCCAGTCCGTAGGTGCCGTGACCGGGGACGTCGATCGTCACCGGGTCCTCGTCGACCACCTCGGTGCCGTGCGGCCAGACGATCACGTAGCCGCCGGCCCCGAGGCATCCACCGACGACCTCCAGCCGGCCGCCACCGAGAGCGTCCATGCCGGAGCCCGCCTGCTCGGCCACGAGAACGGTCACGTCGCCTGCCGGGATCACCTCGCCGCCACCGCACGCGGCCAGGAGCGGCACGGCGGCCGGTGCGAGCAGGGCCCGCACGGTGCGACGCCGCGGCAGGTCCATCGCGCCTCCTCGGGTGCTCGACGGGACGGGATCAGCCCGTCCCGGTGACCAGGGCGAGCAGGCCGGCCTCGTCGAGCAGGTCGACGGGGCGGATCGTCTCCTTGGCCGTGACGTGGTGGAAGCCGGCGCTGACCTGCTCCACCGGCACCCCCGTCAGCCGGGACCAGCCCAGCCGGTAGGCGGCCAGCTGCACGCCGACGGCGGCCAGCTCCGCGCCGGACGGCGGGGGCCCGGTCTTCCAGTCGATGACCTCGTAGCCGCCGTCCTCCCGCTGGAACACCGCGTCGATCCGCCCGCGCAGGGTCAACGGCCCCAGCGGCGTCTCGAACGGCACCTCGACCTCGACCGGCTGGCGGTCGGCCCACTCGCCGGCGAGGAAGGCGGCGCGCAGCTCCTCGAGCTGGTCGTCGGGGGCGGCCCGCTCGTCACCGGAGCCGGGGAGCTCGTCGAGATCGACCAGCCGGGCGGCGCCGAACCGCTCCTCCAGCCAGGCGTGGAAGGCCGTTCCCCGGCGCGCCTGCGGGGCGGGTGCGGCCGGCATCGGCCGGCGCAGCCGGCGGGCCAGCTCGGCCGGGTCCCGCCGCAGGGTGACCAGCGCCGACACCGACAGGTGCGACGGCAGCGGCACCTCGACGGCGGGGCGGGCCGCGGCGGCGCGCTCGCGGAGCAGCAGGTCGGCGTCGCGGACCCACTGCTCGACCAGCTCGTCGGATCCGCCCAGGCTGCGCTCGGGGTCCAGCGGGTGCGGCGCGGCGCCCTCGACCAGCTGGGCGGCGGCGGTCAGCGCGCGACGGCGGGGCTCCGACAGCGGATCGGCCGGCCACACCCCGACCGGCCACTCCTCCAGCGCCGGGTTGGTGGCGCCGTCCTCCGGAGCCGGAGCCCAGTGCACGACGGTGCCGGCGCCGGCCTCGCACGCCTCCTTGGCGGTGTGCAGGAGGGACGACGGCCCGCACGGCTTGATGCCGTCGCGCCACCAGCTGCCCGAGCACAGCAGCAGCCGCTTGGCGCGGGTGACGGCGACGTAGCCGAGCCGGATCTCCTCGTCGCGGCCGAAGTCCTTCCAGTCCTGGACGTACTCCTCCAGGGCGTCCCGGACCACCGCCTGGTCGCCGGACCCGGGCACGGGCAGCTTCAGGCGGGGCAGCTCCTCGCGGTCGGTGAGCCGCAGGTCCACCGGGACGGCGCCCGGGTCCTTGATCCAGGAGTCGCTGGCGTTGCTGCGCGCGGGGAACTGGTCGACGGTCATCCCGGGCACGGCGACGACGTCCCACTCCAGCCCCTTCGCGGAGTGGCCGGTCAGCAGCTGCACCGCCTCGGGGTTGACCGCCACCTCGCCGGGCTCCAGCCCCCGCTCGCGCTCCTCGGCGTCGCGCAGGTAGCCCAGGAAGGCCGGCAGCGAGGGCAGCTCGGCCAGCTCGGTGAACTCCGCGGCGACGCCGTGCAGCGCGTCCAGGTGCGCCCGCGCGCCGGCCGGGCTGACGCCGGGGGCGCTGGCGAGCTCGGTCTCCAGCCCCAGGGTGCGGGCCACCTCGTCGACCAGGTCGGGAAGCGAGTCGCCGATCCGGGTGCGCAGGTGGGCGAGCTCGCCACCTAGCCGGCGCAGCCGCCGGTAGCCGGTCGGCGAGTACTGGGCGGCGTCCCCGAGGTCGTCCAGCGCCTCGACGATGCTGCCGCGCTCCTGCGGCGCCTCGACGGCGGCCGGCCCGTCGGCCGGCGGGCCGCCGTCGTCCGGGGGGGCCGGGCGGCGGGAGTGCACCAGCGCCCGGGCGCGGGCCTCCAGCGCGGCGAGGTCACGCGGGCCGATCCGCCAGCGGGCGCCGGTGAGCAGGCGGCCCATCGCGTCCCCGGCCGTGGGGTCGACCAGCACGGTGAGCGTGGCGACGACGTCGGAGACCTCGGGCACCTCGAGCAGCCCGCCCAGCCCCACGACCTCGACCGGCAGGCCGCGCTCGCGCAGCGCCGCGGCGATGCCCGGCAGCTGCTTGCGGGTGCGCACCAGCACCGCCATCGAGGGGTGCTGTCCGTCGGATCGTGGCGACAGGGCGGGGTCACGGCCCTCCCAGCAGGCCGCGAACCGGTCGGCCAGCGCGGTGGTCTCGTCGGCCACGGTCTCGTACAGCCCGACGGTGACCGCGCCGCGGCCCGCGGTGGGTGCGGGAGCGAGGTCGGGCAGCGGCTGGGCGGGCTCGGGGAGCATCGCCGAGACGGCGTTGGCCACGGCGAGCACCGACTCGTCGTTGCGCCAGCTGGTGGCCAGCGTCAGCCGCTCGGCGCCGCGACCGGGACGGCCCGGGAAGGTGCGGGCGAACCGCTCGATGGTGCCGGCCGAGGCGCCGCGCCAGCCGTAGATCGACTGGCGGGGGTCGCCGACGGCCAGCACCGGGTGCCCGGTGTCGCCGCCGAAGAGCGCCTCGAGCATGCGCAGCTGACCGACGCTGGTGTCCTGGTACTCGTCCAGCAGCACCACCTGCCAGCGGGCCCGCTCGCGGCGGCCGACCTCGGCCGAGGCGACGGCGATCCGCGCTGCGTAGGACACCTGGTCGGCGTAGTCGATGGAGCCCATCGCCCGCTTGCGGGCCTCGAACGCCTCGACCAGCGGCAGCAGGGCGACCCGGGCCCGCTGCCGGGCGAGCATCTCGGTGACCGCGGCGTAGGGCCCCTTCTTCTTCGGGGCGTCCGGATAGCCGGCGAGCTGCGCCTCCAGCCGCGCCGTCCAGGCCCGCAGCGCGGCTGGGGTGACGTCGTGCTCGCCCATCTCGCCGGCGAGGGCCAGCACGTCCTCCACCGTGGTGAGCAGCGTCAGGGGGACGTCGGACATGTCGCCGGTCCAGGCCGCCACCACCGTCGCCGCCTGCCCCCAGCACATGGCCGGGCCCAGCACTCCGGCGCCGGGTTCCACGCCGATCCGCAGCCCGTGCTCGGCCACCAGGGACGCGGCGTACCCGTGGTAGGTCGAGACCGTCGGCTGGGCGATGGCGAGGCGCTCCCGGAGGTCGTCCTCGGTGTCCGGGTGCCGGGCCAGGGCGCCCAGCCGGCGCCGGATCCGCTCGTTCAGCTCGCTGGCGGCCTTCCGGGTGAAGGTGAGGCCGAGGATCGCCTCGGGCGCCACGATCCGGTTGGCGACCAGGTAGGACACCCGCGCGGCCATCGTCTCGGTCTTGCCCGAGCCGGCGCCGGCGACGACCACCAGCGGCCGGTCGGCGGGGGCGCGGACGACGCCGGCCTGCTCGTCGGACGGCGCGTAGGGCAGCCCGCAGCGCTCGGCGACCTCCGCCGGCGTCAGCAGCCGGTGCGGCTCCTCCCGCGGCGCGGGGGCCTCGGCCAGCAGGTCGTCGAAGGACAGCTGCCCGTCGTCGCTCATCCGGTCACCTGCCGTCCGCGCTCCTGCAGCGGGCAGCTGCGGCGGGCCGGGCACCGCGCGCAGTGGGTGCCGGTGCGCACCTCGAACGTGCCGGCCCCCATCCCGTCCCCGACCTCGGCCACCAGCTGCCCCGCCCACGTCTGGTCCAGCGGCACGTCGGCGGGCAACGGCTCCTGGTGCTGCTCCTTGGCCTTGGCGCCGGTGCCGACCTGCAGCAGCGCGGCGCCGCCGGGCACCGTGCCGTGCTCGGCGAACCCGCCCGCGGCGACCGCGACCTGGTAGGCGGCGAGCTGGCCGTGCTCCTCGGTGTTCCTGGCCGCCGTCCTGCCGGTCTTGAGGTCGACGACGACCAGGCGCCCCTCGGCGTCCCGCTCCAACCGGTCGACCTGCCCGCGGATGCGCGCCCGGCCGACCACCACGTCGACGTCACCCTCCGCGGTGAGCAGCTCCCGGCCGTTGGCGGCGTGCCAGCGGAGGAAGCGGTCGAGCATCTCCTGGGCCTGGACGCGCTGCCGCTGGTCGGCCCAGCCGGGGCCGAGGTCGAGCTGGTCCAGCTCGGCGTCCAGCACCCCGCGCGCGTCGGCCGGCGGCAGGCCCTCGGCGACCTGCTGGGCGACCGCGTGCACCGCCGTCCCGACGGTGCGGGTGGCGTCGGGCGAGGCCTCGGCGCCGACCGCGCCGAGCACCCAGCGCAGCGGGCAGCGCTGGAAGGTCTCGATGGCCGAGGGCCGCACCCGCACCGGCTCCTCCTCGGGAACCAGCGGCGCGTCGTCCGACAGCGGGGCGAGCCCCCACCAGCGGGCGGGCGCGGCACCGGCCACGCCGTCGTCGGCCAGGCGGCGGAGCAGCGCCGCCGCGGCGGAGCGGCGGGCCGGGGGCGTGTGCGGGTCGGTGACCGCCCGGCGCAGCTCGGCGACCAGCGCCGGCAGGGTGAGCGCGCGGGGCAGCTCGGTGAGCGGGCGGCCGTCGGCGGGGGGCGGCTCGACCAGGTCCAGGAACCGGGAGGCGGTGGCGCCCGCGTCCGCGCCGTCCAACGCGCCCTCGATCGCGGTGACGACGAGGCGCCGGCGGGCCCGGGTGGTGGCCACGTAGAACAGCCGGCGCTCCTCGGCCAGCGCCAGCGCGCGGCGGTCGGTGCCGGTGCCGTCGATGCCCGCGGCCTTCTCGACCAGCACCTCCGCACCGAGCAGCGACGCCCGCTCGCGCAGGTCGGGCCAGACGCCCTCCTGCACGCCGGAGACGCAGACCAGGTCCCACTCCAGCCCCTTGGCGGCGTGCGCGGTGAGCAGCCGCACCGTCTCGCCGGCGGTCGCCCGCGCGGCGCCGGTGTCGCCGGGCAGCTCCTGCGCCGACAGGTGGGCGACGAACGCCCGGACGTCGGCCGACGGCAGCCGGTCGACGAACCCGGCGGCGGCGTCGAACAGCGCGACGACGGCGTCGAGGTCGCGGTCGGCGACGGCTCCCGAGGGACCACCGGCGGCGCTGGCCCGCGCCCACCGACCCGCCAGGCCGCTGCGCTGCCACATCGCCCACAGCACGTCCTCGGCGGTGCCGTCCTGCGCGAGCGCCAGCCGGCCGGCGGCCATGACCGCGGCGACCCGGGCGGCGGGCCGGGCCAGGTGCTCGGGCAGCGCCCCCAGCAGCGCCTCGTCGGTCAGCGCGTCGGCCAGCGGCGTGCCCCGTTCGGCGGCGTCGATGCCCTGCCTGGCCAGGGCCACCCGCACCGCCCGGCGCAGCCGCCGGAGGTCGAGCACCGTCGCGCCACCGAGCGGGGAGGCCAGCAGCGCCTCCGCGCCCGGCTCGTCGAGACCGGTGGGCTCGCCGTCGGGGCGCGGCAGCAGCGCGGAGAGCGCGTGCAGGAAGGGGGCGACCGCGGGCTGCGCGGCCAGCGGCAGGTCGTCGGTGGAGACGGTGACCGGCACGCCGGCGGACGCGAGCGCCCGGCGGAACGGGGCGAGCACCCCGGCGGTCCGCACGACCACCGCCATCTGCGACCACGGGACGCCGTCGAGCAGGTGCCCCCGGCGCAGGACGTCGGCGACGTAGGCGGCCTCGACCGCGGCGGACCCGAAGACGTGCACCTCCGCCTCTCCGGGGGGTGTCGACTCCCCCGCCGTCAGCCGGCGGTGCTCCCAGGGGCCGGGCAGCCCCTCGGCCACCGCGCGGCTGATCCGCAGCAGCTCCTCCCCCGACCGCCGGCAGACGCCGAGCGAGACCCGGGCGGCCGCGCGGCCGTCGGTGTGCCGGAACCGGTCGCAGAACTGGACGATGCCGCGGGGCTCGGCACCGCGGAAGGCGTAGATGGACTGGTCGGGGTCGCCGACCGCGACCAGGTTGCCGCCGCCCCCGGCGAGCAGCGCCAGCAGCTCGACCTGCGCCGGATCGGTGTCCTGGTACTCGTCGACGAACAGCCAGCGGGCGCGTTCGCGCTCCTGGCGCAGCAGCTCCGGGTCCTCGCTCAGCTCCAGGATGGCCTGGCGGACCAGCTCCGCCGGGTCGTAGCCGGAGGCGTCACCGCGCGAGGCGACCCAGAAGTCGCTGACGTTCTCGTACTGCTGCTGGAACGCGGCGGCGTGCACCCAGTGGTCGCGGCCGGTCTCGCGGCCCCAGGCGGCCAGGCGCTCGGGACCGACACCGCGCTCGGTCGCGCGCAGCAGCAGCTCGCGCAGCTCGGCCCGGAAGCCCTCGGTGCCCAGCGCCGGCGCGAGGTCGTCGGGCCAGCGGACGGTGCCCACGCCCTCGGCGTCACCGCGCAGCAGCTCGGCGACGACCGCGTCCTGCTCCGCGGAGGTGAGCAGGCGCGGCGGCGGGTCGCCCCGCAGCACGGCGGCGCGGCGCAGCACGCCGTAGGCGTAGGAGTGGAACGTCCGGGCCAGCGGCTCCCGGATGGTGCGCGCCACCCGCGAGGTGATCCGGGTGCGCAGCTCGGCGGCGGCCTTGCGGCTGAAGGTGAGGACCAGGATCTGCTCGGGATCGATGCCGGCGTCGATCCGGCGGGCGACGGCCTCGACGATCGTCGTCGTCTTGCCGGTGCCGGGGCCGGCGAGCACGAGCAGCGGCCCGCCGGGGTGGTCGACGACCGCCTGCTGGGTCGGGTCGAGCAGCGGAGCCGTGGTGCGTGGCGGCTCCCCCGGCAGCAGCCGGTAGACCGGACCGCTCTCACCCCCGTGCTGTGCCACCCCTCGATGGAATCACGGGGGTACGACGATCCGGCGCGGGCGCGAGGGTGGGCGCGGCGCCCGCCGGGATCAGACCAGCGAGTCCAGCAGCGACTGCGCGAGCATCAGGTCCGCCGCGGTGGTCAGCCAGCCGGCGACGAGCAGCAGCGGAAAGGCCCGCTCCGAGTCGAGCGACGCGGTTCCAGCGACCAGCCCGGCCTGGGCGACCGCCCGGCACGCCATCGTGTTCATGGCCGGAGGATCGGCACGATCCCGCCGGAACTGGAGGCGATGCGCGCAATCGGTACGCGCGAGGGAGCCGGACACGTGCCCGACACAGGCGCCCGGCGGGTGCACGCGGCAGGACCGCCGGCTCCCGCCCACCCGAGCCGCGATCAGGATCCGGATCGGTCGGGCCAGCCGACCGCCGCCAGGTCCACCTTCCCGCTGCGCGCCGGAACCCCCTCGCCGGCCAGCAGCTCCAGCTGGCGGGCGCGCACCGGCTCGGCGGCCGAGCCGTCGGCGCGTACCACCCGGTGCCAGGGCACCGCTGCCCCGCCCGAGCTCAGCGCCCGCGCCACCCGCCGCGGCCCGACCCCCACCAGCCGGCCGATGGCGCCGTAGGTGCTCACCCGCCCGCGGGGGATGCGCTCGACCGCGTCGAAGACGGCCTCGTCGACGTCCAGCGCGGCACCGGTCACCCGCTCATGGTGGCCCCTCGGACCACCGGATCAGAAGTCCTTGCGGCCGAACCTCGCCAGCAGCCGGGTCTGCGGCGGCGCGGCCGCGGAGACGTCCAGCGGCGGGTCGAACAACCCGGGCACGCCGTCCTCGGGGAGCCGCTCGGCGTAGACGAGGGCGGCGGTCACCAGCTCGCCGTCCAGCACCGTGTCGCCGTCGGTGGCGCGGGCCAGGTCCCACGCGTGCACGGTGAGGTCGGTGGTCATCTCCACGATGTACTCGGCGCTGGGCGTGGGGCCGCGGGACAGGTGCACCGTCCGGATCAGCCCCTCGTCCTCGGCGAACGCCGAGAGCGCGCCGTCGGCCGCGGACTCCCAGCCGAGCAGCGGATCGGCGCCCAGCAGGTCGGAGGTGCTGTCGGGAAAGCGGCCGTCGACGAGGTCGACGGGCTCGCCGGCCAGCAGCGGGGGCACCCACAGCGCCTCGCTCACCAGGTGCGCGACGAGATCGGCGACCGTCCACCCGGGCAGCGCCTCGTCCTCCCACCGGTCCGGCGCCACGGCGTCGACCCGGTCGGTGAACTGGTTCTGGGCGCGCTGGAAGAGCTCCAGGAGCTCGACGGGCGAGTAGTCGGCCATGGCGCCAGTGAACATGCCGAGGGCCCGGCCCGCCTCTCCTGGGGAGAGGCCGACCGGGCCCTCGGACCGACCCTGCGGATCAGTAGGTCGGCAGTGCCTTGTCGATGCGGGTGGCCCATGCCGTGACGCCGCCCTGGACGTGCACGGCGTCCTTGAAGCCGGCGTTCTTCACCGCGGCGAGCGCCTCGGCCGAGCGCACGCCCGTCTTGCAGTGCAGCACGATCGGCTTGTCCTGCGGCAGGGACGCCAGCGCCCGGCCGGAGAGGATCTCGTCCTTGGGGATCAGCTTCGCGCCGGGGATCGAGACGATCTCGTACTCGTTGGGCTCCCGGACGTCGATCAGCTCGAAGTCCTTGCCGGCGTCCATCATGTCCTTGAGCTCGTCGACGGTGATCGTCGCGCCCGCGGCCGCCAGCTGGGCCTCCTCGGAGACGACACCGCAGAACGCCTCGTAGTCGATGAGGCCGGTGATCGGCTCACCCTCGGGGTCCTTGCGCACCTTGATCGTGCGGAAGGTCATCTCCAGGGCGTCGTAGACCATGAGCCGGCCGAGCAGCGTCTCCCCGATGCCGGTGATCAGCTTGACCGCCTCGGTCGCCTGGATGGCGCCGACGGTGGCGCAGAGGACGCCGAGCACGCCGCCCTCGGCGCAGCTGGGCACCATGCCGGGCGGCGGGGGCACCGGGTAGAGGTCGCGGTAGTTCGGGCCGTGCTCGTTCCAGAAGACCGAGACCTGGCCGTCGAACCGGTAGATCGAGCCCCACACGTAGGGCTTGTCCAGCAGCACGCAGGCGTCGTTCACCAGGTAGCGCGTGGCGAAGTTGTCGGTGCCGTCGACGATGAGGTCGTACTCGCGGAAGATGTCGAGCACGTTCTCGCTGTCCAGCCGCGTCTCGTGCAGCCGGACGTCGATCAGCGGGTTGATCTCCTTGATGGAGTCCCGTGCGCTCTCGGCCTTCGACCGGCCCACGTCGGACTGCCCGTGGATGATCTGGCGCTGCAGGTTGGACTCGTCGACGGTGTCGAACTCGACGATGCCCAGGGTGCCGACACCGGCCGCAGCCAGGTACATCAGCACCGGCGAGCCGAGGCCGCCGGCGCCGACGGCGAGCACCTTGGCGTTCTTGAGCCGCTTCTGCCCGTCCATCCCGACGTCGGGGATGATCAGGTGGCGGCTGTACCGGCGGACCTCGTCGATGGACAGGTCGGCTGCGGGCTCCACCAGCGGTGGCAGGGTCACGCTTGCTCCTCTTGATCGCGGACAGCGGCCCGCACCGGGGCCGACGTTCGTGGGCATAACAGCCTGCCAGCCCTCCGTAATCCCGCCGCCCGCGGCCGGTTCCGGATCAGGGGAAGGGCCAGGCGTTCTTCACGCAGTCGCCGAGGGAGAGGGTCTGCTGCTGCATGACCGGAGCCGGCCGGCCGGGCCCGGGGCACCCCTCGTGCCCGTTGCCGAGCGCGTGGCCGACCTCGTGGTTCACCACGTAGTGCCGGTAGGTCGCCAGGTCGCCGCCGTAGTGCGGCACCGCGGTGGCCCAGCGGGCCAGGTTGATGACCGCGCGGTCCCCGTACCGGCAGGACGTGTAGCCACCCGTGCCGACTCCCGGGCAGTAGGTCTCCATGCTCCCCGGGCTGACGAGGCTGACCTTGAAGTCGTAGTCGGCGCCCACGCCCACCCGCTGGAAGGACAGCCGCCCGCCGTTGCCCCACGACCGGGGGTCGGCGAGCGTCGCCGTCACCGCCTCGGCGAAGGCCGCGCCGTCCACCCCGATCCCGTTCTCGACCTCGACGAGGAAGCGCTGCAGCGGTCCGGTGCCGTGGACCTCGGACCCCCCGTCGACCACGGAAAGGCTCCCCGCCCCCTGCTGCACGTACTCCTCGGCGGTCGGCGCCGCGGGCGTCTCGCTCGGCCCGGCGTCACCCTGCGCGGGAGCCACCGGCTCGACCGACGGCTCGGCCGACGGCTCGTTCGGCGGAGCGGCCTCGGACGCCGACGTCGTCGCGGGGGCCTGGCCGGCGACGGGAGATGCCGGGGCCGAGCCGGGCGGGTTCAGCACCAGGTCGACGAGGACGGCGATCGTGGCGAGCGCGAGGACGGGGATCGCGTAGGCCCGCCAGCCGTACCGCCGCGCGAGCCGGCCGAGCCGGCCGAGCCGGCCGCCGGGCCGGTCCGGGCCGCGACGGCGGATCACCGGACGGGGCTCGTCGTGCGCGACCAGCGGCCCTCGGCGGGACGCGGGCCGACCGTCGGTCAGACGTCCGCCCACCGGCCGTCCTCCTGCTCCGTCGCGCCACCCCGGTGGGGTCAGCGTCTCACGCTGCGTCGCGTGGCCGTGACAACCGGGCGGTCCGCCGCGTCCGGATCGGCGGGTCGCCCCTCGACCATGCCGAGCACCGCGCGCGCCATCGGCTCCGGCGCCTCCAGCATCGCCACGTGCCCGACGCCGTCGAGCACGAGGAGCCGGCCGTCGGGCACGGTCGCGGCCAGCCGCGGGGCCATCGCCGGGTCGACCAGCCGGTCCCGCCCGCCCCAGACCACGAGGACGGGCATGCGCAGGCCGCGGGCCGCCCGCCAGGCGTTGGCCGGGCCCAGGCGCAGGTAGGAGGTGATCAGGCCGCGCATGCTCCGGGCCAGCGCCCGGTCCGCCCACGGCTGCTCCGCCCGCTCGTGCATCTCCCGGACGGCCTGCTCGACGCGCTCGGGCGGGACCGCGGCCGGGTCGCCGAAGCACATCCGGATCATCGACCGGACGCTCGCCTCCGGCGAGACGGCGGCCAGCCGGCGCTCCGCCAGCGTCGGCACGCCGGGCACGAGCAGGAGCAGCAGCACCCGGCTGAACGCCGGGGGCACCCGGTACACCGGCATGGCCGGGGACACCAGCGTCAGCGTCGCCACCAGGTCCGGGCGCAGCGCCGCCACCAGCAGGCTGACCAGCCCGCCGAGGGAGTTGCCGACCAGGTGGACGGGGCGGCCGGCGCCCTCGCCCGGCTGCGCGGCGACGTGCTCCAGGACGTCGACGACGGCCCGCACGTGGCTCCGGACGGAGTACCGCCCGCGCGACAGGGGCCGCGACCGGCCGAATCCCGGGAGGTCCACCGACCAGCCGTCGAAGCGGACCGCCAGCAGGGCGGCCAGGTCGGTCCAGTTCGTGGAGGCGCCGCCCAGGCCGTGGACGTAGAGCGCGCGCTCCCGGGGCGCGGCCGCCGGCCCACCGGTGCCGGCGTCGCCGTCCACCGGGCCGGTCCACGGGGTCCGCCGGACGAAGACCGCTCCGCCGCGGACGGGGACCTCCTCGCCGGGCCAGGGCCGGAGAGCCGGCCCCGGCGTCGGCATCGGGGTGGCGGAGAGCGCGGCGTCGGACATCGCCTACGACGGTAACGGCGCGTGCCGTAGGTGATCGCCGGCGGGAACCCGCCGGTAGCATGCGCTCTGCCATGCAGCCCTCATCGCCCGCCGCAGCCAACCGGCGCACGTCCCGACTGCCGCGCGGCGCCCGCCGCCTGCAGTTGCTGCGCGCGGCCCAGGACGTCTTCGTCGCGCAGGGCTTCCACGCCGCGGCGATGGACGACATCGCCGTCCGGGCCGGGGTGAGCAAACCGGTGCTCTACCAGCACTTCCCCGGCAAGCGCGAGCTCTACCTGGCCCTGCTCGAGGAGCACGTCTCGTCACTGGCCGACCGGGTCGGGGAGGCGATGGGTGGCACCGCGGACAACCGGGCGCGCGTGAACGCCGCCGTCGGGGCGTACTTCGATTTCATCGACGCCGACGGCGAGGCGTTCCGGCTGGTCTTCGAGTCCGACCTGCGCAACGACGAGGACGTCCGGGGCATCGTCGACCGCGGCACGGCGGTCTGCGTCGAGGCGATCGCCGGCGTCATCGCCGCCGACACCGGCGCCGACCCCGAGCGCGCGCTGCTGCTGGCCTCCGGCCTGACCGGTCTGGCCGAGAGCAGCGCCCGGTGGTGGCTGCCGCGCAAGGGCACGGTCTCCCGCGACGAGGCGGTCACCCTGATGGCCTCGCTGGCCTGGCGCGGGATCTCCGGTTTCCCCCGCGTGGACGGCGACCTGCCGCCCTCCTGAGCGGCGTTCGCTGACGGCGCACCCGCTCGACCGCTCCCGGCCCCGGCGCCTGGACTAGCGTTGGGCCCAGTCGCGAACCGAGGAGGCATCGCCCACGTGGAAGTCAAGATCGGCGTCCAGCACTCGCCCAAGGAGCTGGTCATCGACAGCCCCAAGACCCCCGACGAGATCGCGGCCGAGGTGGCCAAGGCCATGTCGGGCTCGACCAAGGACGGGCTGCTCACCCTGGTCGACGAGCGGGGCCGCAAGGTCCTCGTCCCCGTCGACCGCATCGCCTACGTGGAGATCGCGCAGGCCGACCAGCGCCGCGTCGGTTTCATCGCCGGCACCAGCACCGGCAGCTGATCTCGAGGCCAGCAGCAGGAGGGGCGCTTCCGCGATGCGCGGGAGCGCCCCTTCCGTCTCTCACGGGTTCAGCCCGAGGGCCTTCATCCGCTGGGTGTGGGCCTTGGTGATCCGCTCGATGAGCCGGCCGATGCCCGACAGGTCCCCGGTGCCCGCGACGATGAGCTCGGCCAGCCGGTCGTGCTCGGCGATGACCGCCTGCGAGCGCGTCATGGCCTCGCCGACGAGCCGGCGGCCCCACAGCGCCAGCCGCCCGGCGACCTTCCGGTCGGCGGCGATGGCGCCGCGCACCTCGCGCACGGCGAAGTCCGCGTAGCCGGTGTCCGCCAGCACCTCGAGCACGAGGCCCCGGTCGGGCTCGGGCAGGAAGCCGGCGATCTCGCGGTAGAAGTCGGTCGCCAGGCCGTCACCGACGTAGGCCTTGACCAGCCCCTCGAGCCAGGTGCTCGGCCGGGTGCTCTCGTGGAAGGTGTCCAGCGCGGAGACGAACGGCGCCATGGCCACGGCCGGGTCCACGCCCAGCTCGGCCAGCCGGGCGCTGAGCTGCGCGTAGTGGCCGATCTCGGCGGCGGCCATGCGGGCCAGCGCCGCCCGGCCGGTCAGGGTCGGCGCCATCCGGGCGTCCTCGGCCAGCCGGTCGAAGGCGGTCAGCTCGGCGTAGGCGAGCACGCCCAGCAGGTCGGCGACGGCCGCGTTCTCGACCGGTGGCACGGCAACTCCCGGGGGTTCGACGGCAGGACCCGCGTGCCCCCGACGAGTGATCCATCCGACAGCGGGGAGCGCGGCGCCGAGAGGCTAACCGGTGCCCGCGCTAGCATGGGAATCGGCGAGCCTTCGGGCGCGCTCGTGTATCTGTGCGCTGACGACCGCTGGACGACGCCCCCTGGGCCGTCTCCCGGACGTGTTCGACGCCCGGTCTCGCTGGCCGCGTCGGCGCTGGAACTCATCCCGCGACATCCGACCGCGGACGGGCACGAGGCGGCAGCGCCGCCGCCGGAGCCGGTCCCCCAGCCGACCAGAGGCGAGAGCACTGACCTCCACCGACACGAACCCCACCGACACCCCCACCGAGACGACCGGCGCCCCCGCCGCCGAGCTCGACCGCGCCGAGACCGGCGCCCCGGCCCCCGAGGAGCTCGAGCAGGCCGTCGAGGAGCTCGGCGGCGCCCCCGTGGCCCCCGACAGCCCGCTGTTCAGCGACTTCGACGTCCACCCGGACATCGTCGCGGCGCTGGCCGAGGCGGGCATCCACCGCACCTTCGCCATCCAGGAGCTGACCCTCCCCCTGGCGCTGGCCGGCAACGACCTGATCGGTCAGGCGCGCACCGGCACCGGCAAGACCCTCGGCTTCGGCGTGCCGATGCTGCAGCGGGTCACGCCTCCGGCCGAGGGCGGCGACGGCGTTCCGCAGGCGCTGGTCGTCGTCCCGACCCGTGAGCTGTGCGTGCAGGTGTCCCGCGACCTCGCCACCGCCGGCACCAGGCGCGGCATCCGGGTGCAGGCCATCTACGGCGGGCGCGCGTTCGAGCCGCAGGTCGAGTCGCTGCAGCAGGGCGTCGAGGTCGTCGTCGGCACGCCCGGCCGGCTGCTGGACCTGGCCCAGCGGGGTGACCTGATCCTGGGCAAGGTCAAGGTTCTCGTCCTGGACGAGGCCGACGAGATGCTCGACCTGGGCTTCCTGCCCGACATCGAGCGGATCCTGGCGATGGTCCCGGACAAGCGGCAGACGATGCTGTTCTCCGCCACGATGCCCGGCCCGATCGTCACGCTGTCCCGGTCGTTCATGACGCAGCCCACGCACATCCGGGCGCACGGCAACGACGAGGGCTCGACGGTCCCGCAGACCACCCAGTACATCTACCGGGCGCACAACCTGGACAAGCCCGAGCTGCTCTCGCGCGTCCTGCAGTCCCGCGATCGCGGCCTGGTGATGGTCTTCTGCCGCACCAAGCGGACCGCGCAGAAGGTCGCCGACGAGCTGGTCGACCGCGGCTTCGCCGCCGCGGCCGTGCACGGCGACCTCGGCCAGGGCGCCCGCGAGCAGGCGCTGCGCGCCTTCCGCAGCGGCAAGGTCGACGTCCTCGTCGCCACCGACGTCGCGGCCCGCGGCATCGACGTGACCGGCGTCAGCCACGTCGTCAACTACCAGTGCCCCGAGGACGAGAAGACCTACGTGCACCGGATCGGCCGCACCGGCCGCGCGGGCAGCACCGGTGTCGCCGTCACGCTGGTCGACTGGGACGACATCCCCCGCTGGCAGCTGATCAACAAGGCGCTCGGCCTGGGCTTCGACGACCCGCCGGAGACCTACTCGACCTCGCCGTGGGTCTACACCGACCTCGACGTCCCCGAGAACGCCAAGGGCCGGCTGCCCCGCTCGCAGCGGACCCGCGAGGGTCTGGAGGCGGAGACGCTCGAGGACCTCGGCGAGACCGGCAAGCGCAACCGCCCGGCCGGCCGCGGGAACGACTCGCGCGGTCCGGGTGACCGGACCGCCGGGGACGACAAGCCGGCCGGCGGCGGCAAGAGCCGTCCCCGCCGTCGCACCCGGACGGGGAGCGGCTCCGGCGACCCGGCCGAGGGCACCGACCCGTCCGCGGCCGGCGACGCACCGGCCGGCGCCGAGGGCTCGTCCGAGGGCGGCAGCGCCAAGCCGCGCCGTCGTCGCCGCCGTCGCGGCGGTGCCGGGCGCAGCGGCGCGGACGCCGGCGGCGGTAGCACCGGTCCGGACGCCGGCGCCGGTCCCACCGACTAGTTCCGGTGGCCGTCGTGTCGCGCCCGCCCCTGCGGGTCTGGGTCTGGACGGCGGCCACCGTCGCGCTGGTCGTCGTCGCCGCCCTGCTCTGGCGGAACTCGGACGCGGCCGCCACCGACAGCACCACCGCAGCACCGGCCGACGCCCCCTCGGGGACGCCGGCCGGCGCCGTCTCCGAGGTCTGGTCGGTCCCCGGCGATCCGCGGACCGCCGACGTCGTCGAGGGCGGGCGCGTGCTGGCCGGCTCCGGCTCCGGCGTCCGCGGGCTCGATCCGGCCACCGGGGAGGTGGCCTGGCGCTACACCCGGGCCAACGCCCGCCTGTGCGGCCTGACCGCCACCGACGGCGTCGTCATCGCGGTCTTCCGGACCGAGGACCGGTGCGACGAGGCGGTCGCCCTCGACGCCGGCACCGGGGTGCGGGCGTGGACCCGGAACGTCAACTTCCGGGCCGGCATGACCCTGTCGTCCACCGACCGCATCGTGCTCGCGCACAGCCCGACCGGGATCGTCACGCTCGACCCGACCGGCAACAACATCCGCTGGCGGCACGCCCCGCCGTCGGGGTGCGAGCTCCTCGGCTCCGATGCCGGGGACGCCGGCGTGGCGGTGCTGGAACGGTGCGGCGGGTCGCGGACCCTGCAGCTGCGGCTGCTGGACGGGTTCGACGGGGACGTGCACTGGACGCGTGACCTGCCGCTGCCCGACGGCGCGGACGCGGAGCTGATCGGCGCCGACCTGCTCGTGGGCGTGCGGGTCGGCGACCGGGTCGAGCTGCTCTCCGCTGCGGACGGGGCGCCGCTGACCACGCTGCCCGCCGGCGCCGGGAGTGCGGTGCGGCAGTCGGCTGCCGACGGCGCCGTGCTGGTCGCGGCGGGCGGCGCACTCACCGCCGTCGACCCGGCCTCGGGGCAGCGGCTCTGGGAGGTGCCCGCCACCGGCCTGCCCGGCGAACCGGTCGCGGACGGCGACCGGCTGCGGCTGACCGTCCCGGTCCCCGACGGCTTCGTGCACCGGGACCTGGCCACCGGCGAGGAGCTGGACCGCTCGGCGGCGCCCGGGCTGCCGGCCGGCGGGACGGCGACCGCAGTCGGGGACACCGTGGTGCTCCGCCTGCCCGACGGGGTCCGCGGCTACCGCTGACGCGCGCCGACCCCGCTGCGGCACGGGCGCCGCGATCGGGGTTCACTGGGGACCATGGTCCTGCCCGGCGGCTCCGATCCCCTCCCCGTGCCCCTCGCCATCGCCCCCGACGACCTCCGCCAGCTGGCCCGGCACGACGCCGGCACCCGCACCTTCCCGGGCGGGGCCGGACCACTGGCCGCCCTGGACACCGGCGGCACCGCCGTCCGCGGCACGGTGCTCATGGTGGCCGGCTACACGGGCAGCAAGGAGGACTTCGCCCCGCTGCTGCGGCCGCTGGCCGAGGCCGGCTACCGCGTCGTCGCGCTGGACCAGCGGGGCCAGTACGAGTCGCCCGGGCCCGACGACCCGGCCGGGTACTCGGTGGAGATCCTGGGCGGCGACGTCATCGCGGTCGCGCGGGTGCTCCGGGAGGAGTCCGGGGAGCCGCTGCACCTGGTCGGCCACAGCTTCGGCGGGCTGGTGACGCGGGCCGCGGTGCTCGCCGAGCCGAGCCTGTTCACCACGTTCACGCTGCTGGGCTCGGGGCCGTCCCGGCTCACCGGGCGCCGCGCCGAACTGCTCGACCACCTCGGGCCGCTGCTGGACACCGGCGGCGTGCCCCTGGTGCACCAGACCCTCGAGCAGGTGGCGATGACCGACCCCAAGGCCCAGGCCGTTCCTGCGCCGACCCGGGAGTTCTACACCCGCCGCTTCCTGCGGAACTCCGCCGCCGGGCTGCGCGGCATGGCCGACGCCATGCTGGCCGAGCCCGACCGGGTGGCGGAGCTGAAGGCCACCGGCGTGCCGGTGATGGTGGCGCACGGCGAGGCCGACGACGCATGGTTGCCGCACGTGCAGGCCGACATGGCCCAGCGGCTGGGCGCCCGGCACGAGGTCATCAACAGCTCGATCCACTCCCCCGCCGTCGAGAACCCGCCGCGCACGCTCGAGGTGCTGTGCGACTTCTGGGCCACCGCGGTGACGGCGTGACCGCCCTGCCGTCACCGGCCGACTGGACCGCCGAGGAGGACCGCCTGGGCTTCTTCGGCCCCGGCAGCGTGACGTGGCGGGTGCACGCCGACCCGTCCTTCTCCCTCGGCGGCCTGCGCGCCCTGCTGCTGCAGGCGCTGCACCCGGTGGCCATGGACGGCGTGGCCCGCTTCTCGGGGGCGTTCCGCGACGACCCGTGGCCACGGCTGGTCCGGACGGCGACCTACGTCGACACCGTCACCTTCGGCACCCGCACCGAGGCGGTGCGGGCCGTCGCCCGCGTCCGCGGCATCCACCGCCGGCTGGGCGCCGTGGAGGAGACCACCGGCCGGGCGTACCGCGTCGACGACCCCGACCTGCTGCTCTGGGTGCACTGCTGCGAGGTCGACTCGCTGCTGGCGGTGGCCCGGCGCGCCGGGGTGCCCCTCACCGACGACGACGCCGACCGGTACGTCGCCGAGCAGGTGACCGCCGCCGAGCTCGTCGGGGTGGAGCGGGCCGACGTCCCCGCCTCGGCGGCGGAACTGGTCGCCTACTTCGAGCGGATGCGGCCGTCGCTGGCCGCCACCGCGGCGGCCCGGGACGCCTACCGCCTGATCGTGCTGCCCCCGATGCCGACCTGGGTGCGCTTCCTGACCCCCGCCCAGCCGGCGTGGGGCGGGCTGGCGACGCTCGCCGTGGCGCTGCTGCCGCAGTGGGCCCGGCGGCTGTACTCGCTGCCCGGCCTCGGGCTCACCGACGCCGCGGCGACGGCCGCGGTGCGCGTCTTCCGGCAGACCGTGCTGCGGCTGCCGCGCCGGGCCCAGCGCTCCCCCATCGTCTGGGGCGGCTTCGACCGGGTCGGCGCGGAGCGGCTCAGCGCCTGACGCTCACGCCTCCGTCGCCGGCTCCTCGGGCAGGAAGCTCCACGGCTCCCGGGCCGGCCCCGCCGCCTGGCCGGCCGGGCAGCTGGGCCGGAAGTCGCACCAGCCGCACTGCCGGCCGGGGACCGGCGGGAAGGCGGTGTCGACCTCCGCACCGCCGGCCAGCGCCCTGGTGGCGGAGGTGATGTCGTCGGCGATGTCCTCGGCCCGGCGCACGTGGTTGGCCAGCGACCGGTCGGTGTGCTCGAAGGCGGCGACCGTGCCGCTGGGCAGGTGGTGCAGCTCGACCCGGCTGCACGGCCGGCGGAGGGTGCGGCGCACGCCGAGGACGTAGGCCGCCAGGGCCGGTGACCCGCGGGCTTCGTCGTCGGTGGACGGGACGCGACCGGTCTTGTAGTCGACGACCACCAGCTCGTCGCCCCGCTGGTCGATCCGGTCCACCCGCCCGGAGAGGGCCAGCCGCTCGGTGGTCGCCGCGACGGTGCGCTCGGTGCCCACCGGCTCGTCGGCGGGATCGAGCCCGGCGACGTACTCGGTGAGCCAGCCGGCCGCGCGCGCCCGCCAGCGCTGCGACTGCTCGGCGTCGCGGAACCCGGTGGGCGACCAGACGCCGTGCAGCAGCTGGCGCGCCGCGGCCGCGGTGCGCCGCGGCACCGGGAGGTCCCACCACGAGCGCAGCGCCGCGTGCACCGCCGAGCCGACGGTGTTGTGCGCCCAGGCCGGCCCCTTGGGCGGCTGCGGCCGGTCGACGTAGGTGAACCGGTAGCGGCGCGGGCAGTCGGCGAAGGTGGCCAGCTTGCTCGGCGTGGCCGGGAACAACCGCCGCGGCATGCCCGGCATCTCGAGCTGGTCGCTCACCCCCGCACCCCGCCGTCCACGGCCGCCACGGTAGCCGGGGCCACCGACGGTCCGCGGCTCAGCCGCGCAGCGGCGCGGTGCCCGTGCCGGCCGCCAGCAGCCGCTCGAACTGCTCCGGGTCGGTGGTGCACGCGCCGATCGGCGTCCGCTTGTTCGTGCCGTGGTAGTCGCTGGAGCCCGTCGTCAGCAGGTCCAGGTCCGCCGCCAGCGACCGCAGGTGGGCCCGCTGCTCCTCGGTGTGGTCGGGGTGGTCGACCTCCAGGCCGAGCAGCCCGGCCTCGGCCATGGCGGCGATCGCGCCGTCGCCCACCACCCGCCCGCGCGCGGTCGCCAGGCCGTGGGCGAACACCGGCACGCCACCCGCCGCGCGGACGAGCGCGATGCCCTGCCGGACGTCGGTGTCGGCCTTGGCGACGTAGTACCCGCCGTGGTGGTGCAGGAGGCCGGCGAACGCCTGCTCGACGGTGTCGACGACGCCGCCGCGCACCAGCGCCCGCGCCAGGTGCGGCCGGCCGACCACACCCCCGCCGGCGTGCGCCACGATCTCGTCCCAGCGGACCGGGTAGCCGTCGGCGGCCAGGGCCGTCGCGATCCGCTCGGCCCGGCTCAGCCGCTCGTCGCGCAGCCGGGCCCGCTCCGCGGCGAAGGCGGGGTGCAGCGGATCGAACAGGTAGCCGAGCAGGTGCACGCTGATCGGCGGCTCGTCGTCGGGGAACCAGCGGCAGGACAGCTCCATGCCGGGGACGACGGTGAGGCCCGGAGGCCGCGCGGCCTCCGCCGCCGCCCAGCCGGCGGTCGTGTCGTGGTCGGTGAGGGCCACGACGTCGAGGCCGGCGCCGCGGGCGGCGGCCAGCAGCTCGGCGGGGCCGTCGGTGCCGTCGGACACCGAGGAGTGGGTGTGCAGGTCGATCCGCATCACCGGTCAGCCTGCCCCAGAGCGCCGCGGTCCACCCGGCGGCCGGTCGCGGTCACGGCTCGCGCGGCGGGAGCCCCGGGATCGGCTCGGTGTCCCGGCGGCCCCCCGTGGCCACGGGCCCGCCGGAGGAGGACTCCGGGTTGCCCTCGTCGTCCCCACCGGAGGCGCCCCCGCCCCAGTCGCTGCCGAACAGCAGGCCGCTGACCTGGCGGTAGAGCGCACCGGCCTGCGGCAGGAAGGTGATCTCCGACAGCCCCTGCTGCTGACCGGCGGACTCGAAGCGGAAGGTCCCGTAGCCCAGCAGCTGGCCGAAGAAGGTCTCCTTCCACGTCAGGTCGGTGATCCGGCGCAGCGGGAGCAGCGTGACGGTGCGGACGATCACCCCGGATGTGAGCAGCACCCGGCGCCGGCTGACGATGAAGTGCCGCATCCACCACTCGCCGACGCGCAGCGCGTAGAGGAGCAGCGCGGCGACCACGACGAGCATCCCCACCGTGCTGGTGACCCGGTTCTCCGGGTCCAGCACGAGCAGCCAGCCCCCGGCGAGGAACACCGGCAGGAACTTGGCGGTCGGCACGACCAGCACCGCCCAGTGCCGGCGGGTGGCCACCACCGCGTCCTCGTCGTCGAGCAGGTACTTCTCGACGTCCTTGGCGGCGCGGGCCGGCATCCCGGCGGGGGCGGCCACCGAGGTCAGACCAGCGAGCCGACGAACTCGGACAGCGACGACGCCGCGGAGCCCAGCGCCTCGCCGGCGTTGCGCACCAGCTCGGCCGACTTCTCCGGCTGCTGGATGACGTAGAAGAGCACGAAGGCGACGACCACCCAGGTGAGGACCTTCTTGAGGTTCACCGCCACCTCCGTGGTGTGGATGAGGCAGGCCCGTTCCCGGGCGTGCACGGAAGCCCGCCGAGCGTGCGGCGGACGCGTTCGTCCCATGAGTAACACAGGCCCCAGGGCCTCCCCGGCCGACGCGCCGACCGGGACGGAGCCGGTCGGGTTCCGGGTCCGGCCGGTCAGCGCCCGGGCAGCAGGTGCTCCCCCGGCGGGCCCAGCGGCAGGTCCGGGTAGATGCGCTCGCGCAGGTCGAGCAGCTCCAGCCGCTCGACGAGCAGCCAGGCGGCGTTCATCGGCCACATCACCAGCCAGAGCCAGACGCCGTAGGCCTCCCCGACGAAGGCGGCGCGGTCGTCGCTGGTGGGGACCGCCCACAGCGGCGCGTGCTGCCCGGCCGCCTCGACCTCGACCGAGCTCGGGCCGGAGATCACGTCCCCCGGGTCCAGGCCCGGCAGGCCGGCGTAGCCGCAGCCGACGCCGGTGCCGGGCTCCTCGGCCACCAGCACCAGTTCGGCGGACCCCCCGAGAGGGGCCGGTCCGGCACAGTCGACGACGATCGCCCGCGCCCCCGGCTCCCCGCCCCAGGCCAGCCCGGTGACCGCCCAGCCCGGCGGCACGGGGTCGGGCACCCACGCCGGGACCCGGGCGTCGGCGGTGACCGCCGCGATCGCGTCGTGCGCGACCAGGGCGGTGTGGTGCAGCGGCGTGACGGCGCCGTGCCGGTGGCACCAGGCCTGCGCCTGCGACCCGTGGCGGACGACCAGCGGCTCACCGCAGCGCGGGCAGACCGGCGACGCACTCATCGGGGACACCGTCGCGGGAGCGGCCGGAATCGTCAAGCGCAGCGGGGCGGTGCGTAGCCTCCCGGCGTGACCGCTCCCGAGCCACCGGTGGTGCCCTGCGTCGGCGCGATCGTGCACGACCCCGCCGGCCGGCTGCTGCTGGTGCGCCGGCGCAACGAGCCGGGCCGGGGGCTGTGGTCGGTCCCCGGCGGCCGGGTCGAGCCGGGCGAGACCGTGGCGACCGCCGTCGAGCGCGAGGTGCTCGAGGAGACCGGCCTGCGGGTGCGCGCCGGCGCCGAGGTGGGCCGGATCCGCATCGACGGCGGCCCGGTGGTCTACGACGTCGTCGACGTCGCGTGCACCCTGGTGGACGGCGACGCGCGACCCGTCGCGGGGGACGACGCGGCCGATGCCCGTTTCGCGGACGCGGCGACGCTGGCCGGGCTGCGCTGCACCCCCCGGCTGGTGGAGACGCTCGGCGGCTGGGGCGTGCTGCCGGGCTGACCGGCAGGCACGCCCCGCCGCGAGCGGATCAGCCCCGGGGCGTGGGCTCGGGGCGGCCGGGCTGCTCGCCGCCGCGGGCCTCGCCGTAGGACCGCTTGGGCACCATGACCTTGCGGCGGAAGATGCAGACGACCGTGCCGTCCTGCTTGTAGCCGATGGTCTCCACGTAGACGACGCCGCGGTCGTCCTTGGACTTCGACGGGGTCTTGTCCAGGACGGTCGTCTCGCCGTAGATCGTGTCGCCGTGGAAGGTCGGGGCGACGTGCCGCAGCGACTCGATCTCCAGGTTCGCGATCGCCTTGCCCGAGACGTCCGGGACGCTCATGCCGAGCAGCAGGGAGTAGATGTAGTTCCCGACGACGACGTTCTTGCCGAAGTCGGTGGTCTTCTCCGCGTAGTTCACGTCCAGGTGCAGCGGGTGGTGGTTCATCGTGAGCAGGCAGAACAGGTGGTCGTCGTACTCGGTGACGGTCTTCCCGGGCCAGTGCTTGTAGACGGCCCCGACCTCGAACTCCTCGTAGTACCGACCGAACTGCATGGACTCGCTCCCGACGTCGACGCGCGTGCGGGTCCTCGGCAGCGCGGAGGCAGCGCGCCGCGGCGGGCGCCCGCGACGACGCACCGGCGACCCGTCTGGACGGGTCGTGATCTTACGGCGGCCGCCCGGCGCCGCATCCGCGGGCCGGATCCCGGCCGGTGGCCTCAGAGCAGTTCCAGCGCCGGACCGATCTCCTGCGTCGCGTACCAGCCCAGCTCGTGACCCTCGGCCTGGTCGACGACGAACTGCGCGTCGTCGCTGCCGAGGTCGGCCTCGAGCACGACGTTGACCGCGGCCCGGACGTCGTCCTCGGCGTCGGCGGCGTCGATGTGCGCGCTGGCCACGTCGGCGAGCGCGATCTCGTGCGCCACCCGGGCGGCACCCCGCTCGACGTGCGGGTCGTCCATCGGGGTCACCGCGCCGTCGGGCACGTCGGCGGCCACCACCACGCGCCGGCGGGCGGCGAAGGGGTCGAGGTCGAGCAGCCGCAGGCTCGCCCGCGCCGCACCCAGCAGCGCCGCGTACTCGAGCTCCTCGGTGTCGGCCCCGGCGTCGCTGAGCGCGTAGAACTCGCGCAGCTGCGGCGTCACCGCGAAGACGGTCTGCGGAGCGGGCAGCCGCCCCTCGTCCACGAGCGTCCGCAGCACGGTCGTCGTCGCCGGCAGGTACACGCGCACCCGGCTGACCCCCTTCGTCGGTGGAAGGACGACCGTAGCCGTCCACCCGGACGCCGGCTCAGGCCGAGGTCTCGACCAGCTCCGCGACCTCCTGCTCGATGAGGTCGGCGAGCACGTCGACGTCGGCGACGCTGTCCCGGTCGGCGTTGAGGCCGAAGAAGACCCGGCCGTCGTAGGAGGTCATGCCGATCGAGAGGCCCTGGCCGCGGGCCAGCGGCACCACCGGGAACACCCCGAGCATCCGGCCGCCGGCCGCGTACAGCGGGACCTGCGGGCCGGGCACGTTGGTGACCACCAAGTTGAACAGCCGCCGGGAGAGCCCGCGTGCGGCGCGGGCGCCGAGCGCGTGCAGCGTGGACGGCGCGAACCCGGACAGCGCGATGAGGCTGTCGGCACCGACCGACTCCCCGTGCTGGGTGAGGCCGCGCATGGCGTAGGTCAGCCGGGCCAGCCGCACCCGCGGGTTGGGTTCGCCGACGGGCAGGTCCACCAGGTGCGAGGAGACCTGGTTGCCGGCCGACCCGTCCTCGTCCTGCACCGACACCGGGACGAGGGCGCGCACCGACGTCCCCCCGACCACCGGCTCCCCGCGGGACAGCAGCCACTCGCGCAGCGCCCCGGCGACGACGGTGAGCAGCACGTCGTTCACCGTGCCTCCGTGCGCCTTCCGCACCCGCTTGAGGTCGTCGAGGTCGGCGCAGGCCACCGCGACCCGGCGTTGCCGCCCGATCGGGGCGTTGAGCGGGCTGTGCGGCGCCGGGAGGATCGCCGAGCGCGCGGTGCGGAGCAGGCCGCCGGCCACGCCGCCGACCCGCACGGCGGTGGCGCGGGCGTCGGTCGCCGCCGACCGCGCCAGCTCCACCAGCGACGAGGGCCGCCGCCGGTAGTCCTCCAGGGCCGACCACACCAGCTCCACGCCGGAGGGCGACCGGCGCGGCCGCCACTCCGCCGGCTCCGGTGCCGGCGCGTCCGGGGAGACGTCCAGCAGCACCTGCCCGATGTCGACGGCGCCGAGCCCGTCGACGAGCGCCGGATGGGTCTTGGTGATGACCGCGACGCGGTTCCCGCTGAGCCCCTCGACCAGGTAGGCCTCCCAGAGCGGGCGGGTGCGGTCCAGCGGGCGGGAGGTCAGCCGGGAGACCAGGTCGAACAGCTGCTCCTCCGTGCCCGGCCGGGGCAGCCCGCTGCGCCGCAGGTGGTAGTCGAGGGCGAAGTCGGGGTCGTCCACCCACACCGGGTTGGCCAGGTGGCCGGGCACCTCCGCGACCCGCTGCCGGTACCGGGGCACCAGGGACAGCCGCCCCTCGATCAGCGCCGCCAGCGCGTCCAGCCCGCCGGGCGGCGTCTCGAGGATCAGCACCCCGCCCACGTGCATGGGGGTGCCGGGTTCCTCCAGGTAGAGGAACGAGGCCTCCAGAGTGCTCAGCCGTTCGACCATCGTTCTCCTCACGGGACGGAGCCTCACGCTACGGCGGCGGCGGCGGGGTCGGACAGTCGGACGCTCAGCCGGCCCGGCGGGAGCGCCAGGGGCCCCGCCGGCCGGCGACGGGGGCGGCGGCACCGGTCAGCTCCGCGGCGAGCGCCCGCAGGTCGGTGCGCAGCGCCGAGCCCGGCGCCACGTCCGCGAGGGTCCGGCCGGCCGCCAGCGCGGCGTCGGTCGCCCGCCGGTCGGCGGGCAGGAACCACCGCGGGCGGCGGCCGGTGAAGCGCTCCAGCGCGTCCCCGACCTCCCGGCGCGGATGGCCGGGCACCGGCCCCCGGCGCACCTGGTTGACCACCAGCTCGGGCGCCACCCCGGGCAGGACGTCGCGCAGCTGGTCCAGTGCCCGCACGCACCGCTGGAGCGCGACGGGGTCGGCCCCGGAGACGCACAGCACCGTGTCGGCGTGCTCGAGCACGGCCAGGGTGGCGCCGTTGCGGCGCGGAGCGGCGGTGTCGAACGAGAGCTCCTCGTCGTCCTCCACGCTGAACGCGCAGTCGACCACGGTCAGCTCCGCGATCCGGCGGGCCTCCTCGAGCACGGTGGTGACCGCCCCCGGCCGCAGCTCCGGCCAGCGGTCGGCGCGGGCCGGACCGGTCAGCACGCGCAGCTGCGGGCGCACCGCCCACGCCAGCGCGATCAGCGACGGGCCGTCCAGCGCGCCGGTCCCGGCCTGCCGGGCCGCGCCCGCGAGCCCGGGCGACTCGTCGAGCAGCCCCAGCACCTGGGCCACCACGCCGCCGTAGACGTCGGCGTCCACGAGCAGCGACGAGGTGCCCAGCCGGGCGGCCTCGTCGGCCAACCCGACGGCGACGGTCGTCCGGCCGGGGGCACCGGTGGCGCCCCACACGGCCACCACCCGCCCCCGGCCGCCGGGCGTCCGCGCGGGCTCTCCCGGCGTGCCGGGCAGCGGCAGGGCGGCCCGCGGGTCGGCGAGGTCGTGGCCGGCCGCCGGCCCGCCCGAGACGGCGTCGCGCAGCGCGCGGGCGATGAGCTCCGGGTCGGCGTCGGCCGGGAGCACCTGGGCGACCCCGAGCCGGCGCAGCCGCTGGGCCGCGGCCTCGTCCCCCGGCTCCACCAGCCCGACGACCGCGACGCCCGCCGCGTGCAGCCGGGCCACGGCGTCGCCGTCGAGCCGGCGCAGCTCCGCCGACAGCAGCGCCGCCTGCCCGGTGCCGGTGGCCGCGGCGGCCAGCAGGTCGGAGACGTCGACGCAGCGGCGGACGACGGTGACCCCGTGGTCGTCGCGGTCCAGGGCGCCGACCAGCGCCGACTCCCAGCCCGCGCCCGTGACGGCGGTGAAGACCTGCAGCGCCATCAGCCGGCCGGCCCCGCCGGCTCGGGCGCACCCTCCGGGGCCGCCGCCGGGGCGGGGACCGGCGCCGGCACGGGAGCCGGGCTGGGCGTGGCGGTTGCGCTGGGCCTGGCGGTGGCGCTGGGCCTGGCGGTGGCGCTGGGCGTGGTTGTCGGGGTGGTCCGGGCCGGGGACGCCGTCCGCTCCCCCGCGCCGGCCCCGGCGGGGTGGACGACGACCACGAGCGGCCGCCCGGCGATGGCTGCCAGCACGTCGTCCGCCTCGCCCGCCGCCACGGCGACCACCACCTGCACCGTCGTCGTCGGGGTGGACAGCACGCCGTCGGAGCCGCCCGACAGGGCCTGCACCGGCGCGGCGCCGACGACCAGGGAGACGCTGCCGACGCCGGGGCCCGTGGCACCGGCCGCGGGATCGGCGATGGCGTACACGTCGATCACCTGCCCCCGCCGGAGACCCGGCGGGACGTACCCCGCCTGGACCGGCAGGGCCAGTTGCACGAGGTCCGACGGCTCCTCCAGCGCCGCGGTGGGCAGCAGCTCCCCGGCCCGCACCCCCCGGGCGAGGATCCGCCCCTCCGGCCGGGTGCGCCCCGACAGGTACGCACCCGCCGCCGAGTCGAGCCGGACGTCGACCACCACGAGGTCCCCGGCGGTGAGCTCCGTGCCGGCCGCCAGGTCCACCGCGGCGCTCCAGACCGGGACCGTGGCGTCCGCCGCGCTCACCACACGTGCGCCGAGCAGCACCGACGCCAGGACCAGAAGTACCCCCAGCACCAGGCGCAGGTCCAGCCAGCCCGGCGCCCGGACCCGCCGGGGCGCGGGGCCGGCCGGCAGCTCGGTGGTCTCCGGGGCGGGGCCCGGGTTGCGCACGGCGGTCACGCCACCTCATCTCCTCCGGCACGTCGCACGCCGGTTCGGCGCATCGGACCGCGGTTGCGGGTCAGTGACGACGTTCGGACGCAGATGATGCGGCACGACCCCGTTCTCGTGCACTGGTCATCCACACGTTCGTGTGTGGATGTCTGCTCCGGACCACCGGCTCGGCTGACAGACTGGCCGGCGAACGGATGGAGACGCCGATGCCCACACCTCGATTCCTGACCCTCGACGACGTCGCGGAGATCCTCAACGTCTCCTGGTCGCAGGCCTACGCGCTGGTGCGCCGCAAGGAACTGATCGCCATCCAGATCGGTGGCCGCGGCCAGTGGCGCATCGAGGTCGACGAGCTGGAACGGTTCATCCAGCAGAAGTACGCCGAGGCCCGCGCCGGCACCGTTCCTCCCGAGCCCGCGGCCGAGCCCGCTCCCGGCGCCGCGACGGAGACCTCCGAGCAGCGCGTCTGAGGGTCAGTCCCAGCCGGGCACCAGCGTCCGGACCACCGCCACCGCGTCGATGACCACCGCGTGCACCTGCCGCACCACCCCCGGGCGGCGCGGCTGGTCCGCGTGGTGCTCGGCGATCTCGACGTAGTCGGCGCCCACCCGGTCGATCGTCCCGGTCAGCACCGCGCCGTCGTCGAGCAGCACCTGGACGGCGGTCCGGTCGCGCGCCAGACCGCGCAGCGCACGGCGCAGGTCCAGCCGGGCCCGCACCGCGCCGTCCTCCTGCGCGGGCGCGGTCCACCGGCCCAGTCCGGCGACCGCGCGGACCGCACCGGTGGCCACGAGGTCCTCCCGGCCGCGCCCGCCGGCCAGCAGCAGCCAGTCGACGCCGAGATCGGTGAGCACCCCGCTGACCCGGCCGGCTCCCCGGCAGGTCAGCACCAGCTCCGCGCCGATCGAGCCGCCGAGCCGGTCGCTCAACCGGACCGCGCCCATCTCCGCCCGTGCCCGCGAGGCCCACTCGGCCCGCGACTCCGCCTCCTCCGCGGCCTCGAACTGCGCCTGCAGGTCCGCGAACAGCTGCTGCCACCGCATGCCCCCACCTCCGCCGACAGCCTAGATCGTGCGAACACTTGCATTTACTTGCGTTTGGTTGCTTTAGTGACGCAACGTCAACGCGGAGGAGGGCACGGGTGTCACCACGACGACTGGTCGGAACGGCGCTCGGCATGGCCGGCATCGCCGGCGTGCTGGCGGTCCTGACGCCCGCGCCACCCGATTCGCTGACCGCACTCGCCGCGGCGCAGCGCACCGCGGACGCCGCCGGGGCCGACGTCCTGGTCCTGCACCTGGTCGGCCTGCTGGCCTGGCTGGTGTGGGGCTGGGGCGCGCTCGGGCTGCTGCTGACCGCGCTCTCCGCGGCGCCCGGTGCGGCCGGGTCCGCCGCGCACGGGGCCCTCGGGGCGCTGCTCCCCCGTGGCGCCCGGCGTGCCGCGGCACTGGCCCTGGGAGTGGGGCTCGGGATCGCCCCGCCCGTGCTGGGTGCGGCGGTGACCGTGCTCGCCGCGACGCCGGCCGCCGCCTCGGCCGATGCCTCGCCCGCCGGCCCGGCCGCGTCGACCGGCGGCCCTGCACCGGACTGGCCGGCCGGCCCGCCGGCGGCCCCGCCGGCCCCGGACGACCGGCTGCGGGCCGGCGACGTCGTCCCCGACTGGCCCGGCGCACCGGCGGCCGGAGAGCACGTCGTCGTGCGGGGCGACTGCCTGTGGCACATCGCGGAGCGCCGCCTGGCCGCGGAGTCCGGGCGCGCACCGTCCGCCGCCGAGGTGGCCGCCGCCGTCCAGGCGTGGTGGGCGGCCAACGCCGACGTCATCGGGCCCGATCCCGACCGGCTGCTGCCCGGTCAGGTGCTGCGCCCACCCCTCCTGCCGTGACCCGCCGTTCCGCCACCCACCCCCAGCACCGGGAGCCCCGATGACCGCACCGTCCCGCACCCTCGCGCCCACCGGGCGGCCGGCCCTGCGCCTGACCGCCGTCCCGACGCCGCAGCCCCCGCTGGAGCCGCGCCCGGCGCTCCGCCTGGTCCACCCCGGACGGCCGGTCCCCCGGCCGGCCCCGCGTCCCGGCCCGCGACCGCGCCTGCCGGCGACCGCTGCCCCGCGCGACGAGTTCGGGCCGGTGCTCTCGGGACGGGCCGAGCTGCCGTCGGCGACGGAGACGGCGCGGCGGCTGGTGACCACCACGCTGGAGGTCCTGACCGGGCGGCGACCGCTGGCCCAGGTGCGGCCGCTGACCACGCCCGGCGTCTACGCCGCCCTGTCGGCCGGCCGCCGGCCGCGCTGGTGCGCCGAGGGGAACGCCCCGGTGGTCGTCGGGCGGGTGCGCGTGTGCGAGCCGGTGGACGGGGTCGCGGAGATCAGCGCGGTCGCCCACCGCGGCGGGCGCGCGCACGCCGTGGCCGCCCGCCTGGAGGGCATCGACGGCTTCTGGCGGTGCACCGCCCTGCAGATCGGCTGAGCCCTCGGCCCGGGGCCGGAGAGCACGACGCCCCGCCGACCGGCTCGGTCGGCGGGGCGTCGTCGTCGGTGCGGCTACGCGCCGGCCGCTCCGTGGCACTGCTTGTACTTCCGGCCCGAGCCGCACGGGCAGGGGGCGTTGCGCGGGGTCTCCTTGGTGCCGGAGACCGTCGCGGTCTTGGCCGCCTTGGCCCGGCCGCTCTCGGCCGGGGAGGCGTCGAGGCTGGGCGCCGAGTAGGTCAGCTTCTCCTCGCGGCGCGGCTCGTCGAGACCCTTGACGTCCAGTACCGGCCCGGTGCCCGAGGCGGACACCTCGTCGGTGGCCGCAGCGGGAGCAGCGTCGGCCGGCGCAGCCGCGGCGACCGGCGCCGCCGGAGCCGCCGCGGGAGCCGCCGGAGCCGCCGCGGGAGCCGCCGGAGCCGCCGCGGGAGCCGCCGGAGCCGCCGGAGCCGCCGAAGCCGCCTGCTGAGCCGGCGCCGTGGGTGCTGCCGGGGCCGTCTCCGCGACAGGAGCTGTCGGAGCCGTGGCCGACCGGCGGGCCGTCGCCGCGGTCGCGGTACCGCCTGCGGCCCTGGCCGTGGTCGCCTGGCGGGCCAGCACCTTGGCCGTGCCGGCCTGGGCCGCGGCCAGCGCCCTGGCCTCGGCCTCGGCCTGCTTGGCCTTCGTCTCGGCCTCCTGCTCCTCCTTGGTCTTCACCTCGAGGTTGAACAGGAAGCCGACCGACTCCTCCTTGATGCCGTCGAGCATCGCCACGAACATGTCGTAGCCCTCGCGCTGGTACTCCACGACCGGGTCGCGGTTGGCCATCGCGCGCAGGTGGATGCCGGCCCGCAGGTAGTCCATCTCGTAGAGGTGCTCGCGCCACTTCCGGTCCAGCACCGACAGCAGCACCCGCCGCTCCAGCTCGCGCATGACCTCCGCGCCGAGCGTCGTCTCCCGCTCCTCGTAGGCCCGGTGCACGTCGTCGAGCAGTGCGCGCTTGAGGTCCTCGGCGGAAAGGTCGGACTGGTCGCCGTCGGCCTTGTCCCCGATCAGCTCGTCGACCGTGAGGCCCACCGGGTACAGCGCCTTGAGGCCGGTCCAGAGCTGGTCGAGGTCCCAGTCCTCGGCGTAGCCGGTCTCCGTCGCCCCGTCGACGTAGGCGCTGACGACGTCGTCGACCATGGACCGCACCTGCTCGTGCAGGTCGGCCCCCTCGAGCACCCGGCGCCGCTCGTCGTAGATGACGGTGCGCTGCCGGTTGAGCACCTCGTCGTACTTGAGGACGTTCTTGCGGACCTCGAAGTTCTGCTGCTCGACCTGGGTCTGCGCCGAGAGGATCGCCCGGCTGACCATCTTCGACTCGATCGGCTGGTCGTCGGGCACCCGGAGGGTGTTCATCATCGACTCGAGCATCGGCCCGTTGAACCGGCGCATCAGGTCGTCGCCCAGGGAGAGGTAGAACCGCGACTCCCCCGGGTCGCCCTGCCGGCCGGAGCGACCGCGCAGCTGGTTGTCGATCCGGCGGCTCTCGTGCCGCTCGGTGCCGAGGACGTAGAGACCACCGGCTTCGGTGACCTCCTCGTGCTCCGCCTTGACCTGGGCCTTCGCCGCGTGGAGGGCGTCGTCCCAGGCGGCCTCGTACTCCTCCGGGGTCTCCGAGGGCGAGAGGCCCCGGGCCCGCAGCGCCTCGTCGGCGATGAACTCGGCGTTGCCACCGAGCTGGATGTCGGTGCCGCGGCCGGCCATGTTGGTCGCGACGGTGACCGCGCCCGGCCGGCCGGCCTGGGCGATGATCGACGCCTCCCGGGCGTGGTTCTTCGCGTTCAGCACCTCGTGCGGGATGCCCCGCCGGAGCAGGTACGTGGACAGCAGCTCGGACTTCTCGACGCTGGCCGTACCGACCAGCACCGGCTGGCCGGCCTCGTGCCGCTCGGCGATGTCGTCGACGACGGCGTCGAACTTCGCCTTCTCCGTCTTGTAGATGACGTCGGAGCGGTCCTGCCGGACCATCGGCCGGTTCGTCGGGATCGGGACGACGCCGAGGGAGTAGGTCTGGTTGAGCTCCGCCGCCTCGGTCTGGGCGGTGCCGGTCATCCCGGAGAGCTTGTCGTAGAGCCGGAAGTAGTTCTGGAGGGTGATCGTGGCGAGCGTCTGGTTCTCGTCCTTGATCTTCACCTTCTCCTTGGCCTCGATGGCCTGGTGCATGCCCTCGTTGTAGCGGCGCCCGGCCAGCACGCGGCCGGTGAACTCGTCGACGATGAGGACCTCGCCGTTGGTGACGATGTACTGATGGTCCTTCTTGAACAGCTCCTTGGCCTTGAGGGCGTTGTTCAGGTAGCCGATCAGGGGCGTGTTCGCCGCCTCGTAGAGGTTGTCGATGCCCAGCTGGTCCTCGACGAACTCGACGCCCTCTTCCGTGACGGCGACGGTGCGCTTGTCCTCCTCCACCTCGTAGTGGACGTCGCGCTTCATCATCGGCACCAGCCGGGCGAACTCGCCGTACCACTTGGCGCTGGTCTCGGCCGGGCCGCTGATGATCAGCGGGGTGCGGGCCTCGTCGATGAGGATGGAGTCGACCTCGTCGACGATCGCGTAGTGGTGCCCGCGCTGCACGAGGTCGGCCTTGCTCCAGGCCATGTTGTCGCGCAGGTAGTCGAAACCGAACTCGTTGTTGGTGCCGTAGGTGATGTCCGCGGCGTACTGCTCCCGCCGCACCGAGGGCGCCTGGCCGGACAGGATCGTGCCGACCGACAGCCCGAGGAACCGGTGCACCCGGCCCATCCACTCGGCGTCGCGCTTGGCCAGGTAGTCGTTGACCGTGATGACGTGCACGCCGTCGCCGGTGAGCGCGTTGAGGTAGGCCGGCAGCACCCCGGTGAGCGTCTTGCCCTCACCCGTGCGCATCTCGGCGATGTTCCCCAGGTGCAGCGCCGCACCGCCCATGAGCTGCACGCGGAAGTGCCGCTGCCCGAGCGTGCGGGTCGCCGCCTCGCGCACGACGGAGAAGGCCTCGGGCAGGAGCGCGTCGAGCGACTCTCCGTCGGCGTGGCGCTCCTTGAACTCGTCGGTCTTCGCGCGGAGCTCCGCGTCGGTCAGGTCGGTGTAGTCGTCGGCGAGCGACTCGACCGCATCGGCGATCTTGCCCAGCCGTCGGACGAGCTTGCCCTCACCGGCACGGAGGATCTTCTGGAACAGCACACCCCCAGCGTAGGCGGCGCCACCGGCACCGCGGTCCGCGACGCGGGCAGGGCCTCCCCGGATGCGCGCCCGGCCTAACCTCCATCCGTGCCGCACGACCTGGACGACCTCGGCCCCGACCTGCTCGCCTTCCTCACCGAACGCCACCTGGCCACGCTGACCACGCTGCGCCGCGACGGGACCCCGCACGTCGTGCCGGTGGGCGTCACCTACGACCCGGCGACGCGGACGGCGCGGGTGATCACCTCCGGCGGCTCGGCGAAGGCACGCCACGTCCGGGACGGGCAGACGCGGGTCGCCGTCTGCCAGGTCGACGGCCGTCGCTGGGTCACCCTCGAGGGGACGGCGGTGGTCCGGGGCGACACCGCCTCGGTCGCCGACGCCGTCGCGCGCTACGCGGTCCGGTACCGGCAGCCCCGGGAGAACCCGGCGCGGGTGGTGGTCGAGATCTCGGTCGACCGGGTCCTCGGCAACGCGTGAGGATCGGGCGGTGACGCTCGACCTCTCCGCCGTCGACCTGACCACCGAGACGCTGCACACCGAGCGGCTGGTGCTGCGGCCCCACCGCCCCGCCGACGTCGACGCGGTGCACCGCGCCTGCCAGGACGCCGCCGTCCAGCGGTGGCTGCCGATGGTGCCGGCGCCCTACACGCGGGCGGACGCCCGGGCGTTCGTCGAGGAGACCACCCCCGGCGAGCGGGCCACGGGCGCGGCGCTCGGCTGCGCCGTCGAGGCGGCGGGTGAGTTCGCCGGGACGGCGACCCTGCGGCTGGCGACCGGCGAGCTCGGGCCGGCCGTCGGGTACTGGATCGCCCCGGAGGCGCGCGGGCGCGGGTACGCCGCGGAGGCGGCGCACGCGCTCGCCGAGTGGGCGCTGGCCCTGGGCGCGCCGCGGGTGCACCTGTTCGCCGAGGTGGGCAACGCCGCCTCGCAGGCGACGGCCCGGCGGGCCGGGTTCCGCCAGGAGGGCGTCGTCCGCGCGTGCCTGCCCGACCGCGCCGGCGGCCGGGTCGACGCGGTGCTCTTCGGGCGGGTCGCCGGGGACTGACCCGGCGGTCGGGCGGGAGTGCGGACGCGCCGCACCCCCGCCCGCGGTCAGACGCCGGCCGAGGTGGCCACCGGCTGCCCGGCCGGCGCGCTGCCGTCCGGGGAGACGGGGGCGAGCCGGATCAGGCCGTAGTCGTAGGCGTGCCGGCGGTAGACCACGGTGGGCACGCCGGTGTCGGCGCACTGGAACAGGAAGAAGTCGTGGCCGACCAGCTCCATCTCGTGCAGGGCCTGGTCGACGGTCATGGGCGTCGCGGGATGGTGCTTCTCCCGCACGACGCGCCCGGGCAGGTGCTCGTCCAGGTCGGTGACGTGCGGCCCGGAGGCGAGCTCGCGGTCGAGCTCGAGCTGCTGCTCGATGCCCAGCTCGGGATGCCCGGCGTCCAGCGCCGCGCCGGTCACGCGCACGCTGTCGGGCGTCCGGCGGCCGTGGTGCACCCGGCGGCGGTCGGCGGCCCGGCGCAGCCGGTTGTCCAGCTTCCCCGACGCCAGGTCGAGGGCGGCGTAGAAGTCGGGGCCGGCCGCCTCGGCGCGGACGACGGGGCCCTTGCCGCGGAGGGTGATCTCCACCCGCTGGCAGCTGGCCGACTGGCGGGGGTTCTTCTCGTGGAACAGCTCCACGTCGATGCGGGACAGCTTGGCGTCGAACCGCTCCAGCTGACCGACCTTGTCCTCGACGTGCTGGCGGTAGTGCTCAGGGACCTCGACGTTGCGACCACGGACCACGATCTCCATGAGACCTCCCGGTTGGGGCGGGGATTGGTCGCTTCGACGCTAGTCCCTCCTCCGGGGCCGCGACAGTCGATCGAGGTCGTCGCGGAGGACCGTCCCTGGCCGGAACCCGCCGGGTCCGGCGGAGCCGGCCGATGGACACGCGGGCTCCCTCGGCGTGGCGGCCACGACCGCCGCCACGACGGAGAGCCCGGCCGGCCGGGCGCCGGTGGCCAGCACCGTCGCCGCCTCGGTGAGGGTCGCACCGGTGGTCACCACGTCGTCGACCAGGACCAGCAGCGCACCCGTCGGCCGGTGGTCCCGGTCGAGCACGAACGTGCCGGCGAGGTTGGCCCGCCGCTCGGCGACCGTGAGCCCCGCCGAGTCGCGGATCCGCCCCCGGCGCCGCAGCGCGCGGCTCTCGGCGGCGGCCACGCCGGCGGCCCGCAGCTCGGCCACCGCTCGCGCGGTCAGCTCCCGCACGTGGTCCCGGCCGCGGGCCCGGACGGCGGCCGCCGAGGCCGGCACCGGCACGAGCAGGACCGGCGGTCGCCCGTCCACACCCAGCCGGACCGCGGCGACGGCGAGGGCGAGCGCGGTCCCCAGCGGTGCGGCCAGCTCCGCCCGCCCCTGCTCCTTGAAGGCGTTGACCGCCGGGCGGACCGGGCCCGCGTAGCCCCCGGCCGCGACCGTCGGCGGGAAGCCCGGCGGGAACCGCCGGGGCTGCGCCAGCCGGGGCGCGGCGAGCAACCGCGCGCAGCCGCGGCACAGCACCGCGCCGGGCAGCCCGCAGCCCGCGCAGGTGCGGGGCAGCACCAGGTCGGCCAGCGCCGACAGCACCGGGATCCCCACCGCCCCAGCCTGCCCGGCCGGCCGCCGGTCAGGCGGCCCGCGCCGCCATCTGTGGACGGCCCGGCCCGGCCTCAGAGCGGGTAGAACGGCGCCGTCCCGGGCAGCGGCTCGGCGCCGCGCACCAGGGTCACCCAGGTGCCGCCGGCCAGCTGCCAGACGGTGTCACCGGCGCTCACCAGCGCCTGGCGCAGCGGCGCGACGCCGAGCGCGGTCGGCTGGCTGGGCAGGCCGGACGTCGGCACCAGGGCCAGCCCCCAGCCGTCCACGCCCACCGAGTACGGGACGATGCGGTCCTCGCCCTCGTCCCCGGCCAGCACGAGCAGGTTGCCGCTGTCCCGCCAGCCGACGTCGATGACCCCGGCGAGCGTGGGGGCCACGTTGCGCAGGTCGCGCAGCACCACGGCGCCGTCGTCGGAGCGGACCACGGTGCCCACGTGCAGCCGCCGCCCCTGCGGCCCGTCGACCACCACCGCGGCGCGGACGCCGTCCGGCGAGAGCTGCAGCACCTCGGCCCGGCCCAGCCCGGGCAGGGTCGGAGCGGCCACCGGCTGCGGTGGCCCCCCGGCCGGGACGCGCACGAGCTCGGCGCCGTCGCGCACCACCCACGCCTCGGTGCGGGTGGCCGCGACCGTGGGCGCGCTCAGCGTGCGGGCGCGCAGCACCGGGGTCAGCTCCCCGCCGTACGGGCCGGCGAGGAGCGTGGCGCCGCCGTCCTCGGCACGCACGCCGGCGAGGAAGGAGAGCTGCCCGGTGGCCGAGTCGGCCGCGATCGCCGCGCTGCTCAGCCCGTAGACGCCGGTCCCCGCCGGGCCGGGGGCCGGCTCCCCCGCGGCGACGGTGCGCAACGCGCCGTCGACGATGTAGTGCCCCACCCCGTCGACCGGCACGGCGTCCGGGTCGAAGGAGGCCCAGTCCTCGACGGTCTGCTGCACCGGCACGCCACCCGGTGTCACCGGCTCGCCGTCGAGCAGCACGACGACGTTGGTGATCCGGGGCCGGTCCAGCTGCTGCAGGTTCCACACCAGCTGCGCGCTGATCTCGGCCAGCACCGGCGAGGGCTCCGCCGGCAGGCCGGTGAGCTCCACGGTCGCCGTCTGCCCCTCGACGGTGACCGCGCGGACCAGCTCGACCCCGTTGAGCGGGTTGCGGACCCCGGCCGCCAGCGGCGCGGACGGGCCGGTGATCAGCCGCTCGACCAGGGCGGTGGGCTGGGACTCGCCGCGGATCAGGTAGCGCGGGTCCGGGACCACGCGCTGCCCGGTCCAGTCGAGGAAGTAGGCGGCGATGCCGTCGTAGAGCCGGCGGAAGTCCGGCTCCAGCATGATCAGGCCGTCCGGCGGCGTGCTGATCCGCCACTCGCCGTTGACCTGCTCCAGGCTGAACGTGCGGGTGAACACCCCCCGCTCGGCCGCGGTGAAGATGCCCCGCGGGTCGACCGTCCCGATCAGGTTGGCGGTCACCGTGACGGCGCCGGCGTCGGTGGTCACCACGGCGAAGTCGGTGCCGATGACGCTGATCCCGCTCTCGTCGGGAGCCCACGCCTCGGCGGCCCCCGGCGTGAGGTACTGGCGGGCGACGGGGTGCCGGCGGACCGTGCTGGCCGCCGCGTTGATGAAGTCGCGCACGATCTCCTCGGCGCTGGCACCCGCCTCCGGCGGCAGCGGCTCGATGCCGACCGCCTGCGGCACCCGCGCCGGCGCCTGGGTGATCTCCACCACCGGCGACTCGGTGGGCACCGTCGAGCACGAGACCAACGGCAGCACGGCGGCCAGGAGCACGGCCGCGAGCAGCCTGCCCCGGCTCACGAGTGCACCCCCGGGCGCCGCAGCTTGACCGGGCGCAGCGGGAGCGGGGAGCTGGTCAGGTCGGCGCCCGCGACCAGCGGCAGGGTGAGCCGGAACTGCGCGCCGGCGCCGGGCTGGCCCCACACCTGCAGCCACCCGCCGTGCAGGCGCGCGTCCTCCAGGCTGATCGACAGCCCCAGCCCGCTGCCGCCCACCGTGCGCACCCGGGACGGGTCGGCCCGCCAGAAGCGGTCGAACACGTGCTGGGCCTCGCCCGAGCTGAGGCCGACCCCGTGGTCGCGGACGGTGACCGCGGCGGCCGAGCGGTTGGCCGCCAGGGTGATCTCCACCGGGTGCCCGGAGCCGTGCTCGATGGCGTTGCCGACGAGGTTGCGCAGGATGCGTTCGACCCGGCGGGCGTCGACCTCGGCCAGCACGCCCTCGGCCGGGTGGCTCACCTGCAGCTCGCACCCGTGCCGCTCGGCCAGCGAGGTCATCCCGTCGACGACCCGGGCGACCAGCACGCCCAGGTCGGTCGGCGCCGAGTCCAGCACGGCCGCTCCGGCGTCGTACCGGCTGATCTCCAGCAGGTCGGTCAGCAGCGCCTCGAACCGGTCCAGCTCCGCCCGCAGCAGCTCCGCCGAGCGGGCGACGTGGGCGGGGAAGTCGCCCCGGGCCTCGTGCAGCACCTCGGCGGCCATCTGCACCGTGGTCAGCGGGGTGCGCAACTCGTGCGAGACGTCGGAGGTGAACCGCTGCTGCAGCTGGGAGAGCCCCTCCAGCTGGGTGATCTGGCGCTGCAGGCTGTCGGCCATCGCGTTGAAGCTGGTGGCCAGCCGGGCCAGGTCGTCCTCGCCCCGGACCGCCATCCGCTCCTCGAGCTGCCCCTCGGCCAGCCGCTGGGCGGTGCCGGCCGCCTGCCGCACCGGGTCCACGACGAGCCGGGTGACCAGCACGCCGATGCCGACGACGAGCAGCGTGAGGGCGACCCCGCTGATCACCACGGTGCTGCGGATCAGCGAGAGGCTCTCCTGCTCCTGCTGGAGCGGGAAGACGTAGTACAGCTCGATCTGGTCGGGGCCCGTCGCGTCACCGGTGACCGGCGCCCCCACCAGCAGGCTGGGCCGGAGCTCGCCGGAGGCGCCCGGGACCATGTCGTACTTGGACGCCTGGCTGCCGGCGTCGACGGTGGCCCGCAGGTCGGTCGGCAGCGCCGTGTACAGCGGGCGGCGGTTGGTGGCCGGACGGTCGCGGTCGCCGGTGCGGTATACCATCACGACGTCGAAGTCACCGGCCGCGCCGCCGCGGTCGAGCAGCTGGTTGACCGTGCGGGCCAGGGTGGCCCGGACGCTGGCGGCGTCGCCCGTGGCGATGCCGGCCACCTCGCTCTGCGCGTACACGACCCCGGCCTGGACCTGGTCGATGGCGGCCTGGCGCTTCACGTCGAGCAGCTGGTCCTTGATCTGGCTGAACAGCACCATGCTCACGATCACCACGACGGTGCCGGCCAGCAGCATGGTGATCGCGCCGATGCGGACCTGCAGCGACGACCGCCACGCGTGGACGGCGCGCGCGGCGAGCCGCCGGGTGCTCCGCTGCGCCCGGCGGCGAGCCCGCCCGGCGCGCCGGCGCAGCCCGCGGCGCAGGCGCAGCAGCCGCCCACGTGCCCGGGGTCCGGGACCGGGCGGCCGCGAGGGGTGCTCGGACCCGGCGCCCGTCTCGGGGGTCCGGGTGGCGGTCACCGCCCCAGTGTTCCCCAACCGGCACCCGGAACCGGGACCCCGCTCACGGCGGGCCGGCCTTGTAGCCGACCCCGCGCACGGTCAGGACGACCTCGGGCTTCTCCGGGTCGCGCTCGACCTTGGCCCGCAGCCGCTGGACGTGCACGTTGACCAGACGGGTGTCGGCGGCGTGCCGGTAGCCCCACACCTGCTCCAGCAGCAGCTCGCGGGTGAACACCTGCCGCGGCTTGCGGGCCAGGGCCACGAGCAGGTCGAACTCCAGGGGGGTCAGCGCGATCGGGACGCCGTCCCGGGTGACCTGGTGGGCCGGGACGTCGATCTGCACGTCACCGATGCTCAGGTTCTCCGCCTGGCCGGTCTCGCCGCGGCGCAGCTGGGCGCGGACGCGAGCCACCAGTTCGACCGGCTTGAACGGCTTGGTGACGTAGTCGTCGGCGCCGGCTTCCAGGCCCTGGACGACGTCGATCGTGTCGCCCTTGGCGGTGAGCATGACGATCGGCACGGTCGACTGCGTCCGGATGTCCTGGCAGATCTGCAGGCCGTTGCGGCCGGGCAGCATCAGGTCCAGCAGCACCAGGTCGGGCCGGGTCTGCTGGAAGACCCCCACCGCGCGGTTGCCGTCGGAGACGAAGGCCGGCTCGTACCCCTCGCGCCGCAGCACGATGCCGAGCATCTCGGCGAGGGCGGCGTCGTCGTCGACGACGAGGACACGGCCGCGGCTGGGACCGTTCTGCGGAGCGGTGGGGGGCACGGCGACCATTCTGCGCGACGGACCCCCGAAAATGCTCTGCCCCGCCCGGGGAGATCCCCCGGGCGGGGCGGAACGTGCTGATCAGCCGGCCGCTACGGCGGCGACGACGGGCTCAGTAGCGGTAGTGGTCGCTCTTGTAGGGACCCTCGACCGGCACGCCGATGTAGTCGGCCTGCACCTTGGTCAGCTCGGTCAGCTTGACGCCGAGGGCGTCGAGGTGGAGCCGGGCGACGTGCTCGTCGAGCTTCTTCGGGAGCACGGTGACGCCGGGGGTCTGCCCCTCGTAGGCAGCCCGGTTGTTCCACAGCTCGATCTGCGCCAGCGTCTGGTTGGAGAACGAGGCGCTCATGACGAAGCTGGGGTGCCCGGTGGCGTTGCCCAGGTTCAGCAGCCGGCCCTCGGAGAGCACGATGATCGTGTGGCCGTCGGCGAACCGCCACTCGTCGACCTGCGGCTTGATGTTCGTCCTCACGACGCCGGGGGTGCGCGCCAGGCCGGCCATGTCGATCTCGTTGTCGAAGTGGCCGATGTTGCCGATGATCGCCTGGTGCTTGGTCGAGGCCAGCTGCTCGGCGGAGATGATGTCCTTGTTGCCGGTCGTGGTGATGATGATGTCGGCCTTGCCGATCACCTCGTCCAGCGTGGTCACCTCGTAGCCGTGCATGGCGGCCTGCAGGGCGCAGATCGGGTCGATCTCGGTGACGATCACGCGCGCGCCCTGGCCGCGGAGGGACTCCGCGCAGCCCTTGCCGACGTCGCCGTAGCCGCAGACCACGGCCACCTTGCCGCCGATCATGACGTCGGTGGCGCGGTTGAGACCGTCGATGAGCGAGTGGCGGCAGCCGTAGAGGTTGTCGAACTTGCTCTTGGTGACCGAGTCGTTGACGTTGATCGCCGGGAAGAGCAGGCGGCCGTCGCGGGCGAGCTCGTAGAGCCGCATGACACCGGTGGTGGTCTCCTCGGTGACGCCCTTGATGCCCTGGCCGATGCGGGTCCAGTACGAGCCGTCCTCGGCGAGCGTGCCGCGGAGGGTGTCGAGGATGACCCCGTACTCCTCGGAGTCGGCCTCGGTCGTGTCGGGGACGACGCCGTCGGCCTCGAAGCGGGTGCCGAGGTGCACCAGCAGGGTGGCGTCGCCGCCGTCGTCGAGCAGCATGTTCGGGCCGACGACCTCGCCGCTGGAGTCGCGGAACTCGAACAGGCGCTGGGTGCACCACCAGTACTCGGGCAGCGTCTCGCCCTTCCAGGCGAAGACCGGGACGCCGGCGGGCTCCTCGGGGGTGCCGTCGCCGACGACGATGGCGGCCGCGGCGTGGTCCTGGGTGGAGAAGATGTTGCAGGAGACCCAGCGGACGTCCGCGCCCAGCGCGGTCAGCGTCTCGATGAGGACGGCGGTCTGCACGGTCATGTGCAGGGAGCCGGCGATGCGCGCGCCGGCGAGGGGCTGGGCGTCGCCGTACTCGGCGCGCAGCGCCATCAGGCCGGGCATCTCGTGCTCGGCGAGCTGGATCTCCTTGCGGCCGAACGGCGCGAGGGAGAGGTCGGCGACCTTGAAGTCGCCCTCGGTCAGCGTGCGGGTGCCGGTGCTGGCGGTCATGAAAGCTCCAGGTGTGCCCGGCGCGGCGGCCGGGCGGTGCAGTCGGATGCAGGGTCGCTTCGATCCCCGGTACCGGGGAGAGCGAGCATGCCGAGGCTTCGGCGGGGCTCGTGCCGTGTCCCAGGATAGGCGGCGGCCGCAAGCCCGTCGCCCGTCGACCACCCGGGCGGGGTCAGCCCTCGCAGCCGACCCCGTCGCCGTCGCCGTCGAACGACGGCCGCCAGCCGGGGTCGCCGGTGCGGATCGGAGCGGCGCCCGCGGCCCGCACGGCGCCGCAGTCGGCGTAGGACGGCCCGTCCGGGAGAGCCGGCTCCGGCTGCCCGGCGACGGGGACCGCCGCGGGCAGCGGCTCGTCCGGGCAGGTGCCGAGCACGGTCGCCATGGCGTCCTTCTCCGCCCGGGTCACCCACAGCCCGTAGCCGGCCTTCACCGCCACCTGCCGGGCGACGTACGCGCAGCGGTACGCCGTCGCCGGCGGCAGCCAGGTGGCTGCGTCGCCGTCGCCCTTCTGCATGTTCAGCGGGCCGTCGACGGCCAGGAGGTTCAGCGGGTCGTTGGCGAAGGCCTTCCGGGTCGCGGCGTCCCACTGCTGGGCGCCCTTCTGCCAGGCGTCGGACAGCGCGACGACGTGGTCGATCTGCACGTCGTCGCTGGTGTCCTGGCCGCGCCGGAAGTCGATCGTCCGGCCCGAGTAGGGGTCGGCGAGCGTGCCGGTGCGCACGACGCAGTCCCGGGTGTCCGGGACGAACGTCTCGCCGGTGAGGTCGCGCGCCAGGACGTCGTTGCGGGTGTCGCAGCCGTTGCGGTCGGTGTCCACCCAGCCGTCGCCGAACCGGTCGCGGTCGTAGCCGGTCCGCGGCGCCCGGCCCTTGACCGGGAGCCCGTCGAGCGCCGCCAGCGCCGGGCCGGCCGACGCCGGGGTGCCCTCGACGCCGGCAGCCGGGGCGGCCGTGGTCCCGTCACCGCTCTCGGCGACGTCGGCGACCTCGCAGCCGGTCAGCACCACCGCGAGGCCGAGGGCCAGGGCGACGGCGAGCGGCCGGGACCGGGGTCGGACGTGCACGGAAACTCCCCCACCGGCCGGATCTGCGGACCGGTCGACGCTAGGCCGGTGGGCCGCCCGCCCGGCGGCGCAACGCCGGGACGCCGCTGCCGGTCAGATGACGTTCGTCGTCGTCCGGTAGAGGACGGCGGGGCCGCGGGCGGTGACCGGTGTCCCGGCCGGGAGGAAGGCCGCGCACCCCTTCGCCAGGGCGAGCTCCTCGCCCTCCGCGGAGGCGAGCACGGCCGACCCCTCGGTGCAGAGGAGCAGCTGCGGGCCGCGAGTGGTCAGCGTGCCGGACTGCTCGTCCAGCTGGCACCGGGTCAGGTCGAAGTCCTCGACCGGCACGGGGTACCGCAGGCCGCCGGGCCCCAGCACCGGGTGGATCACCGGCACCCGGCCGTCGGAGAAGTCGAGCACCTCGATCAGCGCCGCGAGGTCGACGTGCTTGGCGGTCAGCCCTCCGCGGAGGACGTTGTCCGAGCTGGCCATCACCTCGACGCCGGCGCCCGAGAGGTAGGCGTGCAGGTTCCCCGCCGGGAGGAACACCGCCTCCCCGGGCGAGAGCTTGAGGTGGTTGCACATCAGCGAGATGACCACGCCGGGGTCGCCCGGATAGGTCTCGGCGAGCGTGGCCGCCCAGCGGTAGGTGTTGATGAACTCCGGGTCATGGGCGGCCACGAACCGGGCGGCCGCGGTGGCGACGGCGGACACCAGCTGGGTCCGCCGCTTGCCGGTCAGCGCCAGCAGCTGCGGGATGACCGCCCGCAGGCCGCCGCGCGCCAGGGCGGCGATGGTCGGCTTGAGCTCGGGCACCTGCAGCTTGGCCAGGCAGTGCAGCGACTCCTCCACCGGCCGGAACCCGCAGAGCGCCTCGAAGGTGGTCAGCGCGAGCAGCAGCTCCGGCTTGTGGAACGGGTCCTTGAACGTCCGCGTCGGGTCGTCGTGCGGGATGCCGGCGGCCTCCTCGGCGGCGTACCCGGCCCGGGCCTGCTCCGTCGTGGGGTGCGCCTGCAGCGACAGCGGGGTGTCGGCGGCGAGCACCTTCATGAGGAACGGCAGGCGCGGGCCGAAGCGCTCCAGCACCGGGGCGCCGAGCAGTGTCCCGGGGTCCTCGGCGATCGCCTTGTCCAGCGGCCGGCCGTCGGCCAGCGTGCTCGGCTCGTCCGGGTGCGCGCCGACCCACAGCTCGGCGTGCGGCCGGTCGGCGGGCACGGCCTCACCGAGGAGGTCGGGGATGACGGTCCGGCTACCCCAGGGGTAGTACCGCACGCCGTTGCTGAGCTGCCACATCGTCTGCGCAGGTTACGTCGCCCGCGCGGCCCCCGGAACGCGCCCTCACCCGCGGGTGCGCACCCCGCGGGCGGGGGGGCGCGCTCAGACCGCGGCGCGCACGTCCGGCGCCCCGAGCCGGGCGGCGTCGGCGGTCCGGTCGTCGGGCATGCGCTGCGACTCGCGCTCGGCGTCGACCCGGGCGGCGTAGTGGGTGACCTCCCGGGCGGTCCGCTCCTCGTCCCAGCCGAGGACGCCCGCCATGAGGTCCGCCACCTCCGCGGCGGACTCGACCCCGCGGTGCGGCGTCTCGATCGAGATCCGGGTGCGCCGGGTGAGCACGTCGTCGAGGTGCAGGGCCCCCTCGGCCGTCACCGCGTGCACCACCTCCGCGGCCAGGTGGTCGGGAGCGCCGGTCAGCGGCCGGCCCAGCGCGGGGTCGCTCCGCACCAGGCCCAGCACCGCCGTCACCTGGTCGCCGTGGCGCTCCAGCAACCGCGCGACGGCGTCCTCCGGGACCCCGTGCTCGGCGGCCAGCCCGGCCGCCCGGTCCCGGACGCCGGCCCAGCCGCGCGCGCCGACCAGCGGCAGCTCGGCCGTGCGCGATCGCGGCGCACCCGGCAGCCCTTCGACCGCGGCGTCGACGGCGTCGGCCGCCATCACCCGGTACGTCGTGTACTTGCCACCGGCCACCAGCACCAGTCCCGGCACGGGGGTGATGACGGCGTGCTCGCGGGAGAGCCGGCTGGTGTCGTCGGACTCGCCCGCCAGCAGCGGCCGCAGGCCGGCGTACACCCCGACGACGTCGTCGGCGGTGAGCGGGCGGGTGAGCACCCGGTTGACCTGGTCGAGCAGGTAGCCGATGTCGGCGCTGCTCGCAGCCGGGTGGGCGCGGTCGAGCCGCCAGGGCGTGTCGGTGGTGCCGACGATCCAGTGCTCCCGCCACGGGATCACGAACAGCACGCTGGTGGGCGTGCGCAGGATCAGCCCATCCGGGTCGACGTCGGCGCCGTCGATCGCCGCCCGGGGCACCACCAGGTGCACGCCCTTGGAGGCCCGCACCTTCAGGCTGGGGGCCGAGGTCCCGAGCATCTCCCCCACGTCGTCGCTCCACACCCCGGTGGCGGCGATGACGCTGCGGGCGCGGACGGTGAACGAGGAGCCGTCGGTCAGGTCGGCCACCCGGACGCCGACGACCGGCGCGTCGGCCGCGTCGCCGTCGCGCAGCAGGCCGACCACCCGGGCGCTGGAGAGGGCGTGCGCGCCGTACCCGGCCGCCGTCCGGACCACCGCGAGGGTGTGCCGGGCGTCATCGACCTGGGCGTCCCAGTAGCGGATCGCGCCCCGGACGACGTCGCGGCGCAGCGCCGGGAAGGCCGCCAGCACGGCCCGCCGGGACAGGTGACGGTGCCGTGGCACCACCCGGTCGCGGGTGAATGCGGCGCCGAGCACGTCGTAGAGCGCGACGCCCGCCCCGTAGTAGGCGCGCTGCCAGACCGGCGCGGTCAGCGGCAGCAGGAACGGCAGCGGCCGCACCAGGTGCGGGGCGATGGTGGCGACCAGCCGGGACCGCTCCTTGAGCGCCTCGCGCACCAGCGGGAAGGCCAGCTGCTCCAGGTAGCGCAGCCCGCCGTGGACGAGCTTGCTGGACCGGCTGGAGGTGCCGGCCGCCCAGTCCCGGGCCTCCAGCACCCCCACCGACAGACCACGGCTGGCGGCGTCCAGCGCGGCGCCCGCGCCGGTCACCCCGCCCCCGATCACCAGCACGTCGACGACCCCGTCGGCCAGCCGGGCGCGGTCGGCCCGCCGCCGCGCGGGGGACAGCGCGGTGCGGTCGGTCGTCCCCGGTCCCATGCCCTCCACCGTCCCCCCGCCGGCCCTCAGTGCGACTCGGCGCCGGCCTTCTTGCGGTGCACCGTCAGGCTCATCACGAGCACGACCAGCGCACCGACGACCAGGCCCAGCACGGCGCTGCCCAGCGTGTTGACCAGCCAGCCCACGACCCCGCCGAGGGCGCCGGTCGCGTCGTGCGCGGCCTCCTCCAGGTGGTGCACGAACTCGTAGAGCGGGTGGAAGCCCAGCTCGTCGGTGCCGAGCAGGATGATGTGCCCGCCGACCCAGAGCATCGCGGCGGTGCCGACGACGGTGAGCGCGGTCAGCAGCTTCGGCATCCCCTTCACCAGCCCGCGGCCGAGCGCGGCCACGCCCTTCGAGGACCGCTGGGACAGGCTCAGCCCGACGTCGTCCATCTTCACGATGAGGCCGACGACGCCGTACACGAGGACGGTGATGCCCACGGCGACGACGAGGAGGATGATCGCCCGGGACCAGAACGCCTCGGTGGCCACCTCGTTGAGCGAGATCACCATGATCTCGGCCGACAGGATGAAGTCGGTGCGCACCGCTCCGGTCACGATCGTGCTCTCGTCCGGGAGCGCGTCCTCCACCGTCGCGTGCGACTCGGTGTGGCCGCTGATCCGGTGCCAGATCTTCTCCGCGCCCTCGTAGCAGAGGTAGGCGCCGCCGACCATCAGGATCGGGGTCAGCAACCACGGCAGGAACTGGCTGAGCAGCAGGATCGCGGGCAGGATGATCAGCAGCTTGTTGCGCAGCGAGCCCAGCGCGATCTTGCGGATGATCGGCAGCTCGCGCTCGGCGTTCAGGCCGTGCACGTACTGGGGCGTGACCGCGGTGTCGTCGACCACGACACCGGCCGCCTTCATGCTGGCCCGCCCGGCAGCTGCGCCGATGTCGTCGATCGAGGCGGCGGCCGCCCGGGCCAGCACCGCCACGTCGTCGAGCAGGGCTACGAGTCCACCCGCCAAGGGAAGTCCTTCCGATCGGTCAGCACCGGTGTGCTGTCGCCATGATGGTGGACCGTCCGCGGGCCCCGCGCGTCCTCAGGACCGCAGCGCCCGCTCGACGTCCAGGGCCAGCGCCAGGTAGACGGCGCTGAAGTCGGCGACGGCGAGCTGGCGCGCCAGCCGCGGCAGCCGCGAGTAGCGCTCCGGGTCGCCGTGCTCGGCCAGGCCGCTGACCGGCACGTTGTGCGCGGCGGCGGTCCGCAGCACCTGCTGCATCGCCTCCTCCGCCGAGCGCGGCTCCCGCTCCCCCGCGCCGTCGAGCCCGGCCGCGTCGCTGTCCCGGATGGTGAGCAGCCGCAGCCGGCGCCCGCTGTCGTCGGCGCGGTCGCGGAAGAAGTCGTCGGCGCCGTCGCGCGGCGCCAGCGGCCCCCCGAGCACGGCGCACGCCGCGACCCGCTGGTCGGGCAGCCGGAACCCGGTGACCGGCAACCCCGCCAGGGTCGCCAGCTGGTCGGCCACGCGGGTCGCCGCGGCGCCGGCGAGCGGGCCCTCCGCGGCGATCACCGGCAGGGCGTCGAGCAGCTCCAGCGCCAGGGTCTTCGCCGGGTTGACGAACGACTCGCGGGCCGGCCCGCACTCCGCGGCCACCTCGTCGAGCGCGGCCGCCACCGCCTCGGTGTCGGCCACGCCCTCCGCGAGCAGCCGTAGGTCCGTGGCCAGCCGCAGCATCGGGGTGAGCAGCGACCACAGCGCGGTGTGCCGCACCCGGCTGCGCGGCAGGGCGACGTAGGGCGCCCGGGCAGTGGAGCAGGCGGCGCGCAGCGGTGCGTCGTCGGCGCCGATGCCCACCAGGGAGACCCCGCGGCGGGCCGCCTCGTAGGCGGGTGCGACCGCGTACGCGCCCGCCCCCGTGCGGGTGACGACGACCGCGATGTCGCTGGGGCCGGTCCACACCGGCAGCGCGGGGCCGGGGACGACGTCGACGGTGACCGGGCTGGCCGGCCCGAGCAGGGCGCGCAGCACCGAGGCGGCGACGGCGCCCTCCCGCCGGGCCACGATCACCAGCCCACGGGGCCGGCCGCCCTCGGTGACCCGGCCGAGGCCGGCCTCCTCGGTCAGCCGCCCGGTCTCCCGGACCTGCGCACCGGCGCCGGCCACCGCCGGCAGCAGGCCGCGGGGGTCCCGGGCGCGCAGCAGCTCGAGGTCGTCGAGGACCTCCTCGGCGAGCTCGGGCGAGGTCATGACGAGCGGTGCCGCGCCTCGTCCAGGAGGAGCACGGGGATGCCGTCGCGGACGGGGAAGCCCCGGTCGCAGGTCGCGCAGACCAGCTCACCGGCCGCCTCGTCGACGGTCAGCGGGGTGTGGTGGGTGTCGGGGCAGGCGAGGATCGGCAGCAGCTCCGGATCCAGCCCCAGGGGGCCGCCGGTCGCACTGCTCTGGGTTCCGGTCACTTCTGCTCCTGTTCCGCGCGCACGGTGCTCAGTACCCGGTCACGCAGCTCGATCATGCGCGCCGTGTCCGACGCCTCGACGTTGAGCCGCAGCAGCGGCTCGGTGTTGCTGGCCCGCAGGTTGAACCACGCGCCGTCGGGGAGCTCGACGGTCAGCCCGTCGAGCTCGTCGACGGTCGCGCCCTCCTGCTCCTCGAACAGCTCGCGCACCGCGGCCGTCCGCTCCGCGGCGTCGGTCACGGTGGAGTTGATCTCACCGGAGGCGGCGTACCGGGAGTAGGCGGCGGTCAGCTCCGACAGCGTCCGGCCCTGCTCCCCCAGCGCGGCGAGCACGTGCATGGCCGCGAGCATGCCGGTGTCGGCCCGCCAGAAGTCGCGGAAGTAGTAGTGCGCGGAGTGCTCGCCGCCGAAGACGGCGTCGGTGCGGGCCATCTCGGCCTTGATGAACGAGTGGCCGACGCGGGTGCGCACCGGCTGGCCGCCGTGCTCCCGGACGATCTCCGGCACGGCGCGCGAGGTGATCAGGTTGTGGATGATCGTCGTCCCCCGGCCCTTGGCCAGCTCGCGCACCGCCACCAGCGCGGTGATCGCCGAGGGGCTGACCGGCTCCCCGCGCTCGTCCACCACGAACACCCGGTCGGCGTCACCGTCGAAGGCCAGGCCGATGTCGGCGCCGTGCTCGACGACGGCCCGCTGGAGGTCGACCAGGTTGGCCGGGTCCAGCGGGTTGGCCTCGTGGTTGGGGAACGAGCCGTCGAGCTCGAAGTACAGCGGGACGACGTCCAGCGGCAGGCCGGCGAGGACCACCGGCACCGTGTGCCCGCCCATGCCGTTGCCCGCGTCGACGACGACCGTCACCGGCCGGATCGTGGACAGGTCGACCAGCGAGCGCAGGTGGGCGGCGTACTCGCCGAGCACGTCGCGCGCGCTGACCGTGCCGACCCGGCCGGGCTCGCGGTCGTAGCTGTCGCGCTCGGCCCACTCGCGGATGGTGACCAGCCCGGAGTCCTGCCCGATCGGCGCCGCCCCCGACCGGCACATCTTGATGCCGTTGTACTGCGCGGGGTTGTGGCTGGCCGTGAACATCGCCCCCGGCATGCCGAGCGAACCGGCGGCGAAGTACAGCAGGTCGGTGGAGCCGAGGCCGGCCTCGACGACGTCGACGCCGCGGGCGATGACCCCCTCGGCGAACGCCCGGGACAGCGGGACGGAGGACTCCCGCATGTCGTGCGCGGTGACCACCGCCGTCGCGCCGCTGTCGGCGATCACGAACTCGGCGAACGCCGCGCCGATCGCGCGCGCGACGTCCTCGTCCCACTGGTCGGGGACCACCCCACGGACGTCGTAGGCCTTGATCAGCGCCGAGAGATCGGACAACGCCGCCCATCCTCGCAGTCGGGACTGCCGCGACCGGGTGACCAGCGGCGTCGCCGACCCTAACGGCGGGACCTGCACCTCAGCGCGAGGGGCGCCTCAGGGCAGGTCGGGGAGCACGCGCAGGTGCCCGCGGCGGAGGCCGCGGCCGTCGTCGGCCGGGTCGCGCACCGGCTCGGGCCGGGCGGCCTCGCGGACGGCGTCGGCCAGGGCCAGCAGGTCGTCGCCGGTCGGGCCGACGTCGTCGAGGTCGATCTCGTGGCGGACGACCTCCCAGCCGCGCGGCACCGTCAGCCGCTCGGCGTGGAACTCGCACAGGTCGTAGCTGTGCGGTTCGGAGAACGTCGCCAGCGGGCCGACAACGGCCGTCGACTCCGCGTACACGTAGGTCAATGTCGCCGCTGCCGGTTGCGCGCAGCCGCTGCGCGAGCAGCGACGTGACTGCCTCACCACCGGTTCCTCACGCGAGGCACAGTAACTCCGCCCGGCGGTGCGCGACAGCAGGCACACCGGGAATCCCGCCGCGACGCACCATCCTGCACGATGACCCCGTGGGCATCGTCACCGGTCGGGCACGGGTTCCGGGCGGGTCGGGCGCGACCGGGGGAACAGCCCGGCCGGCCGTTCCCGGCCGCGGCGTGCCACCCCTCGCCGTACCCTTCGACCCGTCATGAGCCGCCCTCCCCGCCGCCGCACCCGTTCCCGCCGCGACCGCCACGGTCGCGGCCTGCGCGGTCGCCTGGTGCCCACGCAGGTCCCCCTCTCGCGCAGCCGCGCCGAGCAGTTCGACGACCTGGTGCTCGACGCGGTCGAGGACCTCGAGCGGCGCTGGGAGCGGGAGCTGGCCGGCGTGGAGTTCGCCGTCGAGGACGTGCCGTGGGTGGAGCACACCGACCCGGACGAGGCGCTGCTGGACTCCGACGTGCTCGACGACGCCGGTGTCCCGCTGGCCCGGCTGCTGCCCGCCCACCGGGAACAGGGCCAGGACGTCCCGCCGCGCATCGTCGTCTACCGGCGACCCCTGGAGCTGCGCGCGCACGACCGCGAGGACCTCGCCGACCTGGTGCGCGACGTGGTGGTCGACCAGGTGGCCACCCTGCTGGGGCGGGACCCCGAGGAGATCGACCCCACCGGCTGACCGCGCGCCGCCGGGGCCGCGGGCCCGGCTGAGATGCTGGGCGGGATGGACGCCGCCACCGCCGCCGCCTGGCTCGTCCTCGGCGTGGTCCTGGGCGTCCTCGCGGTGGGTGCCGTCGTCGCCGGCGTGGCCGCCGCCCGCCGCCGGGGCGCCGGGACCCGCGAGCGGGCTCCCGCAGCCCGGGACGAGCCGGTCGACGACCTGGCCGACTTCCTGGCGCACCCGCCGGGCACCCGGCCGGAACCGCCGGCGCCCGCCGGGTGGGCGACGCTGGCCCCCGCGCCCCCCTCGGCACCGGCGCCACCCGTCGTGGAACACCGGCTCGGCCACCTCCCGGCGGCCGCGCTCTGCGTCGCCGCCCTGGTGCTGGTCGGCACCGCCGCCGCCGTCGTGGCCGGTACCGACCGGCCGCCGGCGGCCGCCCCGGCGACGACGCCGCCGCGGACGTCCGGCCTCCCGCCGGGTGACGACGGCGGCACGGGCGCCGTCGCCGTCGACCTGGCCTTCGGCGGGCTCGTCCTCGAACCGCGGGCGGTGGGCATCACCGCCGCCTATCCGGAGGTGGCCGGGACGGCCGGCGACGACGCGGCGCGCATGGCGCTGCGCCTGCCCACCTGGAACTGCCTCACCGCCGAGCCCCCGCCCGACCCGGTGGCGGCCGGGTGCGTCGCCACGCCGGTCGAGCACGGCACCCTCGGGCCGGCGGACCTGCGGATCGCCCGTGACGGCGACCGGCTGACCCTGCGCGGCCGGGTCGCCACCGCCACGCACCCGGCGGGCTCGGCACCCCGGCCCACCGGGCGGGTCTACGACGTCGAGCTGACCGTGGCGCCGGGCGGAGAGGCGGGACCCGACGGCGTCCGCCCCGCCGCCGCGTGGCTGCGGCTCGGCGCGGGGACGGCCACCGCCGACGAGGGCCGCAGCGTGCTGCGCCCCGCCGGCTGAGCACCGGCCCGGCCGGAGGTGCCCGGACGACCGGGAACCGGCCGGCTCAGCCCGGCTGCCCGAGGTACGCCCGCAGGGCCTCCCGCCAGTCGCGGGGGGCGAACCCGGCGGCGCGGATGCGGCCGAGGTCCAGGACGCTGTTGAGCGGCCGGGGTGCGACGCCGGTCCGCCCGGCGAAGTACTCGGCGGTGCTCACCCGGACGACGTCCCCGGCGGAGCGGCCGCGGGCGGTGAAGACCGCCTCCGCGACGTCGGCCCAGGAGGCGGGCTCGCCGTCGCCGGTGAGGTTGTAGGTGCCGTACGGGGCGCCGGTCGCGACCAGGTGGCGGATGCCGGCGGCCAGGTCGGTGGTGGCGGTGAGCCGGCCGACCTGGTCGTCGACCACCGACGGGGAGATCCCGCGGTCGGCGAGCCCGGCCATGGTGCGCACGAAGTTGCCGCCCTCCCCCACCACCCAGGTGGTGCGCACCAGCCAGTGCCGCTCGACGGCGACGGCGCAGGCGTCGCCGTCGGCCTTGCTGCGCCCGTAGACGCTGAGCGGGGACGGCGGCGCGTCCTCGGGGATCGGACCGGGGTGCGTGCCGTCGAAGACGTACTCGCTGGACAGGTGCACCAGCCCCGCGCCGACCCGGTCGGCGGCCTGCGCGAGGTGCCAGACGGCGTCGACGTTGGCGGCGCGGACGGCGGCGAGGTTGGCCGGGTCCTCCGCGGCGTCGACGGCGGTCCAGGCTGCCGCGTTGAGGACGACGTCCACCCCGGTCCAGTCGAACGCCCGCACGGCGGCGGCGTCGGTGACGTCGAGCGCGGCGCGGTCGAGGGCGAGGGCGCCGGGGAACTCCCGCTGCAGGGCGCGGCCGAGCTGCCCGGCCGCACCGACGATGACGGCCCTCACTGGCCGCGGGCGGCGTAGGCCGCCTCGACACCGTCCTTGAGCGGGCGCCACCAGGCCTCGTTCGCCCGGTACCAGTCGACGGTGGCGGCCAGGCCGTCGCGGAAGTCGGTGTACCTCGGGGTCCAGCCCAGCTCGGTGCGCAGCTTGGTGGCGTCGATGGCGTACCGCAGGTCGTGCCCGGCGCGGTCGGGAACGGAGTCGAAGGCGTCGGCCGGCTGCCCGGTCAGCTCCAGGATCAGCCCGAGCACCTCGCGGTTGTCCTTCTCGCCGTCGGCGCCGATCAGGTAGGTCTCGCCGGAGCGGCCGCGGTCGAGGATCGCGTGCACCGCGGAGTTGTGGTCGTCGACGTGGATCCAGTCCCGGACGTTCTGGCCCGCGCCGTAGAGCTTGGGGCGCCGGCCGCAGAGCACGTTGGTGATCTGCCGCGGGATGAACTTCTCCACGTGCTGGTAGGGCCCGTAGTTGTTCGAGCAGTTGGAGATGGTGGCGTGGATGCCGAAGGAGCGCACCCACGCGCGCACCAGCAGGTCGGAGCCCGCCTTGGTCGACGAGTACGGGCTGCTCGGGTTGTACGGCGTCTCGGGGGTGAACTTCGCCGGGTCGTCGAGCTCGAGGTCGCCGTAGACCTCGTCGGTGGAGATGTGGTGGTAGCGGACGCCGTGCCTGCGCACGGCCTCCAGCAGCGTGAACGTGCCGACGACGTTGGTCTGCAGGAACGGCGACGGGTCGCGCAACGAGTTGTCGTTGTGGCTCTCGGCGGCGAAGTGGACGACGACGTCGCAGCGGGCCACCAGCCGGTCGACCACGTCGGCGTCGGCCACCGAACCGTGCACGAACTCGATGTCGTCGCGGACGGCGGCCAGCGACGCCTCGTTGCCCGCGTAGGTGAGCGCGTCGAGGACGACGAGCTCGAACTCCGGGTGGTCGCGCAGGGTCTGGTGCACGAAGTTGGCGCCGATGAAGCCGGCGCCCCCGGTGACGAGCATGCGCATCGCCTGCTGAACCTCCGCCGTCGCGTGCCCGGGGCTCCGCCCGGGCGGCACCCGCTCCGTCAGCGGGATGTCTGAGCGATGGACGGTAGCCGAACCCCCGGTCCGCCGAGGCCCGTTCTCACCCGCCTCAGCGAGGCCAGCCGCGCGCCGGCGCGGTCAGGCCGGCCACGGGGGCGCCCATCCCGGTGCGCAGGCCCGCACTCCCGGGGGTCCCCCACCACGGCCACCGGTCGTCGCCGTCCACGAGGCTCAGCAGCCCGGCCCGCAGCCGGTCGCCGTCGGGCACCACCGCGACCTCGAGCCGGCCGACGGCGGCGTGCAGCCGAGCCGCGGCGCGCAGGAAACCGCGCGACCGGCGATCGGGCTCCGCGGCCAGCAGGGCGGGCAGCCAGCGCTCCAGCCGGCGTGGATCGCGGCTCCGCTCGACCGCACCGGCGCCGTCGAGCTCGTCGACCAGCAGGGTGCTGCGCGTGGTGGCCAGCACGGCGGTCGGCAGCCGGGCGGCCAGCGCGCGGGCGGTCGGGTCGCCCAGCGGCAGCCCGGTCAGCCGCAGCGCCCACGGGCCGCGCAGCGAGTCCAGGAAGCCGACCACCCCGTCCGCCAGCGCCGCGGCGGCGTCGTCGTCCCGGGCCGGCAGCCGGGCGGACGGGCGCCCAGCGGGGATGTGCGGGTGGTCCTGGCCGAGCAGGGTGACGGTGGCGATCGGACCGCGGCGGCGCAGGGCGAGGAACGCCGCCGCCCGGGGTGGGCCGCCGAGGCCGTCGTCGACCACGACGGCGAGGGGCCGGGCCGGCGACCGGCGCGCGGCGCCGTCGTTCAGGACGGCGGTCAGCCAGGGCGCCCGGGCGGGGACCGGAGCGGCCAGGGCGGCGGCGAGCCCGTCGGCGGCCCGCACCTCGCGGACCACCCGGGCGCGGCCGAGGGCGACGCGGGGGGGCATGTGCCGAACAGAACCACAGCCGCCGACGGGTTCCGGCGGCGGCTGTGGGTGGTGCGGTCCCGGCCGCGTCCGGTCGGGGGAGGGACGCGGCGGGGACGCCGGATCAGATGGCGCGGCGGCGCAGCCGGCGGCGCTCACGCTCGGAGAGCCCACCCCAGATGCCGAAGCGCTCGTCGTTGGCCAGCGCGTACTCCAGGCAGTCGGCCTTGACCTCGCAGCCGGTGCAGATCTTCTTCGCCTCCCGGGTCGAGCCGCCCTTCTCGGGGAAGAACGCCTCCGGGTCGGTCTCGGCGCACAGCGCGCGCTCCTGCCACGACTGGGTGTCCGGCTCCAGCCCGAAGCCGGAGAAGCCGACGAACGGCTGCCCGGTGCCCTGACCCGCCCCCGGGCCCGTGCCGTGGCCGGCGTTCCCCGGACGGTCGGCCGACCGCTCGGTCCCGTGCACGTAATCGCTCAACCACGACACCTCAGCCATGACGGTGCGTCCCCTCTCGCTCTCGTCCCGGTGCGCGGCCGGCAGGACGTTCCCGGGCCGATCAGCACTCGTTGACACCGCCGGAATTACACGCGTGTCGTTGCCCGGCCGTCAACTTCGCCCGGTGTAAGCGACACGCCACACCAGCCCCATCCGCCCCAGGGCGTTCGTCACATCTCGTGGGAGCCCCCGACACGCCCGGCGAACAGTCGACAAGTGCTCATCGGGCACCATGCGTTTCGTGCAGATCGTCGTGCTGGCTGGTGGGACCGGTGGGGCTCGATTCCTCCGGGGGGTCCGCGCGGCGGCTCCCGAGGCGGAGATCACGGCCGTGGTCAACACCGGCGACGACGTCACCCTGCACGGGTTGCGCATCTGCCCGGACCTCGACACCGTCGTCTACACCCTCGGTGGCGGCATCGACGAGGAGCGCGGCTGGGGCCGCGCCGGGGAGTCGTGGACGGTCAAGGAGGAGCTGGCCGCCTACGGCGCCGACCCGGCCTGGTTCGGGCTCGGCGACCGCGACCTCGCCACGCACCTGATCCGCACCCGGATGCTCGACGCGGGCTACCCGCTCTCCCAGGTGACCGCGGCGCTGGCCGACCGCTGGCAGCCCGGTGTCACCGTGCTGCCCATGAGCGACCAGCGGGTGGAGACGCACGTCGTCGTCCTCGACCCCGACGACGGCCGGCCGCGCGCCATCCACTTCCAGGAGTGGTGGGTGCGCCACCGGGCCGCCCTCGCGGCGACGGCGTTCGTGCAGGTGGGGGTGGATGCCGCCCGCCCGGCCCCGGGCGTGGCCGAGGCGTTCGCCGCCGCCGACGTCGTCCTGCTGGCGCCCTCGAACCCGGTGGTGTCGATCGGGACGATCCTCGGCGTGCCGGGGCTGCGCGAGGCGCTGCTCGCCTCACCCGCCCGGACCGTGGGGGTGTCCCCGATCGTCGGCGGCGCGGTGGTGCGCGGGATGGCCGACCGGTGCCTGCCCGTCCTCGGCATCGAGGTGAGCGCCGAGGGCGTCGGCCGGCACTACGGCGCCCGCGCCGACGGCGGGCTGCTCGACGCCTGGCTGGTGGCCGAGGATGACACCGCCGAGGTCCCCGGGGTGGACGTGCGCCGGCTGCCGCTGCTCATGTCCTCGCCCGAGGCCACCACCGCGCTGGCCCGCGCCGCGCTCGACGCCGGTGCCTGAGCTCCCCGCGGGGATCTCCGTGCTCCCCGTCGCCGGCCTGCCGGAGTTCGGCCCCGGCGACGACCTGGCCGGTGCCCTCGCGGCGGCCGCGCCGTGGCTGGCCGACGGCGACGTCGTCGTCGTCACCTCGAAGGTGGTCTCCAAGGTGGAGGGCCGGCTGGTGCGGATCGAGCCCGGCGCCGACCGGGAGGCCGCCCGCCAGCGGGCGATCGACGGCGAGACGGTGCGCACGGTGGCCCGCCGGGGCCCGCTGAAGATCGTCCAGACGCCGCAGGGCTGGGTGGTGGCCGCGGCGGGCATCGACGCCTCGAACGTCGCCTCCGACACCCTCGTCCTCCTCCCCGAGGACGGCGACGCCTCCGCCCGCCGGCTGCGCGCGCGGCTGCGGGAGCTGACCGGTGCGGACGTCGCGGTGGTCGTGAGCGACACGTTCGGCCGGACGTGGCGGGAGGGCCTCACCGACGTCGCGGTCGGCTCGGCCGGGATCGCGGCCCTCGACGACCACCGCGGCGCCGTCGACGCGCACGGCAACCGGCTGGAGACGACCCGGGTGGCGGTGGTCGACGAGCTGGCGTCGGCGGCCGACCTGGTCAAGGGCAAGCTGGCCGGCGTGCCGGTGGCGGTCGTGCGCGGCCTGCCGCCGCGGCGCCCGGCCGAGGACGCCGACGAGGGCACCCGGCCGCTCGTGCGCCTGCCGGCCGACGACCTCTTCCCCTACGGCTCCCGCGACCTGGTCGGCTCCCGGGCACCGGCGGCCGGCCTCGTGCCCCGCCCCGGCGAGCGTGAGGCGACGGCCGCGGCGTTCCGGGTGGCCAGCGCCGCGCTGCCGGAGTTCCCCGTGGTGCTGCGGCACGGCGGGGAGGGCGACGGCGTCGTCGACGTCCACCTGCCCGACGCGGTGACGACGACGAGCGCGCTCAACGCCGGGGCGCTGATCGGCGCCGCGATCGTGCAGCTGCACGCGGAGGGCTGGGCCACCCGCTGGGAGCCGGCGCCCACGGCCGGCGGCACCTCACTCGTGGGGAGGTTGCGGCTCGGCCGATCCGGGTCCTGAACCGGCCGGCCTCGGTAGGGTCGCCGATCATGCGCGGGATCATCCTGGCCGGGGGCACCGGCAGCCGTCTGTTCCCCATCACGCAGGCGGTGAGCAAGCAGCTCATGCCGGTCTACGACAAGCCGATGATCTACTACCCGCTCTCCACGCTGATGATGGCCGGCGTCCGCGAGGTGCTGGTCATCACCACCCCCGGCGACAGCGCCGCCTTCCAGCACCTCCTCGGCGACGGCAGCCGGCTCGGGATGCGGATCGAGTACGCCGTCCAGCCGCGGCCCGAGGGGCTGGCGCAGGCGTTCCTGATCGGCGCGGAGTTCCTCGGCGGCGAGGCCGCGGCCCTGGTGCTCGGCGACAACATCTTCTACGGCGCGGGGCTGGGTACCGCGCTCTCCCGGCTGCCCGAGCCCGACGGCGGCCACGTCTTCGCCTACCACGTCGCCAACCCGCGCGACTACGGCGTCGTGGAGTTCGACGCCGACGGCCGGGTCCTCTCCATCGAGGAGAAGCCGGCCACGCCGAAGAGCTCCTACGCCGTGCCCGGGCTGTACTTCTACGCCGGCGACGTCGTCGAGGTCGCGCAGGGCATCACCCCCAGCGCGCGCGGCGAGCTGGAGATCACCGCGGTCAACGAGCACTACCTGCGGCAGGGGCGGCTCACCGTCACCGCCCTGGACCGGGGCACCGCCTGGCTGGACACCGGGACGTTCGCCTCGCTGCGCCAGGCGACCGAGTTCGTCTCCGTGGTCGAGGAGCGGCAGGGCCTGAAGATCGGTTGCATCGAGGAGGTCGCCTGGCGCAACGGCTGGCTGGACGACGACGGCCTGGTGCGCGCCGCCGGGCCGCTGGGCAAGAGTGGCTACGGGGACTACCTGCTGGGCCTGCTCGCCGACCGCTGAGCGCCCGGGCCGCTGCTCAGATCCGCCGGTTGTCGACCGGGGCGAACCGCGGTCCACGGCGGGGGCGGCGGGGCCCGCCGGCGAGGATCAGCCGCACCACCCGCTGCCGGTGGCCGCGCCACGGCTCGAGCAGCGCCAGCATCTGCTCGTCGTCGGTGTGCCGGCGGCCGGTGAGCGCGAAGCCCACGACGTCCTTCAGGTGGTAGTCGCCGACGCTGACCGCGTCGGGGTCACCGCACGCCCGCTGCACCACCTCGGCCGCGGTCCACACCCCGATGCCGGGGATCGAGCGCAGCCGCCGCTGCAGCACCGCGGAGTCGCAGTCCTCGCCGGGCTCCAGCCGGTGGGCCACCGTGGCCACCGCCCGCAGCGCCCGGCGGCGGGCCCCGTCCAGCCCGCACCGGTGCCACTCCCAGTCGGTCACCTCCAGCACGCGCCGCGCCGACGGGACGACCCGCATCCCCGCGGGCGCGGGCCCGGGCGCCACCTCCCCCGCGAGGCGGCAGAGCTCGCGGAAGACCCGGTAGGCCTCCGCCGTCGTCACCTTCTGCTCCAGGACGGCCGGCAGGAGCGCGTCCCAGGCCCGGCCGGTGCGCCCCAGCCGCAGCCCGGGGTGGGTGCGGTGCAGCTCGGCCACCATCGGGGAGGCGTCGCCGGGGCGGAACTCCTCCGGGCGGTCGTCGGCGCCGAGCCACCCCGGCACCGCGGAGCCGGCGCGCTCGGCGCCCGGACCCCACGCCTCGATCCGCACCGCCCCGTCCTCGCGGGCGATCCGCACGGTCGCCGGACCGTCGGCGGTGGTGGCCGTCCGCCACAGACCGCCGTCGGCGACGCGCATGGTGGGGTCGGCCGACCCCCGCCGGTGCGGGGCCAGCGCCCGGTCGAGGTCCAGGGGCCAGCCGGGCACCCAGGACGCCGCGTAGTCGGCAGCGGCCCGGGTGCCCGGAGTGGTGCTCGTGGTCAGGAGGTGCTCCCGGAAGGGGTCAGCGGGGTGCCATGCGCAGCGCGCCGTCCATCCGGATGACCTCGCCGTTGAGGTAGCCGTGCTCGACGATGGCGAGGGCCAGCTGGGCGAAGTCGTCCGGACGTCCGAGCCGCTTGGGGAAGGGTATGCCCGCCGACAGCGCCTGCCGCGCCTCCTCGGGCAGCGAGCCCAGCAACGGCGTGTCCACCAGGCCCGGGGCGATGGTGCAGACCCGCACGCCGGCGCTGGAGAGGTCACGGGCGGCCGGCAGCGTCATGCCGACGATGCCGCCCTTGGACGCCGCGTAGGCGACCTGGCCGATCTGGCCGTCGTAGGCGGCGATCGACGCCGTGTTGACCACGACGCCGCGCTCGCCGTCCTCGTCCGGCTCGGTGGCCGCCATGGCGGCGGCGGCCTGCCGCAGCACGTTGAAGGTGCCGACCAGGTTCACCATGACCGTGCGGGTGAACGCGCCCAGGTCGTGCGGCTGCCCGTCGCGGCCGACGGTGCGCCGCGCCAGGCCGATGCCGGCGCAGTTGACGGCCACCCGCAGCGGGCGGTCCTTGCCGGCCGCCTCGGCGACGGCGGCCTGCACCGAGGCCTCGTCGGTGACGTCGGTGCGCACGAACGTGGTGTGCCCGCCCAGCTCCGCGGCCAGGGCGGCGCCCTTCTCCTGCTGGAGGTCCAGGATCGTGACGGCCGCCCCGCGGGCGGCCAGGGCTCGGGTGGTGGCCTCGCCGAGCCCGGAGGCTCCTCCGGAGACCACGGCTGCGACGTCGAGACTCTTCATGGTCCGGAGGCTATCCAGCCCGGTCGGGCGCCGGATCCGCCGACCCGGGCACCGGTCACTGCGACGCGGTGCCGATCTCGTCCTCGGCGCGGGGCGGCACGACCCGCGGCCCGTAGCCGGGCGTCACCCCCAGGCCCATGCGGGCCTCGGTCTCGGCCAGGGCCACCTGGCGGGACAGCCGCATCAACCGGGCCTCCTGCTCGCGGAACCGGACGCTGGTGCTCCCCACCAGGTAGATCACCACCAGCGCGAGCACGTACAGCAGCAGGTCGGTCCCGCGGGTCACGCCGACCACGTCCGCCGCCCACTGGGTGGCCCCCGGGAAGATGACCGCGAGCACCCCGACGACGATCGTGGCGCCGGCCAGCAGCTTGCGCCGGGCCTGACCGCGCAGCGACGCGCGCGACCGCAGGGACAGCCAGACGGCGGCGATCAGCGCCGGCACGAGCAACCACTTGATGATCACGACGACCGTCCGTGGCTGATGCGGTGCGCGAGGGTGTCCACCAGGATGTTCACGCTGTTGAGCAGCGGCTGGCCCTTCGAGCGGGAGTAGTCGGTGTACAGGATGTGCACCGGGTGCTCGGTCACCCGCAGGCCGGCCCGGGTCAGCTGCTCCTCGAGCTCCGACGCGTACGCCATGCCCGGGCGCGCCAGGCGGATGCCCGCCGCGATGTCCCGGGAGATGACCCGCAGACCGTTGTGCGCATCGGTCAGCTTGGTGCCCGACCGGCGGTTCATCACCTTCGTCGCCAGGCGCAGGATGGCGCGGCGCAGCGGGCTCATCTGCGTCTTCCCGTCGAGGAAGCGCGACCCGATCACCACGTCGTAGCCGGTGCGGATCTTCTCGATCATCCCGATGAGGTCCGCCAACTGGTGCTGGCCGTCGGCGTCGTAGCAGGCGATGTACTTGGCGTCGGTGAACCGCAGGGCCGCCACGTACCCGGTCTGCAGCGCGCCGCCCGCGCCCAGGTTGACCGGGTGGCTGATCCGGAGGGCGCCCGCGGCGTCGATCTCCTGCGCCGAGGCGTCGGTGCTCGCGTCGTCCACCGCGATGACCCGCAGGCCGGCGTCCACGAGCTCGCGGATGACGCCGCGCACCACCGCGGCCTCGTTGTACACGCGGACCACCACGACCGTGTCGTCGAACGGACCGGTCCCCCGCCGCTCCTCCTCGGACCCGGCCAGGTGCAGCTGGGGCTGGCTGCCCAGCACCTCACCCGACTCGTCCCGCAGCGCGCTCATCGGGCTGGATGGTAGCCCGGACGGGGACGCCGTCGCGGCACCGGCGCGGAGGTCCGCGAGCTCCGGTGGGGCCTGCTCCTGGACGCTCACGCGAGCGCCTCCCGCAGGAACGGGGCCAGCGAGCGGCTGAACTGTCCGGAGAGGTGGTTGGCGTCCCAGTACACGACGGCGCCTCCGATGGCGGTGTAGCAGGTGGTCTGGTCGCAGAAGAGATCGGTGAGGTCGACGAGCCGGACCCGCTCCGGGTCCAGCTCCTCGACCGCGGCCATGGCCGCGTCGGGCAGGACCGCCTCGCTGCGCGGCCGGGAGCAGGCCAGCGGGTCGTCGGGGTTCGCCTGCAGGCACTCCGGCACGTGCCGGACCTCGGTCGTCGGCACGTCCCGGATCACGTACACCTGCGGAACGGCGTCGGCCCACTCCGACCAGGTCGCCCGGAAGCCCTCCGTCCCCGCCTCCATCGACGTCCCGGCGGCCCCGCCGAAGGTGAACGCGGTGGTGAACGATGACGTGACGACGGCGTCGAACGAGCCGCTGGTGAGGTGGTCGGTGACCTGCTGCCCCCAGCGGGCGCAGCCCTCGGTGTCGGTGGCGTCGCCCTGGAACGCCAGCACCCTGGCCTCCGTCACCGGGCAGGCGCCGCGGAGCAGCTCGACGAGCTCCCAGTTCTCCTGCCGGGCGATCTCGTGCAGCGCACCCCGCCAGTGCTCGGCGTGCGAGTCGCCGACCAGCGCCACCGTCCGGCTCGGAGCCCCGTCCCCGTACCGGCAGGTGGAGATCGTCAGCTCCCCCTCGGCGACCGAGCACGCGGGATCGTCGAACCAGGGCTCGTCGTCCGCGGTGAGGGTGAGGGACGCGGGCGGGCCGAAGACCTCTCCGCACCCGGTGGCGCCGGGGGCCATCGCGCCCGCCCCGAAGCAGGGGTCGTGCGCGAGCGCGGCCAGCTCCGCGCGCGCGTCGTCCTCGTGCGCGGACACCAGGAAGAAGATGCCGCCCGCGGCCGCCGCGGTGACGCCCATGGTCAGCGCGGTCAGCCCGGCCACCACCCCCGGCCGCCGCAGCGGCAGCCACCGCTGCGGTGGCGACTCGACCCAGCGCGCGGTCAGCCACGCGAGCACGATGCAGACCGCGAGCACGGCGATCTTGTCGAGCGCGGTCATCGGCCGTGCCAGCGCGAAGGGCACCAGCACGATCAGCGGCCAGTGCCAGAGGTAGAGCGAGTACGAGACGTCGCCCAGGAACTGGACGGGCCGGAACGCCACGAGCGGGGAGAGGGGGTCCCGGGCGCCGGTGTCGCCGGCGGCGATCACGGCGACCGTGCCCAGCACCGGCAGGAGGGCGAGGTACCCCGGAAAGGCGGACGCGCTCGACAGCGTCACGGCGGCGACGGCGATCGCGGCCAGCCCGGCCCAGCGGAGGCCGACCGGCCACAGCCGGCCGGGCTGCCCGGACGCCCCGGGGCGCAGCGTCAGCGCCAGGATCGCGCCGGCCCCCAGCTCCCAGACGCGGGTGGGCGTCTGGAAGTAGGCCGCCGCCGGGTCGGTGGCGGTGGCGTGGACGGACCAGGCGAAGGACAGCACGGTCACCACGACGATGCCCGGCAGGACCAGGCCGGACCGGACGCGGGTACGCCGGGCGACCACGCTGAGCAGCAGGATCAGGGCCGGCCAGACGAGGTAGAACTGCTCCTCGACCGACAGGGACCAGTAGTGCTGGACGACCGAGGCCGCGTCGTGGGACGCCGAGTAGTCGACCGCCCGGGCCGCGAGGTTCCAGTTCTCGACGTAGAAGGCGCTCGCCAGGATGTCGCCGGCCGTCGTGGCCCAGCGGCTCACCGGCAGGAAGAGGTAGCTGCCCACCACGCTGGCCAGGAGGACCACCGTGGCGGCCGGCAGCAGCCGCCGCGCCCGGCGCGCGTAGAACGCGGCGAGGGAGACCGTCCCCCGCCGCGTCAGCTCCCGGTCGAGGTGGGAGGTGATGAGGAAGCCGGAGATGACGAAGAAGACGTCGACGCCGACGTATCCACCGGTCAGCCTCGTCGGCCACAGGTGGTAGACGACGACGAGCATGACGGCCAGCGCCCGGAGCGCCTGCACCTCGGGCAGGAAGGTACGTGCCCCAGGCGCCACGGCCGGCGGGCGCTCCTGGAGCGCGAGCAAGGGTTCCTCCGTCAGGGATCGGGAGCGGCGCGCGGTAAGGACAGGCGGCGCCACGCGAGCACGGTAGCCGCCGCCGGCGGCCGTCCCGGGGCGCCTGGTGGAGGTGTGACGGACGGGTCACGTCGTACGCGATGGACCCCGTTCGACCGGCTCAGGTCAGGAGAAGGTGCCCGGGTACCGGGCCGCCACGGCGTCGAGGAGTTCCTTGACCCGCTCCGCGTCGGCGACCGGGCACACCATCGTGGCGTCCCGCGTGTGCACGACGACGCAGGCCTCGAGCCCCACGGCGGCGACCAGGTGGTCGGGGTCGTCGCTGAGCACGATGTTCCGCCGGCTGTCGACGAGGACCGCCAGCGCCTGCACCGCGTTGCCTGCTCCGTCGACCGGCAGGGTGCGCGCCAGCGCCGGCCAGGAGCCGACGTCCAGCCACTCCACGTCCAGGTCGACGACGAGCACCCGCCCCGGCTCGGTGGCGGCCGGCTCCAGGACGGCGTAGTCGACGCTGATCTTCGGCAGGGTCGGGAACACCTCCGCCAGGACCGCCTCCCGCTGCGGCCCGGCCGGAGCGGCCGTGATGCGGGCCAGCCCCGCGGCCGTGGCGGGCAGGTGGTCGGCGAGCGCATCGAGGACGGTGCCGGCCCGCCACACGAACATCCCGGAGTTCCACAGGTACTGCCCCGAGGCCAGGTACCGCTCGGCGGTGGCCCGGTCGGGCTTCTCGCGGAACGAGGCGACCTCGGCCACGCCCGGCCTGCCGGCGGGACCACCGCGCTGCACGTACCCGAACCCGGTCGCCGGCGAGGTGGGTGTGATGCCGAGGGTGATCAGCGAGCGGGGGTGGTCGGCCAGGGCGTCGTAGGCGGCGCGCAGGGCGTCGGCGAACCGCTCGACCGGGCGGATGACGTGATCGGCGCTCACCACGGCCAGCTCAGCGTCGGGGTCGACGTCGGCGACCAGCGCCGCGGTCAGGCCCACGGCGTTGGCGGTGTCCCGGGCCACCGGCTCCAGCACGAGCCGGTCCGGGCGCAGCTCGGGCAGGGCCGCCCGCACCTGGCCGGCGTAGCGAGCGGCCGTGCAGACCCAGATGCCCTCGGCGGGCAGCACCGCACGCAGCCGGTCCCACGCCTCGGCGAGCAGGCTCTGCGGGGCCCCGCCGGCGCCGGCGACGACGTCGAGCAGCTGCTTTGGCCGGTCCCCGCGCGAGAGCGGCCACAATCGCGTGCCCGAGCCACCCGCCATGATCACCGCGTGCCGCACGTCAGCTCTCCTGCCGCTCGGCGCCGCGGGCTTCGGGCACCACGGCGAGGTCCCTGGCCCGCCGCTGGAACCGCGCTCCGGCGGCCACCCGCCCGCTGACGTAGGAGAGCAGCATCCGCCCGCCGAGACCGGCCCGGAACGCGCCCCGCAGGGGGGCGTGCCGGCAGCGCGGGTACAGCCGGGAGAGGTACCGCAGCGCGCTGGTGTGGTGCACCCGCTGCATGCGGTGCGGTTCCCGCCGGGTGGCGTGTCCGCCCTCGTGCTCGACCACGGCCGTGGGGACGTACACGTGCAGCCAGCCGTGGCGGGTCAGCCGCTCGGCCAGGTCGACGTCCTCGAAGTACATGAAGTAGCCGGGATCGAAGCCCCCGACCGACCAGTAGGCCTCCAGGTCGACCAGCAGGCAGGAGCCGCTCAGCCAGCCGGCGGGACGCTCCCTGGGCAGCTCGCGCTCCCGCCGGTAGCGCGCGGTCCACGGGTTGCCGGGCCAGGCCCAGCCGAGCAGCGCGTGCCCCGCGCCGGTCGACAGCCGGGGCAGGTCGCGGGCCGAGGGGTACAGCTCGCCGTCCGGCGTCATGATCGCCGGGCCCAGCGTGGCGGCGCGGGGCCACCGGTCGGCGGCGGCGAGCAGCTCGTCGATCGACCCGGGCATGAAACGGAGGTCGGGGTTGGCGATCAGGGCCCGCCCGGTCCGCAGATCGGCCAGGCCGGCGTTGGCGGCTGCGCCGTACCCGATGTTCCCGCCGGTGCGGAGCACCCGGACGTGCGGGTGCCGGTCGGCGGCGCGCTCCGGGACGCCGTCGGTCGAGCCGTTGTCGGCGAGGACGACCTCCACCGGCCGGGTGGTGGCCTGCGCCAGCGAGTCGACGAAGCCCGCGAGGGCCGCACCGGGTGAATAGGTGACGGCGACGACGCGCAGCGGTCGGGAGTCGGTCGGAGTGGCCACGCCCGAACCCTAGGCAGTGCGACCCGGCCCCGCGGAACGACCGGTGCGGTGACCGGTGGGACCGGTGTGACGGAACGGGTCCCCCCGTCCCCGTGACACCTGCGGCGTGGTCGTGCCGCCCGCTGGTGGCAGGTACCGTCGACGCCCGTGACTGACACAGCACCTGATCTCGTGGTCGTCGGCTCCGGATTCTTCGGACTGACGGTGGCCGAGCGCGTCGCCACCCAACTCGGCAAGCGCGTGCTGGTCATCGACCGCCGGGACCACATCGGCGGCAACGCGTACTCCGCGCCGGAGCCGGAGACCGGGATCGAGGTGCACGTCTACGGCGCCCACCTGTTCCACACGTCCAACGAGCGGGTGTGGCAGTACGTCAACCAGTTCACCGAGTTCACGAAGTACCAGCACCGGGTCTTCAGCATCTACCAGGGCCAGACCTACTCCCTGCCGATGAACCTGTCGACCATCTGCCAGTACTTCGGCAAGAGCTTCTCCCCCGACGAGGCCCGCGCGCTGGTCGCGGAGCAGGCCGGCGAGTTCGACACCGCCGAGGCCGCGAACCTCGAGGAGAAGGCCATCTCGCTGATCGGCCGCCCGCTGTACGAGGCGTTCATCCGCGGCTACACGAAGAAGCAGTGGCAGACCGACCCCACCGAGCTGCCCGCGGCCGTCATCGCCCGCCTCCCGGTGCGCTACACCTTCGACAACCGGTACTTCAACGACACCTACGAGGGTCTGCCGAAGGACGGGTACACCGCCTGGCTGCAGCGCATGGCCGACCACCCGAACATCGAGGTGCGGCTGTCGACCGACTACTTCGACGTGCGCGACGACCTGCCCACCGACGTCCCGACGGTCTTCACCGGCCCGATCGACAAGTACTTCGACTACGAGGCCGGCGAGCTGGGCTGGCGCACGCTGGACTTCGAGACCGAGGTCCTCCCGATCGGCGACTTCCAGGGCACCTCGGTCATGAACTACGCCGACGAGGACGTGCCCTACACCCGGATCCACGAGTTCCGGCACTTCCACCCCGAGCGGGACTACCCGGCCGACAAGACGGTCGTCGTCCGCGAGTACTCGCGGTTCGCCCGGACCGGCGACGAGCCGTACTACCCGATCAACACCGCCGAGGACCGCGCCAAGCTCGAGCACTACCGCGAGCTGGCCAAGAAGGAGGCCGAGGAGAAGCGGGTCCTCTTCGGCGGCCGGCTCGGTACGTACAAGTACCTCGACATGCACATGGCGATCGGATCGGCCCTGAGCATGTTCGACAACCGCATCCGCCCCTTCTTCGACGAGGGCGGCTCGCTCGACGGCCGTCTCGACGACTGAGCAACGAGGACCGACACCACATGACGACGACAGCCCAGACGGTCTCCCCGGAGCGGGTCAGCGAGCCGACCGCCGCAGACCTGGCCGCAGGCAAGGCGGTCACCCTCCTCCAGCGCGTGATCCTGCCGCGCCCCGGTGACCCGCTGAAGGTCCGCAGCCTCTACGTCGACGAGCAGGGGAACAAGCGCGTCAAGTCCGCCACCCGCGCCGACGCGACCGTGGCGCCGGGCAGCGAGGTCTCCTTCGCCACCTACTTCAACGCCTTCCCGGCCAGCTACTGGCGGCGGTGGACGGTGCTCGACACCGTCATCCTGCGGATGCGCGTCTCCGGCCCCGGGCGGATCGACGTGTACCGGTCCAAGGCCGACGGCAGCATCATCCACGTCACCGGGACCACGACCTCCGGCGACGAGCGCACCCTCGAGTTCGAGCTGGACCTGACCCCGTTCGAGGACGGCGGCTGGTACTGGTTCGACGCCACCGCCGACGACGCCCCGCTCACCGTGCACGAGGCCGACTGGTCCGCCGCGCAGGAGCCGACCCGCGAGACGCGGCTGTCGATCGGCATCTGCACGTTCAACCGCCCGGCCGACTGCGTCTCCGCGCTGACCGCGCTGGCCGGCGACCCGGTCGTGGACGCGCTGATCTCCCGGGTCATCATCGCCGACCAGGGCACCAAGAAGGTCCGCGACGCCGACGGGTTCGGCGAGGCCGCCGGCGCGCTGGGCGACCGCCTCCTGCTGGTCGAGCAGCCCAACCTCGGCGGCAGCGGGGGCTTCTCCCGCACCATGTACGAGGCGGTGAACTCCACCGACGCGACGCACCACATCCTGCTCGACGACGACGTCCAGCTCGAGCCCGACAGCATCGCCCGGCTGTTCGCCTTCGCCCGCTTCACCAAGCAGCCGATGCTGGTCGGCGGCCAGATGCTGGCCCTGCAGGACCGCTCGGTGCTGCACACCATGGGTGAGGTCGTCGCACCGGAGCGGTTCTTCTGGCGGGCCGCGCCGAACACCGAGTACGCGCACGACTTCGCCAAGAAGAGCCTGCGCAAGACCGCGCAGCTGCACCGGCGGATCGACGTCGACTACACCGGCTGGTGGATGTGCCTGGTGCCCCGCGAGGCGATGGAGCAGCTGGGCTTCGCCCTGCCGGTCTTCATCAAGTGGGACGACGCCGAGTACGGCATCCGCGCCGGCGAGAACGGCTTCCCGACCGCGACCCTCCCGGGCGCGGCGGTGTGGCACCTGTCCTGGAGCGACAAGGACGACACCGCCGGGTGGCAGGCCTACTTCCACACCCGCAACCGGCTGGTCGCCGCGGCGCTGCACAGCCAGTACCGGCGGGGCGGCTCGCTGCTGCGGGACACCTTCAAGTTCGACCTGAAGTTCCTGATCATGCTGCAGTACGCGACCGCGGCGCTGCACCACCGGGCCTACGAGGACTTCCTCGCCGGCCCGGAGCGGCTGTTCCCGCTGCTGCCGACGGCGCTGCCCACCGCGCTCGAGCACCAGGGCGACTACCCCGACGGCCAGGTCATCGGCTCCTCTTCGGACCTGCCGCTGCCGTCGATGAGCGCGACCAAGGCCGAGCGGTTCATGAAGCCGCCGACGACCCCGGTCACGATCGGTCGCACGCTCGCCGCGGCGCTGGTGCACAACCTGCGCCGGCCGAAGCCGGGGGCCGCCGAGCGCCCGCAGATGAACATCTCCGCGCAGGACGCCCGCTGGTTCCTCCTGTCCCGGCTGGACAGCGCGACCGTCGGCACCGCCGACGGCCGTGGCGTGACCTTCCGCCGCCGGGAGCCGGACACCTTCTGGCGGATGCTGCGGCATTCCATCAAGGTCCACGGGCGGCTCTACCGCGAGTTCCCGCGCCTGTCCAAGGAGTACCGCGACCACCTGACCCAGCTGACCTCGCAGGACAGCTGGGCCCGCGCCTTCACCGGGCGCACCGGGGAGTGAACCGGGAGGAGCTCACGCCGGGCGCGTGAGCTCCTCCCGCCGCCCGGCCCGGGTGAGGCGGCGCCATTCGCGCCATCCGCCCCGGTCGCGGCGGGACACCAGGAAGAACCAGCCGAAGCGGACGGTCTCCAGCGGCCGCAGCCACCGCATGCCCGGCTGGGCCATGAGGTAGCCGCGGTTGCGGTAGGTGAAGAAGCGCTTCACGTCGTCGGCCGGGTACTGGGCCGACAGCCGCCCGCCGAGGATGGGCAGGAACTCGGTCGTCCCCTCCGGGTGCAGGTAGGCAGCGGCGGTGCAGGTGCCGAAGGGCAGCCCGGCGCGCAGCATCCGGCGGTGGATCTCCGTCTCGTCGCCCCGGAAGAACAACCGGTAGTCGGGCACCCCGACGACGTCCAGCGCCTCGGCGCGGAACAGCGCCCCGTTGAACAACGAGGCGTAGCCCGGCAGGAGGTCGATGCCGGCGAAGTCGCTGCGCCGGCGGCGCCACCGGAGCCCGCGGCGGAGCGGGAACGCCAGCCGGTCGGGATCGGCTATGTCGGTGACCAGCGGCGACACCTCGGCCAGACCGTGCCGTCGCGCGCTGGCCAGCAGCGTGGCGAGCACGTCGTCGTCGGCGGGACGGCCGTCGTCGTCGGCGCACCACACCCAGTCGGCACCGTCGGCCAGCGCCTGCAGCATGCCCAGCGCGAAGCCGCCGGCGCCGCCGAGGTTGCGTTCGCTGGGCAGGTAGGTCGCCGGGAGACCGCAGTTCCGGACGACGTCCTCGACCGGCTGCTCCGGGCCGTTGTCGACCACGATCAGGTGGTCGACGGGGCGCGACTGCGTGGCGATGGCCGCGAGGCTGGCGGCCAGCAGGTCCCGGCGGTGACGGGTCACGACGACCGCGACGACCCGTTCCTGGTCCGGCCCGGCCGCCGTGTCCGCCGTGGCCGCCGCACCGCTCATGCCGACCGGCCCTTGTAGGCCTGCAGCACCTCGTCGAGGTCGCCCTGCCGCTTCACCTGGCCGTGCTCCATCCAGATCGCGGTGTCGCACAGCTCGCGCAGGAACTCGTCGGAGTGCGAGGCGAACACGAGCAGTCCCGCCCGGTCGACGAGCTCGGACAGCCGGCGCTTGGACTTCTCCAGGAACGCGGCGTCGACCGCGCCGATCCCCTCGTCGAGCAGCAGGATCTCCGGGTCGATGCTGGTGACCACCCCCAGCGCCAGCCGCACGCGCATCCCCGTGGAGTAGGTGCGCAGCGGCATGCGCAGGAAGTCGCCCAGCTCGGTGAAGTCCGCGATGTCGTCGACCCGGGCCTCCATCTGCTTGCGCGACATGCCCAGGAACAGGCCCCGGATCATGATGTTCTCCAGCCCGGAGATCTCCGGGTCCATGCCGACGCCGAGGTCGAACACGGGGGCCACGCGACCGCGGATCTCGGCCACTCCTCGGGTCGGCTCGTAGATGCCGGAGAGCAGCCGCAGCAGCGTCGACTTGCCGGCGCCGTTGTGGCCGACCAGGCCGACGCGCGCGCCGTGCTCGAGGTTGAGGGTGATGTCCTTCAGCGCCTCGATCACGGGCACCCTGCGCTGCTCGGTGGCGATGTTCCCGCCGACCAGGCCCATGACGGTCTTCTTCAGGGACCGGGTCTTGGCGTCGAAGATCGGGAAGTCGACGCAGGCATCCTTGGTCATGATGCCCACCGGAACGGTGCTGTCGGACACGCTCACACCCAATACGAGACTCGGGACCGGTATCGACGCAAGACCATCATCGTCAGCGCCCAGCCGACCACCGTGATGGCCAGGACGACCAGCCAGTGCCGGATCGACTGGTCCTGGCCGAGCAGCGGCCGCCGGATGATCTCGATGAAGTGCAGGAAGGGGTTGAACTCCGCCAGGCGGGCCCGCTCGGCGATCGCCGGATCCGGGCTGTTCACCAGGTCGTCGTAGATCCACACGATCGGCGTCAGGAAGAACATCAGCTGCACGATGCTCTGGGTGATCGGCATGATGTCGCGGAACCGCGTCGAGATGACCCCGACGCACATCGCCACCCACGACCCGTTGAGCACCAGCAGCGCGAAGGCCGGGATGGCGGCCAGCGACATCCAGGTGAGCGGCTGCGGGAAGATCACCAGCATGACCGCGTAGACGATGAGGTTGTGCGCGAAGAACAGGGCCTGCCGCCACACCAACCGGTAGACGTGCACGGACAACGGGGCGGGCAGGTGCTTGATCAGCCCCTCGTTGGCGATGAAGACCTCGGCGCCCTCGCCGATGCAGCCGCTGATGAATGCCCAGACGATGAACCCGACCAGGATGTACGGCAGCTGGACCGCGATGTCGTTGCCGAACAGCGCCGAGTAGAGGATCCCGAGGGCGACGGCGGTGACGGCCATGCTGATGGTGATCCAGATGGGGCCGAGCACCGACCGGCGGTACCGCTGGCGGATGTCCTGCCAGCCGAGATGCCCCCAGAGCGACCGCTGCTCCCAGCCGCGACGCAGGTCGGCGACGGCCGCGGAAAGGGTCCGCCCAGCGGGTTGTGCGATGGCCACGTCCGTCCACGCTACCCGGCGGTCACCCCTGGTCCCGTACCGATGGGGTGCACGGTGCGAGTGAGGTCCACGGGTTCCCGGACCCCGGGCGAGCGTCCGTGCGTAGGCGTGCGCTGACGTACCGTTGCGCCGGTCTTTCTCCTCGCAACAGTCTGGACGCGTCCTGTGAGCCTGCCTGACGTCCTCGTCCCAGTGGTCAGCGTGCTGGTCCTCGTACTCCCGGGAACGGCCCTCGCCCTGCTGGCCGGTATGCGCCTCGGCACCGCCGTCGCCGTCTCCCCCGTGATCACGTACGGCGTCACGACGGCCACGGCCACCGCCGCGTCCTACCTGTCGTTCTCGTGGAACCCGCTGACCCTCGTGGTCGTCACCGTCCTCGCCGCGCTGCTCGTCCTGGGCATCCGGCTCCTGGCCGGACGCGGCCTGCCGTGGCGCGACCGGGTGGCGGTCGAGCGCTTCCGGCGTCCGGACCTGCGCGACCTGGCCGTGGTGGGCGGTGTGCTGGGCGGCGGCCTGCTGTCCGCCGGCGTGCTCCTGTCCGGGTTCGGCCGCCTCGGCGCCCCCAACCAGGACTGGGACTACGTCTTCCACGCCAGCGCGGTGCGGCTCATCGCCGACTCGGGTGACATCGCCCCCGAGGCGATGGCCCGCATCAACGACTGGGAATCGACGACCTTCTACTACCCGAACACCTTCCACGCGCTCGGCGCCGTGGTGCAGGACCTCACCGGGGCCACGACCTTCGAGGTGCTCAACAGCCAGGCGATGATCGTCTGCCTGATCACCGGGCTGGGGCTGGCCGGGCTGCTGCACCGGCTGCGCGCACCGCTGACGGTCACCGCCGTCACCCCGCTGCTGCTCGCCGGGTTCTCCAGCTTCCCCTACGACGTGCTGTGGCGGGGACCCCTGCTGCCGTACGCCGCCGGCGTCGCCGTGATCCCGGCCTTCATCCTGCTGCTGGTCGTGACCCTCTCGGTCCGCCGGCCCGCCGTCGTCCTGCTCTTCGCGCTCGGCGCCGCGGGACTCCTCGGCCTGCACCCCAGCAGCGCCCTCTCGGCCGCCCTGTTCCTCCTCGTCCACCTGGTGGCCCGGTGGTGGCAGCGCATCCGGCTGCTGCCGCGGGACTTCGTGCTCCTGGCGTCGGCCGGCGTCGCCGCACTGGTCATCGCGGCGCCCGCGGTCATCGGCGCCATCTTCACCGGGACCGAGGGCGCGGACGTCGACTGGCCGGCCGTGGAGGGCACGGGGCAGGCCGTCGGCGACCTCCTCCTGCTCAACCACCAGGCCCAGGCGCCCCAGTACTGGCTGGCCGCGCTGCTGGTCGTCGGGCTGTTCACCGCCTTCCGGGCCCGCTACATGTGGCCGTGGCTGGGCGGTGCCGGGATCGGGTTCCTGCTGTTCGTCATGGCCGCGTCCTCGGACTCGGAGCTGGTCGCCAGCCTGACCCGGCCGTGGTGGAACGACCGCTGGCGGTTCGCCGCGCTCGCCGTCCTGGGCTTCGCCCCGCTGGCCGCCCACGGGCTGCGCACCCTCGCCGTGGCGGTGGAGGGGGTCCTGCGCCGGTGGGCCGGCGCGCGCGCCGACCGGGTGCCCGCCCGCTGGTCGGTCCTCGCGCTGGCACTCGTCGGCCTGCTGGGGGTGATCGTGGCGTCGAACGGCCTGTACGCGCCGCGCAACAGCGAGCGGATCGCCCGCAACCACCAGGACGACCGGATGCTCGACCAGGCAGAGATCGAGGCCATGGAGTGGCTGGCGGACAACTCCAGCGGCGGCACCGTCATGAACGACGCCAACGACGGGTCGGCCTACCTCCGCGCGGTCACCGGCATGCGGCCGCTGTTCGGGCACATCGTCGAGCCGCGCATGGTCCCGCGCATGGGCCCGACCCAGCGGCTCCTGCTCGGGCACTTCAACTGCCTCGACGCCGATCCGGACGTGCGCGCGGCGATCGAGGAGCTCGACATCCGCTACGTGTTCCTCGGGTCCGGTTTCATCCGGCCCGAGTACACGCGGGTCGCCGGCCTCGAGGGCGTCGAGGCGTCGCCGTCGCTGGACCTGGTGCACCGCGGCCCCGGGGTGCAGGTCTACGAGATCGACCTCGCCGACGCGCCGTCCGACCCCGTGCCGGCCTGCGAGCTGCCCGAGCAGGACGACGACACCGCCGCCGGCTGACGATCCGTCGTCCGCCGGCGGCGGTGCCCCGGATCAGCTCAGCACGATCTCGGCCGTACCGTTCCGGACGAGGATCGCGCCGGAGGCGAAGTCCGTCCGCAGCACCCCGTCCCGGACGTAGGAGTCGCTGACCGGGACGCCGAGGCGCCCGGAGGAGGCCCCCGCGGCCTGGTAGGCCTCGAAGACGACCGGCGCCATCCGGTGCACCCACGACGTGGCCGACCAGTGCAGGACCCCGTTCTGGAACGCCTGCGCGCTCCCGGCGCCCGCGGCCACCTCGTCCCCGATCGGCGCGCCGAGCGGGCCGGTCAGGCCGCCGCCCGCCGACCACGCGGTGCCGATGGCGCCCCGCACCGGGTGCGCGCCGCCGGCCGACGTCCAGTAGATCGATCCGCTCGTGAACTGCTGGACGCGGGCGGCTCCGGACGGCTTCTCGTCGCCGACCGGCAGGCCCAGCGGTCCCGCGGCTCCCCCCGCGCGGTCGTAGGCGATCGCGACGGCACCCTGCACGACGCGGGCGCCGGTGCCGGCGGACCAGTAGATCGTTCCGCCGGTGAACGCCTGCCGCACCCCGGAGCCGGCCGCCTCCTCGTTCCCGATCGGTGCGCCGAGCGGGCCGGTCAGGCCGCCGCTCGCCGACCACGCGGTGCCGATGGCCCCCCGCACCGGGTGCGCGCCGCCGGCCGACGTCCAGTAGATCGAGCCACCCTGGAACGGCTGGACCCGGGCAGAACCCGCCGCCCGCTCCGGCCCGGTCGGGAGCTTCAGCACCCCGGCCGCAGCCCCGGATGCCTCGTACGCCGTGCCGATCGGCCCGGAGACCACGTGCGCCCCTGCGGCGGCCGACCAGTAGACCGAGCCGCTCTGGAACCGCTGGACGCGGCCGGCGCCCGCGGCGGTCTCCCCGGTGACCGGCGCCCCGAGCGTCCCCGTGAGCCCGCCCTGGGCCAGCCACGTCGTGCCGATGGCCCCGCGGACGGCGTGGGCGCCACCGCCCGCCGTCCAGTACACCGATCCGGAGCTGAACGGCTGGACCCGTGCCGCGCCGGACGTCTTCTCGTCGCCCACCGGGAAGCCCATCAGCCCGGCCGGTCCGCCGGCGGTCTCGTAGGCGGCCGCGAGGACGTCCCGCACCGCGTACGCCCCCGTCCCGGCCGACCAGTAGACCGATCCCCGGGCGAAGTGCTGGACCCGTCCGGCTGCCGCGTCCTCCTCAGCGGAGCGAGGTGCGCCGAGCACTCCGGTGAGCCCGCCGGATGCCGTCCACGCACCACCGATGCCGCCGCGCACCGCGACCGCCCCCGAGGCCGGTGTCCAGTGGATGATGCCGCCCCGGAAGCGCTGCACCTGACCCGAGGGCTCGGTCGTCTCCTCACCGATCGGCAGCCCCAGCGGACCGGCCTCGGCCTGCAGGCGCTGGTACTCCGTGAGGACGGCGCCCCGGACCAGGACGGTCTCCGCCGCGGGCAGCGCGAAGAGCGCGCCACCCTGGAAGTGCTGCTCGAGGGCGTTCCCGGCGGTCCGGCGCGCGCTGGTGACCGGCAGGCCCAGCGACCCGGAGGCCCCGCCCCGGAGCTCCCATGCGTCGCCCAGCGTTCCGGTGACCGCGTGGGCTCCGGTGGGCACCGACCAGTGGACGGTGCCCCGCTGGAAGGGCTGCACGGTCCCCTGCCCGCCCGGCCCGGCCACCTCGGGGCCGGTCGGGTACCCCAGCTCGCCGTCCTCGGCGCCCGCGCGCCCCCACTCGGCACGGACCGCGCCGCGGACGGGATGCGCGCCGGTCGCCGGCGAGTAGAGCATCACGCCGCCCTGGAACACCTGCGCCGCTCCGACGCCGTCGGCGGTGGGCACCTCGGCGCCGGTCGGGTAGCCGAGCACGCCGGTCTCCGCGCCGTACCCGGCCCACGCGGCCCGCACGGCGCCACGGACCGGGTGCGCACCGGTCGAGGGCGAGTAGAAGATCGCGCCACCCTGGAAGAGCTGCACCGCGCCGATCCCGTCGGCCGCGGACAGCTCGTCGCTGGTGGGGTAGCCGAGCACCCCGCTCTCGGCACCCTGGCTCCCCCAGGCCGCCCGTACCGCCCCGCGCACCGGCTGGGCGCCGGTCGACGGCGTCCACAGGATCGCGCCGCCCTGGAACAGCTGCACCCGCCCGTCGCCCCGGGCGGCCGGCATCTCGTCGCTGATCGGGTACCCGAGGACGCCGGCTTCCCAGCGGCGCGCGGCCCAGGCGTCCAGGACGGCCCCGCGGACGGGGTGCGCCCCCGTGGCCGGCGTCCAGTAGATGGCCCCGTGGGCGAACGACTGCACGCACCCGCCACCGCTCAGCCCGCAGCGGGGCGCGCCCGCGGGCGCACCGAGCACGGTGGAACCCGTCCGGTAGTAGGCGGCGGAGATCGCGGCCGCGCCGGGCTCGTGCGTGGAGCCGAACCAGTCGGTGAAGTAGTGGAAGAAGTTCCGGTTGCCGTAGGCGGAGCAGCTGTCGCCGGAGCCGTACCCGGCCCGGAGCGCGGCCTCGTTCGGCTGGTAGGGGGTGTAGTTGTACAGCCCCGCCGTCGCCTGGTTGTAGAGGAACACCGGGGTGCTGCCGCAGGCCGAGTCCGGGTGGAACCGGATCTGGTTGACCATCCCCGCCCGGTAGCCGTAGCCGCCCGGGTTGGCCGCGTAGTTCTTGAACTGGCGGGCCGCGCTGTAGACCTGGTTGTGGAAGCCGTTGTACGCGGGGTTGCAGGGAGCGGTGTCCGGGCAGGCGAAGCCCATCGCCTCCCGGTAGCGCCGGGCGTAGAGGGTCGCCCCGGTGTTGGTGACCAGGGACTGCTCCTTCTGCAGCACGACCAGCAGCACGCGCTGGCTGATGCCGCACGCCTGACCCACCTTGGTGATGATCCGGGCGGCGGACTCCCCGGGGGCACCGGCGTAGGCGGCGCACCGGTCGTCACCGGGCTTGTCCTGGGTGTCCTGCCGGTACGCCTTCAGGCACGGTGTGCCGTCGGAGCCGGTGCGGCAGTTGGCCCCCTTCTGGTCCAGGAAGCTCTGGACGTCGGCCTCCTCCATCGCCCGGCCGTCGAAGAAGAGGGCGTCGCTGATGATGTCCCCGGGCTGGAACTGGCCGAGATCGGCGGCTTCCGCCGGGGCGCTGGGCCCGAGCGCGACGAGCCCGGCGGTCAGCGCGGCGGCGACCAGCGCGACGCCGAGACGGGCCAGCCGGTTGCAAGAACGGCGCGACGTCACGGGACCTCCACGGTCATCGGTTCCGATTCCCCGGTGCTGCGGCCCGAGGTGTACGTCAGCTGCGCCTGCCACGCCCCGGACGCCAGCCGGTCGGCGGGGACGGCGAGCTGTCCGCAGGCGGTGGTGCGGACGTCCGGGAGGGCAGCGCTCTCCACCCGCACGTCGTCGTGGCCCGGCCGGCGGAGGGTGAGGGTGCACCGCCCGTCCTGCTCCACCACGGCGGCGAACCCGCCCACCTCGACGTCGCCGGTGCCGGGCACGAGGCCGCCGTAGGTGAGGACGACGTCGACCGGCGTCGGGTCGGCCGGTGTCGTGGTCGGTGCGGCGGGCGGGGCCGGCAGCTTCTCCGGGCCACCGACGGGCTGGTCCTGGATCACGGTGGGCGGCGTCGCGCCCCCGGACCCCGCGCCCCCGGACGTCGTGCCCCCGGTCGCCGTGCCCCCGGAGGACGTGCCCCCGGAGGACGTGCAGCCCGGGAGGGACGCGACCACCGTCACCGCGAGCAGCGTGCCCGCCCAGCTCCTGCGCCGGGCGGTCATGCCGGCCGCACCGCAGCCGTCGCGGTGGCGACCGTCCAGCTGATCGAGCCGCCCTGGAAGCGCTGCACCGTGCCGGTGGCCGTGGGCTCCTCGTCGCTCGTCGGATAACCCAGCCGGCCGGACGGGCCGCCCGCCGCCAGCCAGGTGGCGCCCACGGCACCCCGGACGACGTGCGCGCCGGTGGCGGCCGACCAGTAGACCGAGCCGCTCTGGAACGTCTGCACCCGCCCGGCGCCGTCGGCGGTCGCGACCGCCTCCGTCACCGGGAGACCGAGCAGGCCGGCGGCGCCGCCCGCCGCGTCGTAGCTGGCCGCGATGTCCCCGCGCACGATCCGGGCCCCCGTCGCGGCGGCCCAGTACACGGTGCCGGCCTGGAACTCCTGCATCCGGGCGCCCGGGCGCCCGGGGACGTCGGTCTCCCCCGCCCGCGGCATCCCCAGCGGGCCGGTGACCCCGCCCGACGCCTGCCAGACGGCGCCGACGGCGCCGCGGACGACCTGGGCCCCCGTGGTCGCCGACCAGACGATGGACCCGCCCTGGAAGGACTGCGTCCGGCCGGCGCCGTCGGCGGTCGCCACCGCCTCGGCCAGCGGCAGACCGAGGGCCCCACCGGGGCCTCCCGCGGTCTCGTACGCGGCCGCGATCTCGCCTCGGACGGTCCGCGCACCGGTCGCCATCGACCAGTAGACGGCGCCCTGCTGGAACGCCTGGGTGCGCCCACCGGCGGCCGGCGTGTCCCGCTCGCCGGCGAGCGGGTACCCCAGCGGACCGCCCGGGCCGCCGGAGGCCAGCCATGCGGCGCCCACCGCGCCGCGCACGACGTGCGCCCCCGTGGCGGCCGTCCAGTAGATCGAGCCGCTCTGGAAGCGCTGCACCTGGCCACGCCCGTCACCGGACGGGCCCTCGCCGCTGGTCGGGAACCCGGTGGGCCCGGCCTCCGCACCGCTGACGGTCCACGCGGCGAGCACGGCGCCCCGCAGCGCGTGCGCCCCGCCGGCCGGCGACCAGTAGATCGCGCCCTTCTCGAACTGCTGCACCCGGCCGGCGCCGCCGGCGGTGTCCCGCTCGTCGCCGGCCGGCAGCCCCAGCTGACCGGTCGGCCCGCCCTCGGCGCGCCAGGTCGTCCCGATGCCGCCGTACACGAGGGCGCCGTAGTGCACCGGCGACCAGTAGACGGCGCCCCGCTGGAACTGCTGCATGCGCCCCTGGCCACCGGGGATGTCGGCCTCGACGGCGGTCGGGTAGCCCAGCGGGCCGGTCTCGCGTCCGGACGCCTCGTAGACCGCCCGGATACCTCCGGCGGTCACGACCGGCCCGGTCCCGGGCGACCACATCACGGTGCCCCGCTCGAACACCGAGAACGCACCCTGCCCGTCGGCCGCGCGCTCGTCCTCGACCGGGTAGCCGAGCGTGCCGGACGGGCCGCCCAGCGACAGCCAATGGCTGCGGATCGCCCCCCGCACGACGTGGGCGTCCGTCGTCGCCGTCCAGTAGATGCCGCCGCGCTGGAACTCGGCGACGACCCCGCGGCCGTCCGGCAGCGCCGCCTCCTCCCGGGTCGGCGCGCCCAGCGAGGCCGGGCCCCCGGCGCGCAGGTACCGGTCGAGGACCCCGCCGCGGACCAGCTTCACGCCGGTCGCCGGCGAGTAGAACAGGGCCCCGCCCTGGTACGGCTGCCAGTTCACCCCCGCGGCGGACTGCTCCGGGCCCGCCTTGGCGCCGAGGAGGGCGCGCAGCGCGGGGTCGGCGTCGTAGTGCGCGGTGATCTGCGGCGTGACGGCGTTGCGGATCAACGCGGCCGCCCGATCACGGATCTCACCCAGCCGGGCGTAGCCGTACCGGCCCGGGCAGGCGGTGCTCTTCGTGTCCCGGTGGCCGAACACCGTCGGCAGCGTCACCCGCCGGCCTGCCGGGTAGAGGTTCGTCCCCCCCGAGGTCAGCGTGGCGGTGCCGTGCGGGTCCACGCCGAACAGCGAGAACTTCCACGCGATGATCGCGCCGACCGCGTCGACCATCACCTGCGGCGTGGCGGCCGTGTCGTAGTTCCCGAGCATCGAGACGCCGAAGGTCGACGTGTTGAACCCGCCGGCGTGGGCGCCGATCACGGTGCTGGCCAGACCGCCGTCGCGGCCCTCCCACAACCGGCCGAACTTGTCGACGATCACGTTGTAGCCGATGTCGCCCCAGCCCAGGCTCACCGCGTGGTACCGGTAGATCGAGCGCATCATCGCCGGGACCTGGTCGGCGCTGTAGTTGTTGGTGTCGGCGGTGTGGTGCAGCGTCGCGGCCTTCACCGTGGCGGCGTACTCGGGAGCCCAGGACCGGATGCCGGGGTCGGCTCCCCACTGGGCGCGGGAGAAGACGTCGGGCATCGCCATCGCGGCGTCGGCGGTGTCGCGGATCTCGGGCGCCTGGAGCGAGGTGTCCGCCGCACTGCGGCCCGGGTCCACCAGGTCCAGCCGGACGTCGGTGGGCGCGGCTCCCGAACGGGTCACCAGCTCCACCTCGACGCCGGTGCTGGGACCGGTCCACAGCGGGGAGGTGCCGCCGCGTCGGTCCGCGTCGGCCACGGCCCCGGCGGGATCCCGCGCCACGTCCTCCGTGCCCACCTCGGTCCACGAGCCCCAGGAGCCACCGGAGTCCTGCACCCGCACCTGGACCAGGACGTCGACGACCGCGGGGTCGTGGGCCCAGGTGACGCCCACGAGCGAGAAGCCGGCCACATCGGTCCGGGTGATCGACAGCGTCGGGGCCGTGTCGGGAACGCCGGCCACGGGGGCGGTCGTCCCCTCCTGCACCACCGCGTCCGCCGCCGGCGCCGTCAGCGAGCCGAGGAACACCTCGTCGGCCGAGGTGGTCACGGCGACGGGCTCGGGCGGGTCCTCGCCGTAGACCGGAAGGACGAGGAGGACACCTGTGAGGGCGGCGAAGACGGTGGTTCCCGCTAGGAATCGGCGCACGAACTGGTCCTCCGGTGGGGCGGTGGTGCTGCACCCCTCGAAGGGCGCATCTGTCCACAGCCAGCATCGGCTCGGGAGCCGCTCTCCTTGAGCCGACCCGGCGGAGCACCCGGCCACGAACTGGTCCGTCCCGCCACTCCCGCCGCACCCGCCCCAGCGCCCCCGCCCGGGCCCGTGGCGGCACCGCGCGCCGGCCGCGTGTGACGGATGGGACGGATGGCCACCGGTGTCACCAGGGTGGACGCGCGGCCCCGGACGGGACTGGACCGTCCCGTGTCGAACCCCCAGCGGGCGCGGGCGCCCTGGCTACGATCGCTGGCGCCGACGGCCTCCGCCGTCGGCCCGGTGCAGCCGCCGCGCGGCCACCGCCCCCCGCACCCTCCCGCCGGTGGAGTCGATCCCTAGTGAGGATGTCCCCGTGAGCCGAGACCGCACCGAGCACAGCGGCCCTGCCGGCCGCCCGCTCCCGCCGCGGCTCGACCCGCGCGCCGGGCGTCCCGCCCGCTCCCGGAACGGAGCGGCGGCCCGCCCGCCCCGCATGCGCGGGGTCGCGACGACCGTCCGCCTCGTCGCCGGACTGCTCGCCGCCGTCCTCCTCGCCGGCTCCGGCTGGGGCTGGTACCTCGGCCGGGTGGCCGCGGCCACGGTGAACCGCACCGACGCGATCCCGACCGCGGGCAACGACGGCACCAACGGCGCCGGCGAGGCGATGAACCTCCTGCTGGTCGGCAACGACAGCCGCAGCGCCCTCACCGAGCAGCAGCTGGCCGAGTTCAAGGCCGGGACCGACTCGGGGACCAACACCGACACGATGATCCTGGTGCACGTGCCCGCCGACGGGTCGAAGGCCTCGTTCGTCTCGTTCCCGCGCGACTCGTGGGTGGAGATCCCCGGGTACGGCGAGGACAAGCTCAACGCCGCCTACGCCTACGGCCGGATGAACGCCCCCTCCGGCGCCTCGGAGGAGGAGAAGTCGGCGCAGGGCTCCCAGCTGCTGGTGCAGACGATCTCCAAGCTGAGCGGGCTGCGCATCGACCACTACGCCGAGGTGGACCTGCTCGGCTTCTTCGAGCTGGCCAGCGTCGTCGGCGGGGTCGAGGTCAACCTCTGCAACCCGGTGGACGACCGCGAGTGGTCCGGGGCCTACTTCCCGGCCGGGGTGCAGACCATCAGCGGCGCGGATGCGCTGAAGTTCGTCCGCCAGCGGCACAACTTCGGCCCCCAGGGCCGCGGCGACTTCGACCGCATCGTCCGCCAGCAGGTCTTCATCGCCGGCGTGCTGCGCAAGATGCTCTCCGAGGACGTCCTGCTCGACCTCGGCAAGCAGCGGGAGCTGGTGCAGGCGGCCGCGGAGTCGCTGACCGTCGACCAGTCGCTGAACCTGCTGCAGCTCGCCGAGCAGATGCAGTCGGTGACCGCCGGGAGCATCGAGTTCCAGACCGTCCCGAACGTCGGGACGGACGAGGAGCAGGGCAGGTCGATCGTCCGGCTCGAGGACGAGGACGCGCTCGAGGCCTGGTTCGCCGACCTCTCGGCCGAACCCGAGGAGGAAGCCCCGGCGACCAGCGAGGCGCCGCAGACGGTCGCCCCCTCGGCGGTTCCGGTCGACGTCTACAACGGCTCGGGCACCTCCGGTCTCGCCGCGAAGGCGGCCTCGGCGCTCACCGCGGCAGGGTTCCCCGTCGGCTCGACGGGGAACGCCTCGTCCATGGACCACGACCGGACGGAGATCCGCTACGCCGCCGGTGACGAGGCGCTCGCCGCCACCGTGGTCGCCGCCGTCCCGGGGGCGGTCACCGAGCAGAGCGACGACGCCGACAGCGGCACGGTCCAGCTGGTGCTCGGCAGCGACTTCAACGGCGTCGGGCGGGCGGTGACCCCGCCGCCCCCCGTCGAGGAGGTGCAGGGTGTGGACGCCCGCACCGCCGCCGACACCACCTGCATCAACTGATGAACGCCCCCGCCACGCCGGCCGACCTGCTCGCGCAGGCGCTCCGCCGGTCCCCCGCCACTCCGCTGCTCACCTACTACGACGACGCCACCGGCGAGCGGGTGGAGCTGTCGACGACCACGCTGGCCAACTGGGTCGCCAAGACGGCGAACCTCCTGCAGGAGGAGTTCGACGTCGGCCCGGGCAGCACGGTGGCCGTGGCCCTGCCGGTGCACTGGCAGACCGCCGCGGTCCTCCTCGCGGTGTGGAGCTGCGGCGCCACGGTGCTGGACACCGCCGCGGAGGACGACGACCGGCTGGACGACGCCGACGTGGTCCTCGCCGCCCAGGACCGCCTCGCCCCGCTCGAGGAGCAGGGCGTCGACGAGCTGCTGGGGCTGTCGCTGCACCCGCTGGGCATGGGGATGACCGGCTACGCGGGTGCGGCCCGCGACTTCGCCCTCGAGGTCCGGGTGCACGGCGACGTCTTCACCCCCTGGTCACCACCCCGGCCGGACGCCCCGGGCATGACGCTCGGCGGTCTGGAGCTCACCCTCGGCGGGCTCGTCGACGCCGCGGCCGAGCTGGCGGCGCGGCTGGGCATCGTGGCGGGTGACCGTCTGCTCGTCGACGCCCGCGTGGCCGCCGAGGCCGGTCCGGCCGCCTGGCTGCTCGCGCCGCTGGCGGCCGGCGCCTCCGTCGTCCTGGTCAGCTCCGTGGACGTGTCCGGGCTGGCGCACCGGGCGGCGAGCGAGCGGATCACGGCCACCCTCGGGCAGCGGGTCGAGGGGATCCGCGAGCTGGGGCGCACCGCCTGACCCCGCGCCGCTCAGGTGGGCAGCGGCGGTGGGACCCGGAAGACCCAGTGCTTGTAGGCCACGAAGTTGACGACCCACAGCAGGCCGACGGCGACCACCTTGGCGACGACCGCGGGCACGGAGAGCGCCACCAGCCCGGTGACGATCCCGAGGTTGGCGAGGTAGTTCAGGACGACGAGGCTCACGTACCGGCGGAGCTGGACGCCACCGCCCGTGCGGACGCCAAAGGTGAAGTACTTGTTCGCCAGGAAGTTGGCCGCGAAGGAGAGCCAGAAGCCGGCACTCGTGGCCAGCCACAGCGGCTCGCCCACGACGTCGTACAGCAGCCAGAGGGTCCCCACGTCGATGCCCAGGCTCAGCAGGCCGACGGCGACGTAGCGGACGAAGGTGCCGGTGATCCGCGACCGGAGCCCCACCCACGCAGTAGCCACAACACGTGCATCCTAGGTGCACCCCGGGTCAGGCGATGACCGGACGTCCGGCGAGCCGCCCGCGCTCAGCCTGCGGGGACCAGCTCCTCCAGCGCCGCCGCCAGCCGCTCCGCCATCTCGACGTAGCCCTCGTCGTTGGGGTGGAGGCCGTCCTCGGCGAACAGCCCGCCCGGGGGCTGCAGCCACTCCTCGGCCACGGGATCCACGAACGGCAGCCCCGCCTGCTCGGCGGCGGCGGCCACGGCATCCCGGACCGCCCGGACCTGGTCGCCGGGGATGCGTGGCGGGTCGACCGGGCCGAGCACCACGACGCGGGCGTCGGGGAGCGCTTCGGCCAGGTCCGCGTACAGCCGCGTGGCGGCGGCCGTCACCTCGCCGGGGGCAGCGGCGCCCACGTCGTTGGTGCTGCCCTGCACGACGACCACATCGGGCCGGTGGGCCACCACCTCGTCCAGCCGCTCGCCGTAGGGCTCCTGGCCGGGGGCGCCGCTGGGGTTGACGTACCCGGTGCCCGACTGCGCCTCCGCGACGGCGGACCAGCCCAGCGCCCGGGCGGCCCGCTCGACGTACCCCGCGCCCCCCAGGCCGACGGTGTAGGAGTCCCCCAGGAAGACCGCGGTGGGGTCCGCGTCCGCTCCGGCCGGCCGGTCGGTCGACGGGGAGCCGGTCGCCGGCGCGGACGACGCGGACGGCGCGGACGGCGCGGACGGCGCGGACGGCGCGGACGCGCACGCGCCGAGCCCCAGGCAGGCGACCAGGGAGAAGGCAGCGGCGGCACGGAGCTTCACCGCCGCAGTATCAGGGATGCGCATGGAAGTTCGTGGACGGCCGGTGGACCAGCCGGGCAGCCAGCTGTGGGACCGCTGTGAGAACCGGCCGTGGGCGCGCAGGCTCCTGCCGTGCCCGGCAGACTCCGGGAACGGCGCACGCCCCGGTCGCGCCGCCGACGGAGGGCGAGCCCGATGGACGTGCAGGAGTCGGGCTCCGCGCTGGGCGACGGGCCGGTCACCGGCCTCTCCCAGCGGGAGGCCGAGGCCCGGCGGCGCGGGGGCGAGCGCAACGTCGCCGTCAGCGCGTCGTCCCGCAGCTACGCCCGGATCCTGCGCACGAACGTCTTCTCGTTCTTCAACATCATCCTGTTCGTCATCGGCGCCGCCCTGCTCGCGCTGGGCCGCTACAGCGACGCCTTCACCAGCGTCGGTCTCGGCCTGGTCAACGCAGCGATCAGCGCCGTGCAGGAGATCCGGGCCAAGCGCAAGCTGGACCGGCTGCAGCTGCTCGACCGCAGCCGGGTCACCGTCGTCCGGGACGGCCGGGACGTCGAGGTGGTTCCGGAGGACATCGTCCGCGGAGACGTCGTCCACGTGCGCCCCGGTGACCAGCTCGTCGTCGACGGCCCGCTGCTCGACGGCGGCCGGGTGGACGTCGACGAGTCCCTGCTGACCGGGGAGGCCGAGCCGCTGTCCAAGAAGCCCGGCGACGATCTGCTGTCGGGCAGCTTCTGCGTCGGTGGCGAAGGGCACCAGCTCGCCCGGGACGTCGGTGCCGCCAGCTACGCCAGCCGGCTGACCGCCGACGCGCGTCAGGTCACCACCGACAAGACGCCCCTGCAGAACCGCATCGAGTTCGTCGTCCGGCTGGTGATGCTGCTGGTCGCGCTGATGAGCGCGACGATCCTGTTCCAGGCCGCGCTGGAGGGACTCCCCCTGGTCCGGGTCGTGCAGACCACCGCGGTGCTCTCCGGCCTGGTGCCCTACGGACTGTTCTTCCTCGTGACCGTCGCCTACACCGTCGGCGCGGCCAGGAGCAGCGGCCGCGGCGCCCTCGTGCAGCAGGTCAACGCCGTCGAGTCGGTGAGCAACGTCGACGTCGTATGCACCGACAAGACGGGCACGTTGACGACGGGCCGGCTGAATCTGGCGGAGGTGTACCCGGTCGGCGCGCTGGACGCCGGGGCCGCCGAGGAACTGGTCGGTTCCCTGGCCCGCAGCACCGACGCGCCCAATCTGACCACCACCGCGCTCGCCGCCGCGCTGCCCGGCCTGGCGTGGACCGTCCACGACGAGATCCCCTTCGCCTCGTCGCTGCGGTGGAGCGCCCTGCGCACCGACGACGGCGTGTACGTCCTCGGCGCGCCCGACCGCCTGGCCCCCCGCCTGTCCGGTGCACCGCTCACCGAGCCGGTGAGCGCGCGGACCGACCAGGGGCTGCGAGTCCTCGTCGTCGCCCGCGCCGGCGCCGACGCGCCGCTGCGGGACACCGCCGGTCGACCGCAGCTGCCCGCCCTCGAGCCGGTCGCCGTCGTGTCCCTCGCCGACGAACTGCGCCCGGACGTCCCCGAGACGATCGAGCGGTTCGCCGACGACGGGATCACGCTCAAGGTCATCTCGGGCGACGACCCACGCACCGTCGCCGCCCTCGGCCGTCAGGCCGGCCTCGACGCCGGGACGCCGGTCACCGGTGCGGACCTCGACGGCCTCTCGGAACCCGAGCTCGACGGGCTGGTCGCCCGCACGACGGTGTTCGGCCGGATCGCGCCGGAGCAGAAGGAGCGGCTCGTCGACTCCCTGCGGCGGCAGGGCCGCTACGTCGCGATGATCGGGGACGGCGTCAACGACGCCCGCGCCCTCAAGCGCGCGCACGTCGGCGTGGCGATGAAGAGCGGCAGTGCGGTCGCCCGCGACGTCGCCGACATCGTGCTCACCGACGACGCCCTGGGTGCGCTGCTGCCCGCCCAGCACGAGGGTCGGCGGATCATCAACGGCATCGGGACGTCGATGCAGGTCTTCCTGGCCCGCGTCGGCACGCAGGCCCTGGTCATCCTCGCGGTGACCATGCTGGGTATCGGCTTTCCGTACTCGCCCGCGAACGTCGGGCTCACGCTGCTCACCGTCGGCGTCCCGACGCTGTTCCTCACCTCGTGGGCGAAGCCCTCGGCGCCGGACCCGCATCTGCTGGCGAACCTGGGACGGTTCGTCGTACCGGCCGCGGTCATCACGGCCGCCGGAGGCGTCGGCCTGTACGCCTACCACTACACGTTCCTCTTCGCGGGGCTGAGCCGTGCCGGCACCCCGGCCGAGGTGCTCGACGCTTTCGAGCGCTACACCGGCCTGTCATCGGACGACGTCGGCTTCGCCGAAGCCGCGGCCACCATCGGGGCGCAGACGGCGCTGTCGACGTTCGTCTCGTACGCCGCATTCCTGCTGATCCTGTTCCTGAAGCCGCCGAGCCGGCTCTTCGCCGCCTGGGCGTGTCCGGACGGCGACAAGCGACCGGCCGTGCTCGTCGCCGCGCTCGTCGTGGCGTTCTCCGGACTGCTGTTCGTCCCCTGGTTCACCGACTACTTCGGGCTGACGGAGGCGGCGGGCCCGGTGTTCCGGACGGTGCTCCCGGCGCTGGTGGTCTGGTTCCTCGTGCTGACCGCGGCCTACCGCGTCCGCGTGCTCGAGCGCGCCCTCGGGTTCGCCCCGCTGACCGCGGCTGGACCGACCGGGCGCGTCCCGGAGGCCTGACCGCGAACGGCAACGCCCCCCCAGGGGGGCGGTGCCGCGTGCGGCCGGCTCCGGGTCAGTCCGCCGGGGTCTCGGCCGCCCCGTCGTCCGCGCCGTCGCCGGCCCGACTGTCGCGGTCCCCGTGGGGACCGTGGCCGCGGTCGCGGTCGGCCGGCGCCTCGGTGTTCACCCGCTCGGTCACCCGCTCCTCCAGGTCGGCCAGTCGCTCGTCGGCCTGCTCCTGGGTGAGCCGGCCGTCCTCCACGGCGGCGGCGATGCGCTCCTGCTGAGCCGTCGCCAGCGCGTCCACGAGCGTGTCGACCGCGACACCCTGCTCCTCGGCGACCTGCGCCAGCGTGGTGCCGTCTGCCTCGAGCGCGGTGTGCAGCTCGTCCTCGGTCATGCCGAGGACCGTCGCGGCGGCCGCCAGGTCCAGCCCCCCACCGCGGTGGCCGCCACGGTCGCCGATGCCCGCCTCGTCCAGCGTCGTGGCCACCTCGTCGGCCTGCTCCTGGGTGATCGACCCGTCGGAGACCAGCCCGGAGAGGGCCTCGGTGATCCGGTCGACCGCGGATCCTCCGGCGGTCCCCGGACCGGCGAGCGCCGGGACGGCGACCGCCAGCCCGCCCAGGGTCAGCACGCCGGCGGTGGTGGCGATGATCAGCTTCTTGCGCATGACTGCTCCTCGTCCGCGACCGGACGCTCCGGCCGCCGGTCACAGCCTCGGAGATCTCCCTGGGACGAACCTGTCACCGTCCGGCGGTGTCCCTGTGAATGCGTTCGTCGTCGCCGTCCGCTCCGGCCGCTGCCTAGAACCGGTCGGGCTGGTCCGTCAGTTCCGGGAGAGGCGAGGTCCGCCGCCACCCGCGCCGCCCGGCATGCCGCCACCCATTCCGCCGCCGGTGAACTCGCCGGCTGTCGCGGTGGTCACCTCCGTGTCGTCGACGACCACGGTGTACGCGGCACCGCTCTCGGCGTCGGCGGAGGAGTAGACGACCGACGTGGCGCGGACGGCGGGGCATGGACGACGACCGGACCGCGCCCCCTGCTCGCGGAGGAACCCGCCGGTCCTCTCCCTGCTTCTCGGCGTCGCCCTCGTCACGGTGGCCGTGCTGACGCTGACGCCGGCCGGCACGGGGTGGGCCTGGGGTTCCCCCTCGAGGAGCTGCGCTGGTACGCAGCCGGCCTGGACTCCGGGGCCACGGTCGTCCAACTGGTGGGCAACCTGGGTCTGCTCGTGGTGCCGGCCGCGCTCGTCGTCGCCCTGTGGCCCGAGACCCGGCGGCTGGACCGCCTGACCGGGATGTCCCTGCGTCGACGCCCACGAGGCCGCGCAGTCCTCCGGGCCCGCCGCGTCGTCGCTCTCAGCCGGCGGGACGGTGACGGGTCCCTCCTGCCCCGTGCCGCGGTCGGGTTGCGCGAACACGGTGCAGGTCCACGGCGAGGCGGCGACCACCGCCGGCGAGCTGGTGGCCGACGGCGTCTGGAACACCCTCTCCTTCGGCCCGGCCGTTCTCGAGGACGGTCATCACCCTGACCTGCGCGAAGGCCGGTCGATGTCCTACCTCAGGAGACTTCGTGCGATCACCATGCGCTGGACCTGGTTGGTGCCCTCGTAGATCTGGGTGATCTTGGCGTCCCGCATCATCCGTTCGACCGGGAAGTCCTGGGTGTACCCGGCACCGCCGAAGAGCTGGACGGCGTCGGTGGTCACCTGCATGGCGACGTCGGAGGCGAAGGCCTTGGCCGAGGCCGAGAGGCGCGTGACGTCGGGCCGCCCCTGCTCCCCCGCCGCCGCGGCGACGTAGACCAGGTGACGGGCCGCCTCGATCTTCATTTCCATGTCGGCGAGCATGAACTGCACGCCCTGGAACGAGCCGACCGACGTCCCGAACTGCTTCCGCTCCTTGACGTAGGCGACCGAAGCGTCCAGCGCGCCCTGGGCGACGCCGACGGCCTGGGCGCCGATGGTCGGGCGGGTGAAGTCGAGGGTGCGCAGGGCGGTCTTGAAGCCGGTGCCGGGCGCGCCGATGATCCGGTCGGCCGGGATGGTGCAGTCTGTGAAGTACAGCTCGCAGGTGGGCGACCCCTTGATCCCCATCTTGCGTTCCTTCGGGCCCACGGCGAAGCCCGGGTCGTCGCGGTGCACGACGAACGCCGAGATTCCGCCGGCCTTCTTCTCCGGGTCGGTGACGGCCATGACCGTGTACCACTCGGAGACGCCGGAGTTGGTGATCCAGGCCTTGGTGCCGTTGAGGACCCAGCTGTCGCCCTCCAGCCGGGCGCGGGTCTTCATCGCCGCGGCGTCCGAGCCGGCCTCCCGCTCGGAGAGCCCGTAGCTGATCATCGCTTCGCCGGAGGCGATCGAGGGCAGCACCTTCTGCTTCACGTCCTCGGCCGCGGACAGGATGATCGGCATCGATCCGAGCTTGTTGACAGCGGGGATGAGCGAGGCGCTGACGTCGACGCGGGCGACCTCCTCGATGACGATGCAGGTGGCGATCGCGTCGGCCCCCTCCCCGCCGTACTGCTCGGGGATGTGCGTGGCGTGGAAGCCGGCGGCGGTGAGGGCCTTCTGCGCCTCGATCGGGTAGCGGGACTCCGCGTCCACCTCGGCAGCGTGGGGGGCGATCTCCCGCTCGGCGATGTCACGCACCGCCGCCCGGATCGCCTCGTGCTCCTCGGTCAACGCGTACAGCCCGCTGTTCGTACCCACGTCGCCGATCGTAGGACGTCCGACTATCCGCCGGTAGCGAGGCGCTCCTGCAGGGTGAGGTCCCGGGCGACCACGCTCTCGGCCAGCTCCGCCTGGAACCGCTCGACCCGGCCGCGCAGCTGCGGGTCGGCGGCGGCCAGGATGCGGACGGCGAGCAGGCCGGCGTTCCGCCCGCCGCCGATGCCCACCGTCGCCACGGGCACGCCGGCCGGCATCTGCACGATCGACAGCAGGCTGTCCAGCCCGTCGAGCCGGTCCAGCGGGCGCGGCACGCCGATCACCGGCAGCGGCGTCGCCGCGGCGACCATGCCGGGCAGGTGCGCCGCTCCCCCGGCGCCGGCGACGATCACCCGCAGGCCCCGGGCGGCCGCGCCCTCGGCGTAGTCGAGCATGCGGCGCGGGGTGCGGTGGGCCGAGAGGACGTGCGCCTCGTAGCCGATGCCGAACTCCGCCAGTGCCTCGGCGGCCGGCGCCATCATCGGCCAGTCGGAGTCGCTGCCCATGACGATGCCGACGACGGGACCGTCGGCGGGGACCGGCTGGCTCACAGGGGGCTCTCCTCAGGGCTCAGTGGTCGTGCTCGAACGCGAAGGCGGGGTCGACGACCCCGTCGGCCAGGTACCGGGCGGCGGCGACCGCGCGGGCCCGCACCTCCGCGACGTCGTCGCCCAGCGCCGTCACGTGCCCCAGCTTGCGGCCCGCCCGCTGGGTCTTGCCGTACCAGTGCAGCTTCACGTCCGGCCAGTGCGCCAGGAAGTGGTGGACGCGCTCGTCGAGCGCCGGCCCCGACCAGTCGTCGGCCGCCGCGGCACCGCCGAGCACGTTGGCCATCACCACGACCGGCGCGGTCATCGCCGTCGAGCCCAGCGGGTAGTCGAGGACGGCGCGCAGGTGCTGCTCGAACTGGCTGGTCCGGGCGCCCTCGATCGTCCAGTGCCCGGAGTTGTGCGGGCGCATGGCCAGCTCGTTGACCAGCACGCCGTCGGGGGTCTGGAAGAGCTCGACGGCGAGCATGCCGACGACCCCGAGCCGGTCGGCGATCCGCACGGCGAGCTCCTGCGCCGCGGTCGCCAGCTCCTCGGACAGCTCCGGCGCCGGGGCGAGCACCTCGGCGCAGACGCCGTCGCGCTGCACGGTCTCGACGACCGGCCACACCGCGACCTGACCGAACGGCGACCGCGCGACCTGCGCCGACAGCTCGCGCACCATGCGGACCCGCTCCTCGGCCAGCAGCGCGCCGTGCCGCTCGAGCAGGTCGGCGACCTCGTCGGGCCCGTGGACGACGAAGACTCCCTTGCCGTCGTAGCCGCCGCGCGGGGTCTTGAGCACGACCGGCCAGCCGACCTCGTCGGCGAAGGCGGTGACGTCGTGGACGGTGTGCACCTCGACCCAGGCCGGTTGCGGCTCGCCCGCCTCCTGCAGCGCCCGGCGGAGGACCAGCTTGTCCTGCGCGTGCACCAACGCGCCGGGCCCGGGGGCGACGCGGTGGCCGGCGGCCTCGAGAGCGCGCAGGTGCTCGGTGGGCACGTGCTCGTGGTCGAAGGTGACGACGGTGGCGCCGTCGGCGACGGCGCGCAGGGCCTCGAGGTCCCGGTGGTCGCCGAGGCGCACGTCGGCGGCGACGAGCGCGGCCGACTCGTCCGGGTCGGCCGCCAGGACCCGCAGCGACTGGCCGAGCGCGACGGCGGCCTGGTGGGTCATGCGGGCGAGCTGGCCGCCGCCGATCATGGCCACCACGGGAAGTTCGGTGTGCGGGTGCAGGGGCGCAGGCATGGTGCCCGCAGGCTAGCGGCGCCGCCCGGGCGCACGCCGAGCGCATCCGACCGCGGCCTCCGTACAGTGCTCTCGTGGGCCTACCCGCGCGGCTGCGCCAACTCCTCCGCGACGGCGAACGCCGGCTGGTGCGTGAACTCGGGGCCTTCGGCGTCGTCGGCTCGGTCTGCTTCCTCGTCGATCTCGGCCTGTTCCAGCTGCTCTACGCCTCCGTGGGTCTGGGGGCGGTCACGTCGAAGCTGATGGCCAGCCTCGTGTCGACGACGCTGGCGTTCCTCGGCCACCGGTTCTGGTCGTTCTCCCGCCGCGCGCGCACCGGGCTGCGGCGGGAGTACTCGCTGTTCATCCTCATCAACGGCGCGACGCTGCTGCTGAGCCTGGCCATCGTGGCCTTCGTCCGCTACCCGCTGGGCCAGGAGTCGGCGCTCGTCCTCCAGGCGGCCAACATCGTCTCGATCGTCGCCGGCACCGCGATCCGCTGGCTCACCTACCGGTGGTGGGTCTTCCCCGCCCACGCGACGGCTCCGCCGCGCGATCCGGTGCTGACCTCCGCCCCGGGCCGGCCCTGACCGGACGCTCAGCCCGCCAGGCGTGACCCGTTGCGTCCCGCGACCACCTCCAACCGCGTCGGGATGCGGGTGCGCAGCTCCTCCAGGTGACTGATCACGCCGACCGTGCGGCCGCCGCGGCGCAGCTCGTCGAGCACGGTCATGACCGCGTCCAGCGCCTGCGCGTCGAGGGTGCCGAACCCCTCGTCGACGAAAAGCGTGTCGATGCGCACCCCTCCGGTCTCGGCGGTGACGACGTCGGCGAGACCGAGCGCCAGGGCCAACGACGCCATGAAGCTCTCCCCACCGGAGAGGGTCTTCGTGGGCCGCCGCACGCCGGTGTACTCGTCGAAGACGTCCAGGCCCAGACCGCCACGGGCACCGTGCCGCCCCTGCGCGTCGCTGTGCAGGAAGGTGTACCGGCCGCCGGACATGTCCAGCAGCCGCCGGCTGGCCACCTCGGCCACCTGCTCCAGGCGCGCGGCGAGGACGAAGGACTGCAGCCGCATCCTCCGGGCGTTCGCCCCCCTGCCGTGGGCGAGGTCGGCGAGCGCCGTGACCTGGTCGGCCCAGTCGCGCAGCTCGGCGAGCTCCAGTTCCGCGGCGGTCACCCGGCCGACGAGGTGGGCCAGGGACGCGGTGCAGCGGCGCGCCTGCTCGAGCGCGGCCACCGCGTCCTCCCGCCGCCGGGTCATCCCCGCGCAGCGGTCCTCCAGCGCGCCCAGGTCGGGCCGCGGGGGCAGGTCGGCCAGCTCGGCCTCGGCCAGCCGTCCGCGCAGCAGCGCGACCCGCTGGTCGTGCTCGTCCAGCTGCCGGTCCAGCCGGGCGAGGCGGCCGGGTTCGAGCAGGGCCGCCGCCGCGTCGAGCAGGTCGTCGAAGGCGGCGCCCGCCGCCCGCTCCTCGGCGGCCCGGCGGGTGGCCTCCGCCTGGGCCCGGGCCCGCACCTCGTCGGCCGCGGCGGTGACGACGGCCTCGCACCGGTCGGCCGCGGCGGACAGCCGCGCCACGCGGGTGCGGAGGTCGGCGTCGTCGCCACGCGCGGCGGTCAGCCGCTGGGACAGCTCGGCCAGACCCTGGGCGAGCGCCTCTCGCTCGGCGATCCGCGCCCGCCGCTCCTCGCGGTCCGCGGCCAGCCGGGCGGTCGCGGTCTCCCGCTCGCCGGCCAGCTGCTGGAGCTCCGCCTCGGCCGCCGCGAGCCCCCCGGCCAGCTCGGCGGTGGCCCGGACGGCGGCGGTGAGGCCGGCGACCCGCTCGGCCTGCTCCGGCGCCGGCAGCTCCCCGGCGCGGGCGCGCACCCCGGCCAGTTCCCGCTCGGCGGCGTCGAGCCGCGCGGTGGCCGCGGCGAGGGCGGACTCCGCGGCCTCGGCGAGCGCCCGGGCGGCGTCCTCGTCGGCAGCCGTCACCCGCGCCCCGTCGTGCACCGCCGGCCGCGGGTGCTCGGTGGCGCCGCAGACCGGGCAGTGGGCACCGTCGGTGAGCGCCGCGGCCAGCTCGGCGGCCATCCCGTCGAGCCGCCGGCCGCGGAGGTCCAGCCACTGCTCGCGGGCGTCGACCCACGCCTCGCGTCGCGCCCGCACGTCCTCGCGCAGCCCCGCCAGCCGGCCGTCCAGCGTCTCGGCGGCGCGGGCGGCCTCCAGCGCAGCCTCGGCCGCCTGCAGCGCGCTCCGCTGCGCCGGCAGCTCGGCCGCGGCGGTCCGTGCCCGGGCGAGCCGCTCCTCGTGCGCGGCGAGCCGGGCGGGGAAGCCGGCCACGGCCTGCTCCCCGGCGGCGCAGCGCTCGGCCAGCCCGTCGACGGTGCCGTCCAGCGCGACGACGGCGCGCTCGACGGCGGCCGCCCGGTCCAGCTCCGGCAGCAGCGCCCGCGCCTCGGCCGCCCGGTCGCGGAGTTCGCGGGCCACCGCGGTCGTGGCCTCCCGACCGCCGGCCACCGGCGACCAGGCGGCCTCGGCGGCCGAGAGCGCCTCGGTCGCGCGCTCCGCGGCCACGGCCGCCGCGCCGGCCGACTGCAGCACGTCGCGCAGCGGCTCGGCCCGGCGGCCGGCGTCGCGCTCGGCCCGCAGCGGCTCGAGCGCGGGCTCCCGCTGCTCCAGCCCCGCCAGCTCCGCCGCGGCCTGGGCCCGCCGCGCGTGCCGCTCCTCCAGTGCCCGGGCGGCGGCGAGCTCGCCGTCGATCGCGGCCACCTCCCCGGCGGCCGCGTCGGCACGCGCCGTCGCCTCCGTCAGGCGCTCGGTCGCCGTCGCGCGGACCTGCTCCACCCACGGCACGACCCGCGTCCCCGGACCCGCGCCGACCAGCTCCGGGGCGAGCTCCTCGGGCACCTCGACGTCCGCGATCTGGGCCACCCGGGCGACGAGGGTGCCCAGCTGCGCGCGCTGCGCCGTGGTGCGCTCGCGGGCCGCCGTGCGTTCCTCGGCCAGCCACTCCTCCGCCCGGGCGAACCGGTCGACGTCGAACAGCGTGCGCAGCAGCTCGGCCCGGTGCTCGGGCTCGGCGCGCAGGAAGCGCGCGAAGTCGCCCTGCGGCAGCAGCACGACCTGGCAGAACTGGTGGACGTCGAGCCCCAGCCGCGTGCGCAGGTGCTCGGAGCCCTCGTCGATCCGGGTGCTCACCGGCTCCCAGCCGCCGTCGGTGAGCCGGGAGACCACCAGCTTCGCCTGCTCGGTGGCCCACCCCTCGCCGCGCTTCTTCGGCCGCTGCTGCTCCGGCCGCCGGACCACCCGCAGCCGTTCCGCGCCCAGGGTGAGCTCGCAGGTGACCTCCGTGCGGGTGGCCGCGTCGGCGTGGTCGCTGCGCAGCCGCTTCTCCTCGCCGCGCGCGCCGGGCACCCGCCCGTAGAGGGCGAAGACCACGGCGTCGAGCAGGGTCGTCTTGCCCGCCCCCGTGGGGCCCCACAGCAGGAAGAGCCCGTCCCGGCCGACCTCGTCCAGGTCCACCTCGACGGTTCCGGCGAACGGGCCGAACGCGGTGACCGACAGCCGGTGCAGCCTCATCGGGCCGCCTCCGCGCGGTCACCGGCGCCGAGGGCGCGCGCCAGCAGCTCCCGCTCGGCCGCGGTGGCCGGCGCGCCTCGCACGTGGCTGACGAACTCGCCCGCGACGTCGAGGGCGCTGCGCCCCCTCATCCGCTCCTGGTAGCTGCCGCCCCCGTTCGCCGTCCCCGCGCCCGCCCAGTCCAGGTGCACGCAGAAGGGGAACCGCTCCTGCAGCCGGCGCATGGGGTCGGCGGGGCGGACCGGGTCGGTGAGCCGGGCGGAGACGAAGTGCTGCTCCGCGGCGGCGTGCGCCGGCTCGGCCAGCAGCTCCTCGAGGGTGCCGGTGAGCACCGACAGGGGCCGGGGCGTGGGCAGGGGCAGCGCCCGCACCTCGGCGAGGCCGTCGGCGTCGAGCTCCACCAGCCAGGCCTGCTTCTGCTGGCCGGCCTCCCCGAAGGAGTACGCCAGCGGCGACCCGCTGTACCGCATCCGCGGCGACAGCGTCTGCGGCCGGTGCAGGTGGCCCAGGGCGACGTAGTCGACGCCGTCGAAGACCCGGCCCGGCACCAGGTCGACCCCACCGACGCAGATGTCCCGCTCGCTCTCGCTGGCCACCCCGCCGCCGACGAAGGCGTGCGCGAGCACGACCGATCGGGCGCCCGGCCGCAGGAACAGGTCGGCGCGCACCCGGTCCATGGCCTCGCGCAGCACCGCCTCGTGACCCCGCGCCCCGGGCACGCCGAGCTCGTGGCGGGCCACTTCCGGCTCCAGGTACGGGATGCCGTAGACGGCCACCTCGCCGTGCTCGTCGGCCAGCAGCACCGGCTCGTCCAGCCGGGCGGTGACCGCCCGGACGTGCAGGCCGGCGGCGCTGAGGAGGCCGGAGAACGTGCCGAGCCGGCGCGCCGAGTCGTGGTTGCCCGGGGTCAGCACCACCCGGGCGCCGGTGGCCAGCAGCCGGCCGACGACCCGGTCGAGCACCCCGGTGGCGTCCGCCGAGGGCACCGCGCGGTCGTAGACGTCACCGGCCACGACGACGACGTCGACCCGCTCGGCGGTGACGACGTCGGCCAGGCCACCGAGGACCGCCTCCTGCTCGGCGAGCAGGTCGGTGCCGTGCAGGGTGCGGCCGATGTGCCAGTCCGAGGTGTGCAGCAGCCGCATGGCGCAGAAGGTAGGGAGGGGGTCCGACAGAACCGCTCAGGCGCGCCGTGACGGCCCCGTCACATCCGGTTGCCGGTCAGAGCACCCTGGTGGCCCGCCAGCCGTCCTCCGGCGGCCGGCCGTCCTGGCCGCGGATGTAGCCGGCCGCCTCCTGGGCCCGCCGGTCGGCGTCCTCCTCGATCATGACGTTGACGAGCTGCTGGACGCCCTCGCTGCCGGGGATCTGCCGCAGCACGGTGGCGCCGCCGTCACCGGCGGTCTCGATCGTCAGCGTGCCGGAGTTGATGATCCGCTCCCACAGCGTCTGGGTGTAGGAGACGTCGGTGATGCGGGAGAGCCCGAGGTCGCGCCCGCGGCGGGCCAGGATGCCCTCGCGGAACAGCAGCCGGTGGGTGGTGACCACGTAGTGCGTCGTCCGCCAGCGGAGCACGGGGACGACGACGAGGAACAGCACCAGCAGGGCCGCCGCCACCACGATCCCCAGCCGGACCATCCCCTGCTGCGGCCCCGCGGGGACGAGCGCGGCGCCGAACGAGGCGCCGCCGACGACGAGCAGGAGCAGCACGACCGGCCGGACGAGCGTGAGCCAGTGCGGGTGCAGGTGGCGCACGACCTCTTCGTCGTCGGCGAGGAGCTTGTCGGGGTACGGCACCGCGCCAGGATGACGCAGGGACCGCCCCCCGTCATGCCTCCGCGACGCGTGTCCGGACGTGTCGGACGTCGCCGCTGGCCAGCTCGACGGTGCCCTCCGCGGCGTCCACCACGAGCCGGCCGTCCCAGTCGATCGCCCGCGCGGTGCCGACCAGCGCCGAGCCGTCCGGCATCGTCACCTCCACGGTGCTGCCGATGGTGGACGACCACGCCAGGTAGTCCTGCGCCAGACCGGAGACCACCGGATCACCCAGCGCGGTCACCCAGCCGCGGTAGCGCCGCTCGAGGGCGCGCAGGAAGCCCAGCAGCACGGGTGCCCGGTCGACGGTCCCGCCGGTGACCACCGACAGGGACGTCCCGGTCTCCGGGAGCTCCGCGGCCGTGGTCGAGACGTTGAGCCCGACCCCGACGACGACGCCGGCCGGGAGGTCCCCGCCGGTCACCGACTCGGCCAGGATGCCGGCGAGCTTGCGCCCGTCCCGGGCGAGGAGGTCGTTGGGCCACTTGACCGACGCCAGCACCCCGGTGACCTCGCGCACCGACTCGGCCAGCGCCACCCCGGTGAGCAGGGGCAGCCAGCCGCGGCGCGCGGCCGGCACGTCCGGGCGGAGCAGGAACGACACGGTCAGCCCGGCGCGGGGCGGCGAGGCCCACACCCGGTCGAGCCGGCCCCGCCCGGTGACCTGGTGCTCGGCGACGAGGACGGTGCCCTCGGGGGCGCCCGCCGCGGCGGACGCGGCGAGGGCCGCGTTGGTCGAGCCGATCTCGTCGACCACCTCGACCGAGCGCCACAGGCCGCTGTCCCGGCCGAGCGCGGTCTCCAGCGCCCGCGCGTCGAGCGCGGGGCGCTCCAGGTCCGACCAGCGGGAGGAGGGGTCATCGGGCACCCGGCCACGCTATCGACCGGTGCCCGGAGGCGCCGTCCGGCCGGGTCCGGCGGGGCACCCGACGGCGCACCGTCGGAGTCCAGCAGGAAGGCCTGCCGGAGGCTCCCCTACGCTACGGAATCCGAGGCCCCGGTACGCCGGGGCCTGCACACCGGCACGGCACGGACGCGGGATCCCTCCGGGCGCCCGCGGGCACGACCCGTGACCGGGCGGGTGGGTCACGGACGAGCAGACCAGCGGCGCGCGAAGGCGGCCGAGGTCGCCAGCGAGGAGGACACGTGAGCGCGGCTGAACTGGAGAGCGCCGGGGAGCAGGTCCCGGACGACGTCGACATCCACACGACGGCCGGGAAGCTCGCGGACTTCGAGCGCCGCGTGCAGGAGGCCCAGCACGCCGGCTCCGAGCGCGCCGTGGAGAAGCAGCACGCCGCCGGGAAGATGACCGCGCGCGAGCGGATCGAGGCCCTGCTCGACCCCGGCTCCTTCACCGAGTTCGACGAGTTCGCCCGGCACCGGTCGACGAACTTCGGGATGGCCGACAAGCGCCCCTTCGGCGACGGCGTCGTCACCGGCTACGGCACGGTCGACGGCCGGCCGGTCGCGATCTTCTCCCAGGACGTGACCGTCTTCGGCGGCAGCCTCGGCGAGGTCTACGGCGAGAAGATCGTCAAGGTCCAGGACTTCGCCATCAAGAACGGCTGCCCCGTCATCGGGATCAACGAGGGCGGTGGCGCCCGGATCCAGGAGGGCGTGGTCTCCCTCGGCCTCTACGGCGAGATCTTCCAGCGCAACGTGCACGCCTCGGGCGTCATCCCGCAGATCTCCCTGGTGATGGGCCCGGCGGCCGGCGGGCACGTCTACTCCCCCGCGCTCACCGACTTCATCGTCATGGTCGACAAGACCAGCCAGATGTTCATCACCGGGCCCGACGTCGTGAAGACCGTGACCGGCGAGGACGTCTCCCTCGAGGAGCTCGGCGGTGCGCGTACGCACAACACCAAGTCCGGTGTCGCGCACTACCTGGCCGAGGACGAGGCCGACGCCCTCGACTACGTCAAGGCGCTGCTGTCCTACCTGCCGAGCAACAACCTCGACCCGCTGCCGGCGCTCGACGTCGCCCCGGCCGAGACGGTCCTGCCCGACGCGCTGACCGACGAGGACCTCGAGCTCGACTCGTTCATCCCGGACTCGGCGAACACGCCCTACGACATGCACACCGTCATCGAGCACGTGCTCGACGACGGCGAGTTCCTCGAGGTGCAGCCGCTCTTCGCGCCGAACATCCTCATCGGCTTCGGCCGGGTCGAGGGCCGGCCGGTGGGCGTCGTGGCGAACCAGCCCACCCAGTTCGCCGGCACGCTGGACATCGACGCCAGCGAGAAGGCGGCGCGGTTCGTGCGCACCTGCGACGCCTTCAACATCCCGGTGCTCACCTTCGTCGACGTCCCCGGCTTCCTGCCCGGCACGTCGCAGGAGTGGGAGGGCATCATCCGCCGCGGCGCCAAGCTGATCTACGCCTACGCCGAGGCCACCGTCCCCAAGGTCACCGTCATCACCCGCAAGGCCTACGGCGGCGCCTACGACGTCATGGGCTCCAAGCACCTGGGTGCCGACGTGAACCTCGCCTGGCCGACGGCGCAGATCGCCGTGGTCGGCGCGCAGGGCGCGGTGGGCATCCTCTACCGCAAGGAGCTGGCCGCGGCCGAGGACCCCGACACCCGCCGCGCCGAGCTGATCGCGGAGTACGAGGACACCCTCGCCAACCCCTACATCGCCGCCGACCGCGGCTACGTCGACGCGGTCATCCCGCCATCGCACACCCGCGTGCAGGTCACCAAGGCGCTGCGGGTGCTGGCCAACAAGCGCCAGACCCTGCCGCCCAAGAAGCACGGGAACATCCCGCTGTGAGCGAGGAGCAGCGCCCGCTGCTGCGGGTCGTGAAGGGGGAGCCGACGGCCGAGGAGCTCGCCGCGCTGACCGTCGTCGTCGCCGCCCTGTCCCAGCGCCGGGAGCGCCGCCGCCCGACGCCGGTCGGCGGGTGGGCCTCGTACGCCGGCGCCCACCGCCGCCCGCTGCACGCCGGCCACGGCGGCTGGCGCGCCGCCGGGAGGTCCGCGTGAGCGGCCACCGCCGGCTGGTGCTGGCGTCGGCGTCCCCGGCCCGGCTGTCCCTGCTGCGGCAGGCCGGACTGGCGCCCGACGTCGTGGTGAGCGACGTCGACGAGTCCGCGTACTCCGCCCCGCGCGTGGCCGAGCAGGTCGCCCTGCTGGCCGCCGCGAAGGCCGCGGACGTCGCCAAGCGGGAGACCGACGCCCTGGTCATCGGTGCGGACTCGCTCCTGGAGTTCGCCGGGAAGCCGCAGGGCAAGCCGGCCGACGCCGCCGAGGCGCGCGACCGGTGGCGGCGCATGGCCGGGCGCTCCGGCATCCTGCACACCGGCCAGGCGCTCTTCGACGTCCGGGACGGCGCGGTCGTCAGCCGCGACATCGCGGTGGCCTCCACCGTCGTCTACTTCGCCGAGCCCACGCCGCCGGAGGTGGAGGCCTACCTCGCCACCGGGGAGCCGCTGGCCGTGGCGGGCGCGTTCACCCTCGACGGGCTCGGCGCGCCGTTCGTGCGCCGGGTGGAGGGTGACCCGGCCGCCGTGGTGGGGCTGTCGCTGACCGTCCTGCGCACCCAGCTGGCCAAGCGCGGCCTGGCGATCACCGACCTCTGGCGGCGCTGACCCCCGCTCGCCGGGGCTGCTGTGACAACTGGTGCCCGAGAGACGCACGTGAGGGACACGGCCGGACTCCGGCCCGGGGAACTCGACCGGGCCGGAACGTCCCGTCACGATCTGTACCCATGAACGCACGTCGCGTGGTGATGCACATCGGGACCCCCAAGTCCGGGACGACCTTCCTGCAGGAGCTGCTCTGGGACTCCCGGCCGGCGCTGGGCGAGGCCGGCGTCCTCTACCCGGGCGCCCACCCGGCTGCGCACTTCCACGCCGTCCTCGACGCGCAGCGGTGCAGCTTCCACGGGTTCGTGGACCCGGACGTCCAGGGGGCCTGGGGCCGGCTGGTGGACGCCGCCCGCGAGCACGAGGGCACCACCGTCATCTCCCACGAGCTCTTCGGCGACCTGAGCGCCGAGGCCGCCGCCCGGGTGCTGGCCGACCTCGACTTCGCCGAGGTGCACGTCGTCGTCACCGTCCGCGACCTCGCCCGGCAGCTGCCCGCGGTCTGGCAGGAGGACGTCAAGAACCGCCACTTCCTGCCGTTCCCGGACTTCCTGGAGATGGTCCGCCCCGCATCCGGCCGCGCCGACGAGCAGCGGCCGGCCGGTGAGGGCACCGAGGGCCACGCCGCGGCCTTCTGGCTGCGGCACGACGTCCCCGCCGTCCTCCGCCGGTGGACCGCCGGGCTGCCCGCCGACCGGGTGCACGTCGTGACCGTTCCTCCGCCCGGCACCGACCCGGGCCTGCTCTGGGAGCGGTTCGCCGCCGTCGTCGGCGTCGACCCGGCCGTGGCGACCATGCCCGACGGACGGCGCAACCAGTCGCTGGGCCGCACCGAGAGCGAGCTGCTCCGCCGGCTCAACGAGCACCTGGACTACGGCGTCGAGTGGCCGGTCTACGCCTCGCGGGTCACCCACTTCCTGGCCGTCGGCGCCCTGGCCGGCCGGCCGGGGTCGGCGCGGTTGACGCTGCCGGCCGGGGAGCGCGGCTGGGTGTCGGCCGCCGCGGACGCGGTGATCGCCGAGCTCGCGACCCTGGACTGCACCGTGACCGGCGACCTCGAGGAGCTCCGCGTCGCCGCCGGCGGCCGGGACGACGACGCCGGGGCAGGCCCCGAGGAGCTGCTCGACGCCGCGCTGGAGGCGATCGCCGCGCTGCTGCCCGTCGGTCCCCCACCGGCTCCCGCCGAGGAGCTCGCACCGGCCGAGGAGCAGGCGCCGGAGGAGGAGTCCGAGCCGGTGGAGGTGCCCGAACCGGCCGCCGAGGTGCCCGCCCTGCCGTCGCCGCGGCTCCCGGCCCTGCACGTCCCCGGCGCGGCGGCCAGGCACGGCGCCCGCCTGTTGCGGCGGGTCGTCGGTGCCCGCACGCTCCCGCCCCGCCCCCGGGCCGCCGACGCCCCGGACGAGCTCGCCGGCATCTGACCCGCCCCGTCCGGCCCTGCCCGGAGACCGCCGCCGTCTGCTGGTTAGAGTCCGGACGGTCGACGAACGAAGGAGTGCGCCGGTGCAGAAGGTCCTGATCGCCAACCGCGGCGAGATCGCGGTCCGGGTGGCCCGCGCCTGCAAGGACGCGGGGCTGACCAGCGTGGCGGTCTACGCGGAGCCGGACCGGGACGCGCTGCACGTGCGCGTCGCGGACGAGGCGTTCGCCCTGGGCGGCACGACGCCCGGTGACTCGTACCTGGTGATCGACAAGATCCTCGACGCCGCGAAGCGGGCCGGCGCGGACGCGATCCACCCGGGCTACGGCTTCCTGTCGGAGAACGCCGACTTCGCCCAGGCGGTCATCGACGCCGGGCTGACCTGGATCGGTCCGTCGCCCCAGGCGATCGTCGACCTGGGCGACAAGGTCGCCGCCCGGCACATCGCCACCCGCGCGGGCGCGCCGCTGGTCCCGGGCACCAAGGACCCGGTCGGCGGCGCCGACGAGGTCGTCGCGTTCGCGCAGGAGCACGGCCTGCCGGTCGCCATCAAGGCGGCCTTCGGCGGCGGTGGCCGCGGGCTCAAGGTGGCCCGCACCATCGAGGAGATCCCCGAGCTGTTCGACTCCGCGGTCCGGGAGGCGGTCTCCGCCTTCGGCCGGGGTGAGTGCTTCGTCGAGCGGTTCCTGGACAAGCCGCGGCACGTCGAGGCCCAGGTGCTCGCCGACACGCACGGCAACGTCATCGTCGTCGGCACCCGCGACTGCTCGCTGCAGCGCCGCAACCAGAAGCTGGTCGAGGAGGCGCCCGCGCCGTTCCTGACCGACGACCAGCGCGCCCGGATCCACGAGTCGGCCAAGGCCATCTGCAAGGAGGCCGGCTACCACGGTGCCGGCACCGTCGAGTACCTCGTCGGCGTCGACGGCTCGATCTCCTTCCTCGAGGTCAACACCCGGCTCCAGGTGGAGCACCCGGTGTCGGAGGAGACCTCGGGCCTCGACCTGGTCCGGCAGCAGTTCCGTATCGCCGACGGGCTCCCGCTGGAGATCACCGAGGACCCCGAGCCGCGCGGCCACAGCATCGAGTTCCGGATCAACGCCGAGGACGCCGGCCGCAACTTCATGCCGGCCCCCGGCCCGGTGGACCGGCTGGAGATCCCGCAGGGGCCCGGCGTGCGCTGGGACTCCGGCGTGGAGACCGGCGGCGAGGTGGCCGGGGCGTTCGACTCCATGCTGGCCAAGCTGATCGTCACCGGCGCCACCCGCGAGGAGGCGCTGCAGCGGGCCCGCCGCGCGCTCGACGAGCTGGTCGTCGAGGGCATGCCCACGGTCATCCCCTTCCACCGCGCCGTCGTCCGCGACGAGGCCTTCACCAGCGAGCCGTTCACGGTGCACACGCGCTGGATCGAGACGGAGTGGGACAACCAGGTCCCGCCCTACGCCGCGGCCCCGGCCGAGGCGGACGAGGACGCGCCGCGGCAGACCGTCGTGGTGGAGGTCGGCGGACGCCGCCTCGAGGTGTCCCTGCCCGCCGGCCTCGCCGCCGGTGGCGGCGGCGCGGCGCCCGGTGCCGCCGCCAAGCCGCGCAAGCGCGGCGGTGGTGGCGGCGGCTCGGCGACCTCCGGGAACTCCCTCACCTCGCCGATGCAGGGCACCATCGTGAAGGTGGCCGTCGAGGACGGCGCCACCGTCGAGGCGGGCGACCTGATCGTCGTCCTCGAGGCGATGAAGATGGAGCAGCCCATCGCCGCGCACAAGGCGGGCACGGTCTCCGGCCTGTCCGCCGAGGTGGGAGCCACCGTCACCAGCGGCGCGGTGCTCTGCACGATCGCCGACGCCGAGTAGCCCGCGTTCGGCATCGGGGCCCGTCACCACACGGTGACGGGCCCCGATGTCGTCGGAGGTCCTCCCTCGTCAGGAGGCGCGGACCTGGCCGGTGGTGGCCGACCAGTACAGCATCCCGCCCTGGAAGCGCTGGTACTCGTCACCGTTGGGCCGCGGGACCGGGCCGGGGCCCACCGGATAGCCGAGGTAGCCGTTCTCCCAGCCGAGCTGCCCGTAGCGGGAACGGATCGCCCCGTTCACCGGCTGCGCGCCGGTCATGGGCGACCAGTAGAGCGTGCCGCCCTGGAAGTTCTGCACGCAGCCGCCGTCCCGCAGCCCGCAGACCTCCGCAGCGACCGGATAGCCCAGGTAGCCGTTCTCCCAGCCCGTCGCCTCCCAGCGGGCACGGATGGCGCCCTTCACCGGCTGCGCGCCGGTCGCGGGCGACCAGTACAGCGTGCCGCCCTGGAAGTTCTGCACGCAGCCGCCCCCGCGCAGCCCGCAGACCTCGGCAGCGACCGGGTACCCCAGGTACCCGTTCTCCCAGCCGAGCTGGCCCCAGTGCCCTCGGATCGCCCCGGTCACCGGCTGGGCGCCGGTGGCGGGCGACCAGTAGAGCGTGCCGCCCTGGAAGTTCTGCACGCAGCCGCCCCCGCGCAGCCCGCAGACCTCGGCACCGACCGGATAGCGCAGCGGACCGGTCTGCGCACCGGAGTTCACCCACCGGGCGCGGACGGCGCCCTTCACCACCTGCGCACCGGACGCCGGCGACCAGTAGATGACCGCCCGCTCCAGCCGCACCAGCGCACCGGTCCGGTCGGCCGTGCCGCCCTCGTCGGCCACCGGGAAGCCGAGCGCCGGCGGCCCGCCCGCGGCCTCGTACCGCGCCAGGATCGCCCCGCGCACGAGCTGCGGGCCCGTTCCGGCCGACCAGTACACCGTGCCGCCGGCGAACCGGGCGACGACCCCGCCCGGCACGGCCTGCTCACCGGCCAGCGGATACCCCCACGGCCCCGTCTGCGCGCCCAGCTCCCGCCACCGCGCCAGGACGGCGCCGCGCACCGCGTGCGCCCCGGTCGCCGGCGACCAGGCGATCACCCCCCGCTCGAAGACGGACGAGGCGCCGCCGCCACCGGTGGTCGCGGTGGTGTCGCCGGTCGGGTAGCCCAGCACCGCGGGGCCGCCCACGGCGGCGTACTCGGCCGCGAGCGGACCGAGCACGGCGTGCACCCGGCCGGCCGGGTTCCAGTAGAGGTCGCCGTTCTCGTAGGTGCGGCTGCAGCCACCCCCGGCCAGCCCGCAGGTCTCCTCCCCGGTGGGAGCGCCCAGGGGGCCGCCCGGTCCGTCGAGGTCCGCGTAGGTCTGCGAGATCGGTGTGGTGGTGGCGTCCTGCGTCGCGATCCGGACGCTCGCGGACGTGGCGGTGACGCTCTCCACGGACACCGCGAAGTCCCCGCCGGAGATCCGCACGACCTGGCCCACGGGCAGCGCCTGCAGCGTGTCGGTGTCCCACGCGGCGCGCGGGGACGAGGTCGGGTCGAACAGCACCGAGGTGTCCGACGGGCCCGCCGAGCGGCGCAGCAGCACGCCCGGCTCGAGCCCCAGCCAGTTGGCGTCCGTCCCGAGGTAGCCGTCCCGGCCGCTCGCCGGACGGAACTCCAGCCAGTACACGACGCCGTCGGGGTCTACGAGCTCGACCGCGCGCGTCCCGGTGCGGCCGGACACCGGTGACAACGCCACGGTGACGGAGCCCGGCGTGCCCGCGACCACGGTCTGCACCTGCGCGGCGGCGAGGAGCCCGATGCGGTCGGCCTGCGGGGCGTTCAGCGATCCGATCTGCTCCCACGAACCGCCCATGACGTCGTAGAGATCGCCGTAGGTGACCGTGCGGCAGGTCCCGTACTCCAGCGTGGTGTCGCACTGCCGTTCGGCGGAGTGCCCCAGCCCGAAGTTGTGCCCCAGTTCGTGCGCGATCACCGACGTGGCGGCCGCCTGCACGTACAGGTAGCCACCCGCGCCGGGGGCGTTGCGCACCTCCGCGAGCCCGTAGGCGCAGCCAGGGAGGGTTCCGGACGCGCCCGGCAGGTAGAGGAGGAGGTGCTTGCCGGGGCCGGGCGTGAACCCGACCTGGGCCGCGGCGTCGTCCCAGAGGGCGTAGGGGTCGTCGCAGCCGGCGGTCGAGCGCAGCCACTCCGGGCGGGGCGCGGTGGCCCCGATCCGGATGGTTCCGCCGCTCTGTTCCTCCCAGAAGTCGGCGACCGCCCCGTTCAGCGTCGTGAGGACCTGGTCCGCGGTCGTGTCGTCCGGGGCCGCCCCCGCCGGGGCGACCAGGGCGACCGTGAGCTGGTTGGTGAACGGCGCGGAGGCCGGCGCGAGGGTCTCGGTGGCCGCCGCCTCGAGGATCTCGGTCTCCAGGACCTCCCGGGCCGGCTCGAGCTCGGCCGCGAGCGGGGTCTGCTCGGCCACCGTCTCCCCGACCACGACCTCCACCGTGCTGCCGACCGGGATCTCCGCCACGTCGTCGGTGGCCACCCTGACGGTGTCCCCCGCGTCGGTCCGGATCCAGCTCAGCGGCCGGCTCTCCGCGGGGTCGTGGAACTCGTGCCCGTGCTCGGGCTCGGGCCACGCCTGGACCAGGGTGCCCACGAGCGTCTCCGCCACGGCCGGGGCCGGAGCGCCGTCGTCGGCGGAGGCGCCGGACGGGACGGACGACCAGACGCCGAACGAGGCGAGAGCCACGACGGGGACGGTGAACGTCGCCCGGATACCGGGCGATCGGGTGAAGCGTCGCACGAACGAACTCCAGTCGAGAGGGATCCCCTTTCCCATCGGCTGGCCGCACGGGCGGCTGAACCACCGACGGTCACCTCGTCGGTCGGCCGGCCGTCCGGTGCCGCCGGTGCCGACGCGGGCGGCCGGGGTCAGCGGCGGATCGACCGCCGGCGCAGGGCCTGCACCAACAGGACGCTCGCGCCGGCGAGGGCGGCGCCCGCCACCGGCAGGAGCAGCCCGCCGAGGGAGCCGGAGCTGTCGGCGACCGGGTCCAGCGCGACCGTGCCGCGCGGCACGCTGAACCCGCCCTCCGGCGCCCAGTACGGCGGCGGCTGCGGCGCGGCCACGGCTTCCGGGGCCGCGACGGAGGTCCCGGTGAGGGTGGTGGTGCCGCGGCGGTCCGCACCCCCGGCGTCCGCGGGGCCCGCTCCGGCGCTGCCGCTCCGGTCGACGCCGGGCCGTGCGGCCGGCAGCACGTCGACGACCGCCGCACCACCGTCGACGGCCCGCACCGTGACCGTGAAGTCCCCGCCGGACAGGGTGACCGGCGCGCCCACCGGGAGGGCGGACTGCAGATCGGCGTCCCAGCCGGCCGCCGGACCCGGTGTGCCGTCGAGGAGCAGCGAGGTGTCCGGGAACCGGCCGGCCCGGTGGAGGAGCACGCCGGCGTCGAGCCGGTACACGTTGTCGCGGGTGGCCAGCCAGCCGTCGCGCCCGGTCGCGGCCCGCAGCTCCAGCCAGTAGACGACGCCCTCGGCGTCGACCAGCCGCAGGGCCCGCACGCCGGTGCCACCGGCCAGCGGGGCCAGCGTCACGCTGGTGGCGGGCTCCCCTACCGACACGGTCCGCTCGGCGTTCCCGGGGAGGACGCCCAGCGCCGCGGCCTGGACGGCGTTCAGCGCACCGAGCCGGGCCCAGGAGGCGCCCATCACGTCGTAGAAGTCGCGGTAGCCGGCGGTGCGGCAGGAGCCGTCCTCCACCGCCCCGTCGCACTGGATCCCCGACGAGTGCCCCAGGCCGAAGTTGTGCCCGAGCTCGTGGGCGATCACCGAAATGGAGGTGTCCCGCACGTACAGCCGGCCGCCGGACGCGGGGCCGACGCCCACCTCGGCCAGCGCGTAGGCGCACGCCGGCTGGCCGGCGGTCTGATCGCTCAGCCGGAGCAGCAGGTGCTTGCCCGGACCGGGGACGAACCCGACCTCCGCCGCCACCTCGTCCCAGAGCACGTCCGGCGTCGCGCAGCCGGCCGAGGTGCTGATCCAGTCGTGGCGGGCGGCGACGCCGACGGTGAGGGCGCCACCGGTCTGCTCGGACCAGAAGCCGGACACGCTGCCGTCCACCGCCGCGACGACGTCCTGCAGCCGCGTGCCGTCCGGAGCGGTGCCGGCCGGCGCCACCAGGACCACGGTGACCTCGTTGGTCACCCCGCCCCGCGGCGCGGGCAGCGGCTCGGGGGTGCCGGCCGGCGGCGGGGTGAGGACGTCGCTGTCGAGGACCGTGCGGGCGGGCTCGTAGCCGTCCTCGCCGGCCTCGTCCTCGACCGGCCGGCCGACGGTCAGCTGGACCGTGGAGCCGCCGGGCACGGTGGCGACCTGCTCGGCCGGCACGCGGACGGCGCCGTCGGCGGTCTCGACCCAGCTCAGCCGCGTGCCCTCGTCGTGCTCGTCGGCCCCGGCCGCGTGCCCACCGGCCCCCGGCTGCGCCTCCGCCCACACGTGCACCAGCTCGCCGACGACGGTCGTCCCGCTGTCGGCGGCGGCGACGCCCGGGACCGCCACGGCGGCCAGGACCGCTCCGGCCAGCGCCAGGGCGCGGATCGGACGACGGGAGCCGCGTGGACGACGGAGGTCGTGGTCAGGAGACATCGACTCCTGAATCGGCGGGCCGGTGCCCGGTCGGCACGGGTTCGGCGATGTTGAGCCGAACTCCCGTCACACCCGCCGCACGCGCCCCGGCGCTCCCCTGGGTCCCGCCGCGGCCCCGTCAGGCGAGGTCGTCAGGCGAGGTCGTCAGGCGAGGTGGTCGGCGCCCATCAGCCGGCGACCGGCCTCGGTGATCGACCCCGACAGCGACGGGTAGATCGCGAAGGTCTGCGCCAGGTCGTCGACGGTCAGCCGCTGGGTGACGGCGAGCGCGATCGGCAGGATCAGCTCGGAGGCCCCCGGCGCCACGACGACGCCGCCGACGATGACCCCGGTGGCCCGACGGGCGAACAGCTTCACGAAGCCGTCGTGCAGGTCGCTCATCTTCGCCCGGGCGTTGGTCGCCAGCGGCAGGAGGACCGTCTCGACGTCGGGGTAGTCCGGCAGGGCCTTCTGCTGGACTCCGACGGTGGCGATCTCGGGGTGGGTGAAGACGTTGGCCGCGACCGTCTTGAGCCTGATCGGCGCCACCGCCTCGCCGAGCGCGTGCCACATCGCGATGCGGCCCTGCATGGCGGCCACGGAGGCGAGCTGGAAGACGCCCGTGACGTCGCCGGCGGCGTAGATGCCGGTCACCGAGGTGCGGGACACCCGGTCGACCACGATGTGCCCGGACTCGGTGGTCTGCACGCCGCACTGCTCGAGGTTCAGGCCCGACGTGTTCGGGATGGTGCCGACCGTCATGAGCGCGTGGGACCCCTCGACCGTGCGCCCGTCGGTGAGCTCGACCTGCACACCCGTCCCGGTGCGCCGCACCGCGGCGGCCCGTCCCTTCTCGGCGATCCGCCCGCCCCGGGACCGGAACACCTCCTCGACGACGGCGGCGGCGTCGGAGTCCTCGCCCGGCAGCACCTGGTCGCGGGAGGAGACGAGGGTGACCGGGATCCCGGCCTCGAGGTAGCCGGAGGCGAACTCGGCGCCGGTCACGCCGGAACCGACCACCACCAGGTGCTCGGGCATCTCCTGCAGGTCGTAGACGTCGCGCCAGTCGAGGATCCGCTCGCCGTCGGGCTCGGCGCCGGGCAGCACGCGCGGGTCGGCGCCGGTGGCGATGAGGACGACGTCGCTCTCGAGCTCCTCGGCCACCCGCCCCTCGGCGTTCACCACCTCGACGGTGTGGGCGGCCATTCCCGGGGTCTCGTCGGACAGCCGCCCGTGGCCGGCGACGATGCGCACGCCCTCGGCGGTCAGCCGGGCGTGGATGTCGGCCGACTGGGCCACGGCCAGGCCCTTGACCCGCTGGTTCACCGACGCGAGGTCGAGGTTCACGGTCGCGAGCTCCGCACCCTGCAGGCCGAGGACGGCGGAGTCGCGCACCGATCTCATGGCGCCCGCCGCGGCGATGAAGGTCTTGGAGGGCACGCAGTCGGTGAGCACGCTGGCCCCGCCGATGCCGTCGCGCTCGATCACGGTGACCTCCGCGCCGAGCTGCGCGGCGACCAGGGCGGCCTCGTAGCCGGCCGGGCCGCCACCGATGATCACGATGCGGGTCATGGGTCCATCTTTCGTCGCCGGTCGGTCCGTCGGGGGCCATTCTCCCCGGTCGGGTGTCGGCCGCGCGGCACCGCCCGTCGCCGGTCGGGCCGGATCGCTGGATAGTCTCGCCCCGATGGGCCTCTACGCCGCCTACGGGTCGAACATGGATCCCGCTCAGATGCTGCGCCGCTGTCCGTCCTCGCCGCACACCGGCACCGGCTGGATCCGGGGCTGGCGGCTCACCTTCGGTGCCGAGGAGCTGGGCTGGGAGGGCGCGCTCGCGACCCTGGTGCCCACCGACGACGACGGGCAGGCGGCCGGCGTCTTCGTCGCGCTCTACGACCTGACCGAGGCCGACGAGCGGGCCCTGGACGCGTGGGAGGGGGCCGACTCCGGGCTGTACCAGCGGCTGCACCTGCGGGTGCACACCCTCGGTGGCGACGTGGTGTCCTACGTCTACGTCCTCGACGCCTTCGAGGGCGGCCTGCCCTCGGCACGTCACCTCGGCGCGATCGCCGACGCCGCGGAGGCCGCCGGCGCCCCGGCCGACTACCTCTCCGAGCTGCGCGCCCGCCCCTGCCGCTCCTCGTTCTGACCCCCACCACGACTCCAGGCCCGTTCCGTCACATCAGCCCCGCCGGTGTCCCGCTGAGTGATCGAGTGGTGACGCTGCCGTTACGCTCGGGCGACCAGATGCCCACGGCCCGATGACGAGGCCGGTGTCCACGGGCGTCCGGACCCACCGCCAGGGGAGGCCCCACGGATGTTGTTGCACCGTCCCGTGAGCAAGCTGCGGCACGTGCTCGAGCGTTTCGGCGCCATGGAGCACCGGCTCGGTGAGCTGCAGGGCGCGCTCGACGACGTCCGGCACGTCCTCGCCGCCCAGCACGAGGCGCTCCGGCTGGCCGAGAACGGGGCCCGGACCCGGGACCTCGAGCTCCGGGACAGCGTGCACCTCGCCGCGCGGCGGGCCGGGCTGTCCCGGCGCCGGACGCGCGCCCTCTTCCTGGTGCACCACATCGAGGCGTGGGACGGCTACCACGAGCTCGAGCGGGCGATGCGCGCCTCCGACGACTTCGAGCCGATCGTGGCCTCGATCCCCCGGCACTTCCACGGCTCGGACGGGTACACCTACGAGGAGGAGATCCACCGGGGGCTCCTCGCCCGGGGCGTGCCGCACCTGCGGCTGCCGGCCCACGGGCAGGACGAGGCCCTCCGGCTGATCAAGGCCATCGACCCCGACCTCGTCTTCCGCCAGTCGCAGTGGGACGCCGACATCCCCGACGACCTGGCCACGGACCGGCTCACCTTCGCCCGGCTGTGCCTCGTCCCGTACGAGACCATGAACCTGGTCCAGAACGTGCCGGGCCCGGACGGTGTCAACTCCGCCGTCGACTTCCCGCTGCACCGTGCCGCCTGGGCGGTCTTCTGCACCAACCAGCTGATGCTGGAGGCGGCCCGCCGGGACGGCGCCCGGGGTGGCCGGCAGTTCCGGGTCACCGGCCACCCGAAGGCCGACCGCCTGCGCAACGCCGCCCCGGCCTGGCCGATCCAGGACGACGGCCAGGGCCGGCCACGCCGGGTGGTCTGGTCGGCCCACCACAGCATCGGTGTCGGATGGTCCCGGTTCGGGGCCTTCCCGGCCATGGTCGAGGACATGCTCGCCTGGGCGCGGGAGGACACCGACACCGATTTCGTCTTCATGCCGCACCCGGCGCTGCTGCCGTACACGTGCTCGGCGGACTCGCCGATCCCGCAGGCCGAGGTGGACGCCTGGCTGCGGGAGTGGACCGCCCTGCCGAACACCGCCGTCTTCACCGACGGCGACTACGCCCCGCTGCTGGCCGCGTCGGACGTGCTCGTCACCGACGGCCTGAGCATGCTGGTCGAGTACCAGCTGCTGCAGAAGCCCGTCGTCTTCGTCGAGCGCGCCGGGCACCGCCCCTTCACCGAGATCGGCGAGATCGTGCGCGCCGGGACCCACCCCGTCGGCTCCGCCCTCGAGGCACGAGCCGTGGCCGCGCGTTTCCTCGGCGGGGAGCCGGACCCGCTCCGGCAGCAACAGGAGCGCAACGTGGAGCGGCTGTTCGGATCGGGCTCGAGCGTCGAGCGCATCCTCGCCACCCTGCGCGAGATGCTCGCGGTGGAGCGTGGCGAGCTCGGCGCGGCGGATCTCGACGGGTGGGGGCGGTCAGGTCACCTGCCGGAGTTCACCTCGCCCTGACCTGCCGGGCCCCGTGATCGGCGTCGCGGAAGGCCGCGAGGATCTGCTGGGCGGCCAGGGCGGGGGTGAGCTCGCCGGCCAGCACGGCCTGCTCCAGGTCCGGGACGGCGGCGCGGACGCCGGGGTGCGACCGCAGCGAGTGCTCGAGGCCGTCCCGCACCAGCTGCCAGGTCCAGCGCACCTGCTGGGTGCGGCGGCGCTCGTCGAAGGCCCCGGAGAGCTTCGCCCGCTCCTGGTGCTCGACCAGCTTGGCCCAGACCTCGTCCATGCCCTCGCCGGTCAGCCCGGCGCAGGTGAGCACCGGCACGTCCCACGGCTCGCCCCGGCCGCGCAGCATCCGGATGGCGGAGGAGAGCTCGCGCGCCGCCTTGCGGGCGTCGGCGGCCGCCGGGCCGTCCGCCTTGTTCACGGCGATGACGTCGGCGATCTCCAGGATGCCGCGCTTGATGCCCTGCAACTGGTCGCCGGTGCGCGCGATGGTCAGGAACAGGAACGAGTCGACCATCTCCGCGACGGTGATCTCCGACTGGCCGACGCCGACGGTCTCCACCAGGACGACGTCGTAGCCGGCGGCCTCCACCACGACCATCGACTCGCGGGTCGCCTGGGCGACGCCGCCCAGGGTGCCCGAGGTCGGCGAGGGCCGGATGAAGGCGTTCTGGTCCACCGCCAGCCGGGCCATGCGCGTCTTGTCGCCGAGGATGGAGCCGCCGGAGCGCGCCGACGAGGGGTCGACGGCGAGCACCGCGACCCTCGACCCGGCCGCGGTGAGGTCCACCCCGAGCTGGTCGATGAACGTGGACTTGCCCACGCCGGGGACGCCGCTGATGCCCACGCGGCGCGCTCCCCCGGCGTGCGGCAGCAGCTCGACCAGCAGCTCCTGCGCCCGCTCGCGGTGGTCGGCCCGCCGCGACTCGACCAGCGTGATGGCCCGCGCCATCACCCGCCGGTCGCCGGCCAGCACCCCCTCGGCGAGCGCAGGGACGTCGACGTCCCGCGCCATCAGTGACCCAGACGCTCGGACAGCGTCCGCAGCAGCTCCTGGGCCGCCTCGGCGATGACCGTGCCGGGCGGGAAGACCGCGGCGGCGCCCATCTCCTTCAGCGTCGGCACGTCGTCGGGCGGGATGACCCCGCCGACGACGATCAGCACGTCGTCGGCGCCGAGCTCGGCGAGCGCGTCCCGCAGCGCCGGCACCAGCGTGAGGTGACCCGCGGCCAGCGAGGAGACCCCGACGACGTGCACGTCGGCCTCGACCGCCTGCCGGGCGACCTCGTCCGGCGTCTGGAACAGCGGGCCCACGTCGACGTCGAAGCCGAGGTCGGCGAACGCGGTGGCGATGACCTTCTGCCCGCGGTCGTGACCGTCCTGGCCCATCTTGGCCACGAGGATGCGCGGCCGGCGGCCCTCGGCCTCGGCGAACTCCTCGGCCAGCCGGCGCGTCTCCTCCATCGGCCCGGATGCTCCTGCCTCGTCGCGGTAGACGCCGGAGATGGTGCGGACCTGGCCGGCGTGCCGGCCGTAGACCGCCTCGAGGGCGTCGGAGATCTCGCCGACGGTCGCCTTGGCCCGCGCGGCGTCGACGGCGAGCTTCAGCAGGTTGGTGTCGAGGTCGTTGCCGCGGCGGCCGTCGGCGGCGGCGCGGGCGGCGTCGGTGAGCCGGCCCAGCGCCTCGGTGACGGCGCGGCCGTCGCGGTCGGCCCGCAGCTGCTCGAGCTTGGCCTTCTGCTGGGCGAGCACGTCGGCGTTGTCGACCTTCAGCACCTCGATCGCCTCGTCGGCGTCCACCCGGTACTTGTTCACGCCGATGACCGGCTGGCGGCCGGAGTCGATCCGCGCCTGGGTGCGGGCGGCGGCCTCCTCGATGCGCAGCTTCGGGATGCCGTCGTCGATGGCCTGCGCCATGCCGCCGTGCTCGGCGACCTCCTGGATGTGCGCCCAGGCGCGGCGGGCCAGGTCATAGGTGAGCCGCTCGACGTAGGCCGAGCCGCCCCACGGGTCGACGACGCGGGTGGTGCCCGACTCCTGCTGCAGCATCAGTTGGGTGTTGCGGGCGATCCGCGCGGAGAAGTCGGTGGGCAGCGCGAGCGCCTCGTCGAGGGCGTTGGTGTGCAACGACTGGGTGTGCCCCTGGGTCGCGGCCATCGCCTCCAGGCAGGTGCGGACGACGTTGTTGTAGACGTCCTGCGCGGTCAGCGACCAGCCCGAGGTCTGCGAGTGGGTGCGCAGCGACAGCGACTTCGGGTTCTGCGCGCCGGCCTCCTTCACCAGCTTCGCCCACAGCAGGCGCCCGGCGCGGAGCTTGGCGACCTCCATGAAGAAGTTCATGCCGATGGCCCAGAAGAAGGACAGGCGGGGCGCGAACGCGTCGACGTCCATCCCGGCGGCCTGGCCGGCCTTCAGGTACTCGACGCCGTCGGCCAGCGTGTAGGCCAGTTCCAGGTCGGCCGTCGCCCCGGCCTCCTGGATGTGGTAGCCGGAGATCGAGATGGAGTTGAACCGCGGCATCTTCTGCGAGGTGAACGCGAAGATGTCGCTGATGATCTGCATCGAGGGCTTGGGCGGGTAGATGTAGGTGTTCCGCACCATGAACTCTTTGAGGATGTCGTTCTGGATGGTCCCGGTCAGCTGCTCCGGGGCCACCCCCTGCTCCTCGGCCGCGACGATGTAGAGCGCGAGCACCGGCAGCACGGCGCCGTTCATCGTCATGGAGACGCTCATCTTGTCCAGCGGGATGCCGTCGAACAGCTGCCGCATGTCCAGGATCGAGTCGATCGCGACACCGGCCATGCCGACGTCGCCGGGCACCCGCGGGTGGTCGGAGTCGTAGCCGCGGTGGGTGGGGAGGTCGAACGCGATCGACAGCCCCTTCTGCCCGGCGGCGAGGTTGCGCCGGTAGAAGGCGTTGGACTCCGCGGCGGTGGAGAAGCCCGCGTACTGCCGGACCGTCCACGGCTGCGTGGTGTACATCGTCGGGTAGGGGCCGCGCAGGAACGGCGGCAGCCCGGGCAGGGTCTCCAGGAAGTCGAGGTCCTGCAGGTCGGCCGGCGTGTACAGCGGCGGTACGGCGATGCCCTCGGGGGTCTCCCAGGTCGCCTCCGCCACACCTCGGCCGGTCGCCTCCTCGAACGCCTTGGCCCAGTCGTCGGCCGAGGCCGACGCGGCCGGGCGGCCCAGCTCGACGTCACTGAAATCGGGGATCGTGCTCATGCCTGAACTCCTTCGAGACCCAGCTCGGAGTGCACCGTGCGCAGCGCCGCGAGGGCGTCGCACCCGGCGAAGACGTAGCCGTCGACCCCGTCGACGGCGAGGTCCGGCTTGCCCGCGAGCCACACCTGCGTGGCGCCCGCGGCCCGGAGCTCCTGCGCGAGCCCGGCGGCCTCGGTCGCGTAGTCCTTGTCGGTGCCGCAGATGCACGCCACCGTCGTGCCGGCGTCGGCGAACCCGCTCGCGCGGTCGCCGGCCGGCGTGGCCAGCCCGCCGGCCTGGAACAGGTTGCCGGCGAACGTGGCGCGGGCCGTGTGCCGGGCGATGGGGCCGAGGGTGGCGAGGTAGACGGCGGGCCGCTCCCCCGCCGCGTCCGCGGCGTCCCGCAGCGCCTCGAACTCCTGCGCCGCGCGCACCCGCGGCAGCCCGCCGGTGGCGGGCAGGATCTCCGCCGCCGGCTGCCGCTGCGGCAGCTTCTCGGCGAGGTTGGGGAACTCGCTGACGCCGGTGAGGGCGTCGGCGCGGGTCGCGAGCCGCTTCGCCCGCGCGTCCCACGCCTGCGCGATCCGGTCGCGCACCAGGCCCGACTGCAGCGCGGCGGACAGACCGCCGGCCCGCTCGATCTCGGTGAACCAGTCCCAGGCGGCGCGGGCCAGCTCGTCGGTGAGCGACTCGACGTACCAGGAGCCACCGGCCGGGTCGAGGACGCGGGCGAGGTGCCCCTCCTCCACCAGCAGGCTCTGGGTGTTGCGGGCGATCCGGCGGGAGAAGGAGTCGGGCAGGCCGAGCGCGGCGTCGAACGGCTGCACCGTGACGGCGTCCGCACCGCCCACCCCGGCGGCGAAGCAGGCCACGGTGGTGCGCAGCATGTTGACCCACGGGTCGCGCCTCGTCGTCATGACCGACGAGGTGACCGCGTGCTGGTGCTGACCGCGCACCTCGGCCGAGGCGCCGCTGACCTCGCCGACGCGGTCCCACAGCCGTCGGGCGGCGCGCAGCGCGGCGATGGTCGTGAACTGGTCGGCGGAGGCGGAGTAGCGGAACTCCAGCGCGGCGACCGCCTCGTCGACGCCCAGCCCGCCCCCGGTCAGCGCCCGGAGATATGCCACGCCGGCGGCCAGCGAGCAGCCGAGCTCCTCGACCACGGAGGCGCCGGCGTCGGAGAAGACCGTCCCGTCGACGACGACGGTGCGCAGGCCGGCGTGGGCGGCGGCGCGGCGGGCGACGTCGGCCAGACCCGAGAGGTCCTGCTCCTCGCCGGAGGCGGCCTGGACGCCCAGCGGGTCCAGGCCCAGCGAGCCGCCGGGTGCCAGGTCGGTGCGCCCGTCGACGAGCGCGAGGAACGCCTCGGCCGCCGGGAGCCCACCCTGGACGCTGACCGGCGCCAGGTCGAGGAGGACGTCGGAGAGGACCTCCCCGAGGGAGTCCACGGGGATCGCGCCGTCCCCGACGACCAGCCACAGCGAGGTGACGCCGTTCTCCAGGTCGGCGGCGATCGCCTCCTTCGTGACGGCGACGTCGGGGTGGGCGTGCCGCTGCCGGACGTCCCAGCCGCCGGGGGCGCCGCCCTCGGCCCCGCCGGCGGCGGTGACCTCGGCCGATCCGGCCGGGCCGCCGGACGGCCGGGCGCCGCGCACGAAGGGCGCCAGGCCGGGCACGCCGACCGCGCTCGGGAGGTCGCGCGCGTCCTCCGCCGTGTACAGCGGGGCGACCGTGACGCCGGGGGCGACCGGGCGGCGCAGGGCGTCCTCGACCGGGTCAGGGAGGTCCTCCCGCCCGGACTTCCGCAGCACGCCGGCGACCAGCTCGCGCCACTGGTCGCGGGTCACCGCGTCGAACTCGCCCGCGAGCGCCAGGGCCTCGGGTACCTCGTGCTCGGCCGGCACGTCGGCGTCAGCCGGCGCGCTCCCCTGACCGCTGCTGCTGTGCTGGTCCGTGGAAGTCATCCTCGGATTCCCGCCTCTCGTCGACGGCTCGTCTACCTGCAGTGTCTCCGGGTGCCGGTCGGCGCGTGCGAGGGGGTGGTGGCGGACCGGTCGGGGAGGGTTCAGCGTCGGCCTCCAGCGCCAGCAGCGCCGTCCGGGCCAGCAGCCGCACGCCGACACCGATCGCCCGCTCGTCGACGTCGAAGGTGCCCCGGTGCAGGTCGAGGGGCGCACCGCCCCCGTGGGTGCCCAGCCGGGCCAGCGCGATCGGCATGACGTCGGCGAACCAGCCGAAGTCCTCCCCGCCCATGCTCTGCGGCGACAGGACCAGGTTCTCCGCACCCACGCTGCCCAGCGCGGCCGACCGCAGGAGCGCCACGGAGCGGGGGTCGTTGACCACCGGTGGCACGCCGCGGATGTAGTCGACGCCGACCTCCGCACCCGTCGTCGCGGCCACCCGCTCCACCAGCGAGCGCAGCAGCTCCTCGGCGCCCTTCCAGGCGTCCCGGTCGAGCACCCGGACCGTGCCGCGCAGGGTGCCCCGCTGCGGGATGGCGTTGGCCGCCACCCCGGCGTTCACCGCGCCCCAGACCAGCGACATCCCGACGCGGGGGTCGACCTGCCGGGAGAGCAGCGACGGCAGGTCGGTGATCAGCCGGCCGAGGGCGTCGACCAGGTCGACGGTGAGTTGCGGCCGGGCGGTGTGCCCGCCGGGGCCGGTGAGCGTGACGTCCATCCGGTCGCACGCCGCGGTGATGGAGCCGGTGCGCAGGCCGACCTTCCCGGCCGGCACCGACGGGTCGCAGTGCAGCGCGAAGGCGCGCGAGGCCCCGTCGAGGACGCCGGAGGCGACCACCTCGGTGGCGCCACCGGGCACCGTCTCCTCCGCCGGCTGGAACACGCAGCGCACCCGGCCCGGGAGTCCGTCGAGACCGGCGAGGGCCAGCGCGACGCCCAGCACGACCGTGGTGTGCACGTCGTGGCCGCAGGCGTGGCAGAGCCCCTCGCGGGTCGAGGCGTAGGGCACGTCCTTGAGGTCGGCCAGCGGCAGTGCGTCGATGTCGCCGCGCAGCACCACGACCGGTCCGTCGCCGGTGCCCACCTCGCAGACCAGGCCGGTCCCGGTGGGCAGCCGGCGCGGCCGCAGCCCCGCCGCGCGCAGCCGCTGCTCGAGGAACGACGTCGTCTCGAACTCGGCGAACGCCAGCTCCGGGTGGGCGTGCAGGTGCCGCCGGATCGACACGAGCTCGGGGTGGTGGGCCCCGACCCACTCGTCGACGGCCGCGGCCAGCTTCTCGACGACCGGCGTCATGCGGCGTGCCCGCCCGCGCACTCCCCCGGCCCGGGCACCGGGCCGTCGGGGCGTCCCGCCGGGCCGTGCGCCGGGAGGCCGTCGCGCAGCTCGGCGAGCAGGCTGTCGACGACGGGCGCGAGCTCGCCGTCGTGTTCCAGGGCCACGGCCCGCTGCCGCTGGTAGGAGGCGCCGACCTCCAGGACGCGCAGGACGTCGGCCAGCTCGGCCTCGCAGCGCAGCCGCTTGGCGGTGGGCATGAGCTCCTCCACCAGCTCGGCGATCGCCTCGCGCACCGGCCGGACGGCGTAGTGCTCGTCGACGACGATCTCGGCGTCCAGCCCGTAGCGGGCCGCCCGCCACTTGTTCTCCCGGATCACCCACTCCTCGGGCCGGGGCAGGGTGTAGCCGCGGTCGAGCTGGGTGTCGAACTGCTCCACCAGGCACTGCGCGAGCGCCGCGACCGCGCCGATCTCGTCGAGCGTGGGCAGCCCGTCGCAGATCCGCAGCTCGACGGTGCCGAAGTCGGGGTGCGGGCGGATGTCCCACCACACCTCGCGGACGCTCTCGATGCTCTTCGTGGAGATCAGCGTCTCCATGTACTCCTCGAACTCGTCCCAGTCGCTGAGCTGGAACGGCAGCCCGGCCGTGGGCATGCCCTCGAAGACCTTGGTGCGGGCCGAGGCGAGGCCGGTGTCGCAGCCGACCCAGAACGGCGAGGACGACGACAGGGCCAGGAAGTGCGGCACGTACTGGCACAGCGCGTTCACGATCGGGATGACCTTCTCCGGCGCCCGGACGCCGACGTGCACGTGGACGCCGAAGATCTGCATCCGGCGGGCCAGCCACTGCATGCGCTCGACCAGTTCCTGGTAGCGCGGCTTGGGCGAGATCTGCTGGGTCTGCCAGTCGGTGAACGGGTGGGTGCCGGCGCAGAGCAGCCCGAGCCCGCGCTCGTCGGCGGTGGCGACGACCTCGGCGAGGGTGCCGGCGAGGTCGGCCTTCGCCTCGCCCACGGTGGTGCAGATGCCGGTGATGATCTCGATGGTCGACTGCAGCAGCTCGTGCTTGGCCTTGGGGTGCTCCTCGGCACCCTCGGGTCGCAGCGCCTCGAGGATCTCGACGGCGCCGGGCGACAGCTCGCGGGTCTCCCGGTCGATGAGCTGCAGCTCCCACTCCACACCGAGGCTGGCGCGTTCCGAGCTACGGAAAGGGATCTCCACCTCCGGAAGTCTAGGGACGATGCCCCTGCCCCACCCCCCGAGCCGGTGGGTGGTCGGCACGATCACCCGTGCGGTCGACCCCGCCCGCGCCGGGGATCCGCCCTCGCCGGCGTCCTGCGTTAGCGTCCGTGCGTGAGCGAGCTCCCCGGAACCGACCCCACCGCCCTGGCCGCCGAGGCCGCCGAGGCCCTGACCGCCGCGCTCGGCGGTGAGCACGACGTCGCCGTCGTCATGGGCTCGGGCTGGGCCCCCGCGGCCGACGCCTTCGGCGAGGCGGACGCCGCCGTGGCGATCGGCGACCTGCCGGGCTTCGCCGCACCCACCGCGGTCGGGCACGGCGGCGAGGTGCGCTCGGTGCGGGTGGGCGATCGCAAGGTCCTGCTCTTCCTCGGCCGCACCCACTTCTACGAGGGCCGGGGCGTGGAGCCGGTCGTCCACGGCGTGCGCACCGCCGCCGCCGCGGGCGTGCGGACGCTCGTCCTCACCAACGCCGCCGGCGGGCTGGCCCCGGAGCACCGGGTCGGCCAGGCGGTCGTCATCTCCGACCACCTGAACCTCACCGCGCGGTCGCCGCTGGTGGGTGCGCACTTCGTCGACCTCACCGACCTCTACTCCGCCCGGCTGCGCGCGCTGGCCCGCGAGCTCGACCCCGACCTGACCGAGGGCGTCTACGCCGCGCTGCCCGGGCCGCACTACGAGACCCCGGCCGAGATCCGGATGCTCCGCACGCTGGGCGCCGACCTCGTCGGCATGTCCACCGCGCTCGAGGCGATCGCCGCGCACGCCGCCGGCCTGGAGGTCCTCGGGCTCTCGCTGGTCACCAACGCCGCCGCCGGGGTCACCGGCGAGAAGCTGGACGCCGACGAGGTCATCACCGCGGGCCGGGCCGCCGCGGGCCGGCTCGGGGAGTTCCTGGTGGAGCTCATCGGGCGGCTCCCGTGAGCGCGGCGGGCGGCGGCGGTCCGGTGCTGATCACCGGCGCCGCCGGGCTCATCGGGACGGTGCTGCGCGGCGGGCTGCCCGAGCGCGGCTGGGCGCTGCGCAGCGTGGACGTCGTGCCGGTGGTCGAGCCCCGCCCGGGCGAGGAGCACCTCGTCGCGGACGTGACCGACCTCGGCGCGATGGTCGAGGCCGCCCGGGGCGCCTCGGCGATCGTGCACCTGGCGGGGATCGCCACGGAGTCGACCTGGGCGGCGATCTCGCACGCGAACATCGAGGGCACCTACTGCACGCTCGAGGCCGCCCGGCTCGCCGGCGTCCCCCGGGTGGTGCTCGCCAGCAGCAACCACGCGTCCGGCTTCACCGAGCGGCCCGCGGACGAGCTGCTGCGCGAGGCCGACGCCCCGCCGCGGCCGGACACCTACTACGGCGTCTCGAAGGTGGCGATGGAGGCGCTGGGGTCGCTGTACGTCGACCGCTACGGCCTCGACGTCGTCTGCCTGCGGATCGGCAGCGCCTTCCCCGAGCCGACGACGACCCGGCAGCTGTCCACCTGGCTCTCCCCCGCCGACACCGTGGGCCTCGTCGACGCCGCGCTCACTGCGCCGTCCCCGGGCTTCCGCGTGGTGTGGGGCGTCTCCGACAACACCCGCCGCTGGTGGGACCTCTCGGCCGCCGAGGCGCTGGGGTACCGGTCCACCGACGACGCCGAGGGGTACGCCGGGGCGCTGGTGGAGGTGCACGGCGAGCCCGACCTGTCCGACCCGGTGCACCGCCGCGTGGGCGGCGAGTACACGACGCCCGCGTTCGACGCGGGGAACTTCCCGGCATGACCGACGACCTGCTCGCCACCGCCCGGGCCTGGGCCGACGCCGATCCGCACGCGGGCGACCGCGCCGAGATCCTGGAGCTGGTCGAGGCCGGCGACACCGCCGAGCTCGGCCGCCGCTTCGCCGGGCCGCTGACCTTCGGGACGGCGGGGCTGCGCGGACCGCTGCGCGCGGGGCCGGCGGGCATGAACGCCGCCGTGGTGCTCCGCGCCGCGGCCGGGGTGGGCCGGCACCTGCTGGACACCGGGCACGGCGGCGGGACCGTCGTCATCGGCTTCGACGCACGGCGGCGGTCTGACGAGTTCGCCACGCTCTCGGCCCAGGTGTTCTCCGGGCTCGGCTTCGCGGTGCAGCTCATGCCGCGACCGCTGCCCACCCCGGTGCTCGCCTTCGCCGTCCGGCACCTCGGGACGGTGGCCGGCGTGATGGTCACCGCGAGCCACAACCCGCCCGACGACAACGGCTACAAGCTCTACCTGGAGCAGGGGGCCCAGCTCGTGCCGCCGGCCGACCGGGAGATCGAGGCGGCCATCGCCGCCGTCGGCCCGGCGCGGGAGATCCCGCTCGCCGGCGGCCACGGGATCCTGGGCGACGACGTGCTCACCGAGTACGTGACCGCGGTGGTGCGGGCGCTCGACCCCGAGCGGGTCCCGGCGGCCGACCGGGCGGCGCTGACGGTCGCCTACACCGCCATGCACGGGGTGGGCGCATCGACGACCCGGCTGGTGTTCGCCGCGGCCGGGTTCGCGCAGCCGGCCGGCGTGCCCGAGCAGGACGCGCCCGACCCGGCGTTCCCAACCGTCTCCTTCCCGAACCCGGAGGAGCCGGGCGCCGTCGACCTGCTGCTGGCCCTGGCCGAGCGGGTGGGCGCCGACGTGGCGATCGCCCAGGACCCCGACGCCGACCGCTGCTCGGTGCTGTGCGGCGGCCGGCAACTCACCGGGGACGAGGTGGGGGCGCTGCTTGCCGACTGGCTGCTGCGCCGCGGGGTGCGCGGGACGTACGCGTCCTCGCTGGTCAGCGGCTCGCTGATGCACGCGATCGCCGAGGCCCACGGAGCGCCGTCGGAGGAGACGCCCACCGGGTTCAAGTGGATCATGCGGGCCGGGTCGGGGTCGGCGCCGCTGGTGTACGGCTACGAGGAGGCGCTGGGCTACGCCGTCGCGCCGGACGTCGTCCGGGACAAGGACGGCATCTCCGCCGCCCTTGCCGTGGCGCTGCTGGCGGCCGAGCTCAAGGCCGACGGGCGCACCCTGCTGGACCGGCTCGACGAGCTGGCCGACGAACACGGGATGTTCGTCACCGGGCAGCTGTCGGTGCGGGTGGAGGACCTCTCGGTCATCTCCGGCGCCATGGCGCGGCTGCGGTCGGCACCCCCCGCCACGCTGCTCGGCCGGCCGGTGGAGTTCGCCGACCTGGCGCACGAGACGCCGGCCGTGGACGCGGTGCGGCTGCTCGGCGAGGGCGTCCGGGTGATCGTGCGGCCCAGCGGTACCGAGCCGAAGCTCAAGGCGTACCTGGAGACCGTGGTCCCGGTGCACGACGACGCCGGCCTGATCGCGGCGCGCGGGCGCGGTGCCGACGAGCTCGACCAGCTCCGCGCGGAGATGTCCGCCGCCCTGGGCCTGTAGGGCGGCCCGGGCACGGTCCGGGGCGCCGTTCTGGGCACGGTCGGGGGCGCCGCTCTGGGCACGGTCCGGGGCGCCGCTCTGGGGGTGTTGCTCGCGGTTCCGGGATTCTGCAGGGCCCCCGAGCGCGAGGAACGCCCCCAGAGCGGAACGAGAGGTCGTCCACAGGCGACGGTGCGCCCGGATCCCGGTTCTTGTACGTACCTCCACCGCGCGCCAGGCCCGCACGGTGCCGACCTCCCCCGACGACCGCGCGGACCGCCGGCCCCGGCGGGGCAGTGTTCAGCGCGCGACGGCCTCGCGGCAGCCAGAGGACAGCGCTCGCTGCGCCGCGGCCAGGACTGCGACGACGTCGCGGCCGAAGGCGACGTCGCACGGATGCGTCCCGCCGGTCATCGCCGCCGCGCCGAGCTCGTCGACCGCCACCCGGAAGGCCTCCACCGGAGCATCGACGTCGGGCAGCAGGACGAGCCGGCCGGCGTCGCCGTGCACGTAGAACTCGATGCCCGACGACATCGGCGCCACCGTGTGCGACAGCGTGACCGTCGAGGCCGTCCCCGACTCGTGGGTGAGCACCAGGTGCACGGTGTCGAGGAGTCCGGCGCCGGCCTGCACTGCCACCACGGGCCCGAGCGCCGGCAGCAGCACCGAGAGGGCGTGCGGCCCGATGTCCCAGAGCGCGCCGTGCTCCTGACGCCAGGGGGAACCGGCGAACGGGGTCCCCGCCAGGGATGACAGCCACGACCCGGCACCGCCGGCCAGCCGGGTGCGCGCGGCCTGGGTCAGCCAGGTCGAGGTGGCCGCCTGGAAGCGGAAGGTGAAGAACACGACCGAGGCGACGCCGGAACCGCGCACGGCGTCGACGACGCGGTCGGCGCCGGCCACGTCGAGCGCGATCGGCTTCTCCAGCAGCAGGTGCTTGCCGGACTCGGCCGCGCGCACCGCGAGCGGCGCCTGCACATCGGGCGGGAGGGCGATCGCGACGGCGTCGACGTCCGCCAGCAGAGCGTCCGCGTCGGCGTAGCCGGGGACCTCGAACTCCGCGCCCAGCGCCTTGGCCTTGGCGAGGTCGCGGCCCCACACGCCGACCAGTTCGGCGGACGGGTGGTCGGCGAGCGCGGTCGCGTGCACGGCACGCGCCCAGTGGCCGGTGCCGAGCACCCCGAAGCGCATGCTCAGACCGAGCCGAACTGGCGGTCGCCGGCGTCGCCCAGCCCCGGGACGATGTAGGCCTTGTCGTTGAGCCCCTCGTCGATGCTGGCGGTGAACACCCGCAGCGGCAGGCCGCTCTCCTCCAGCCGGCGGATGCCGTCCGGCGCCGCGAGCGCGCAGAGCACGGTGATCGACGTCGTGCCGCGGGCGGTGAGCAGCTCGCAGCAGTGCACCAGCGAACCGCCGGTGGCCAGCATCGGGTCGAGCACGAACACGTCACGCCCGACCAGCGACTCCGGCAGCGAGGCCATGTAGGCCTCGGGCTGGAACGTCTCCTCGTTGCGGGCCAGCCCGACGAAGCCCATCTGCGACTCCGGCAGCATCCCGTGCGCGGTGTCGGCCATGCCCAGCCCCGCCCGGAGCACGGGCACGATCAGCGGCGGTGCGGCCAGCCGGTAGCCCGTCGTCGTCGTCACCGGGGTGGTGATCCGCTCCTCGGCGACCTCGAGGTCACGGGTGGCCTCGTAGACGAGCATCTGCGTGAGTTCGCGCAGAGCGGCGCGGAACATGGCGTTGTCCGTGCGCTCGTCCCGCATGCGGGTCAGGCGGGCGCGGGCGAGCGGGTGGTCGACGACGGTGAGCTGCACGGGCAGCACGGTAGCGGCCGGGCCCGATGTGCGGCCCGGCACCGCCCGTGCGCAGCTCACCCGTCAGGCGGCGACGAGCACGCTGCCCCGCGCCTCGGCTGCCAGGCGCCGCCGCAGATCGCGGTTTCCCATGAGCACGCCGACGACGTACGCCATGTCCATGCGCTCACCGTTGACGTGCATCGCGTCGGGCAGTGCGGGTGGCCCGTCCGGGAACAGCAGGGAGGTCAGCTCCCCGGCGACCTCCCGTACCGGCTCCGCCGCCCTGCCGGCCGGCCGCGACGCCTGTGCCACGGGAGCCGGCCGACGCGCGGCGAGCTCGTCGATCGGCTGAACGCCCACGAACGCATCCGGTGCCGGAGCAGCGCCGTCACCGGCGACGCCGGGGAGGCCGTGCGCGAAGGCGGCGTCCGCGGGGCCCCACACCCGCCGGCCGTCCGCAGCCACGGCGATCAGCCGGCCGTCGCGCCGCGTGAGGACCAGATCCTGGTCGTGGACCAGCCCGTGGTCGACGTCGCAGAGCAGCACCAGGTTGTCCACGTCGGTGCCGCCACCGAACAGCCAGTGCCGCATGTGGTGGGCGTGCAGCCGTTCGATCCTCGTCTCGGTGCAGCCCGGCCGGGCGCAGCCGCCGTCCCGACGGAGCAGAGCGCGACGCTGGGCTCGGGTGGCCCGGCGGCGCCGGCGGCCGACTCCGAGCACCTCGCGGTCGTGCTCCAGCATGGTGACGACCGTTGCTTCGCAGAGCATCCGGCGGACCTGGGACGGGTGGAGCGCCGGGCCGCCCTCCAGGTAGGCCTGGCCGGCGGCGGCGTCGTCGGCCACGACCGCGGCGTCGACGTGCACGACGACCTCCCGCCGGGGCGGGTCCCCCGGCCGCCGGCCGACGTGGTGAGCCGCGTCGGCCAGCTCGGCGACCGCCGCGCAGCGTCGTGCCGCGGTCCGCTCCCGGGCGCAGGCGATCGCTTCCCGCTCGTCGTCCTGCTCGGACTCGTCCGGTTCCCCGCGTGCCGGGGAGCCGACCGCTGCGCGCTTGGCCGCGGCCCGGTCGCGGCGGGCCTCACGCTCGGCGATCGAGTCGACCGCCGTCAGGAACCGGGCGCCCTCCTCGGCGTCCATGCGCATCCGCACGACCAGCATGCCGTCGTCGTCCCACCAGTGCTGGAACTGCCGCTTGAGCGTGAGGGTGCCCGGATCGACCCGGTCGGCCCGGCGCCAGGAGCGGACCAGCCGCTCGGTCTGCGACGCCGTCGCCTCCAGCGCCAGATGGAGCAGGGACTGCTCGGTGTCGGGCTCCGCGATGCGGGTGAGCGCCCGCACCTTGGAGTAGGACAGCCGCCCCTCGGCGAACGCCGCGGAGATCAGCGGCAGACCGTCCAGGGCTCGGGCGACCCGGACGTGCTCGCGGGCGGTGCCCGGGGACGCCCCGCACTGCCAGGCCAGCCAGTGGGCGCAGGAGGCGATGCCGACCGCGTGCCAGCCCTCCCGCCGGTCGAACTCCGCGACCAGCCGCAGCCAGGCCGCCGTGGCGGCGGCCAGTCGCACGGCGCCGGACGTGATCTCGCGCGCCAGTTCCGGCAGGGACTTCTCGGCCACGACCGCCTCCTTCGAATGCGTGTTCGAAAGCTAGCGGCCGGGGGTGACAGTTTCCGCCGGCGTGGAGGCGTTCCCGCGGGAACGCCTCCCGGGAACGTCGGGACGCGTCGCAACGAGCGCGCCTGCCCGAGGCGGAGGACGGACGCGGAAGGGGCACGACGGACGGGCCGACGCCGACGGGCGAACGTTTCCGCGGAAACGTCCGACCGAGCCCGTCATGACCCCGAGGCAGTCGCCGGACGCCGGGCACCCGGCACTGGACGAGGCCGGGGGTGGGAGGCGGGAGACGTTCCCGCGGCAACGTCGGCGTGGACCGGGACCGACGGCGGACCGGCGGCGACGGGGAACCGAGGCGCCAGGAACGGGGAACCGCCCCGGCGGGTGAGCAGGTTCGGGCTCCGGACCGCCGCAGGGGAGAATGTTCGGCATGACCCACGTGCTCGATCCCGGCGCGCTGTCGGACGACGCCCGGGCGCTGGCCGCGCCGACGCCTCCCTACGACGACGTCACGCGCTCGGACTCGGCGTTCCGCGCCTTCCTGCACGGTCTGCCGGGCGTGGACCAGGTCGGCGCCGAGGCGCGGGTGGCCCAGCTCGGCACCCGCTCGATCAAGACGACGTCGAAGGCCTGGGCCATCGACACCGCCATCTCGATGGTCGACCTCACGACCCTCGAGGGCGCCGACACCCCGGGCAAGGTGCGCAGCCTGGCCGCCAAGGCCAAGCAGCCCGACCCCTCCGACCCGACGACGCCGAAGGTCGCGGCGGTGTGCGTCTACGGCGACCTCGCCGGCGTGGCCCGGGAAGCCCTCGGCGACAGCGGCATCCACGTGGCGGCCGTCGCGACCGCCTTCCCCAGCGGCCGCGCCAGCCGCGCGGTGAAGCTCGCCGACGTGCAGGACGCCGTGGCCAACGGCGCCGACGAGATCGACATGGTCATCGACCGCGGCGCCTTCCTCGCCGGCCGCTACCTCGACGTCTACGAGGAGATCGTCGCGGTGAAGGAGGCGTGCGGGGACGCGCACCTCAAGGTGATCCTCGAGACCGGGGAACTGGTCACCCTCGACAACGTGCGCCGGGCCAGCTGGATCGCGATGCTCGCCGGCGGCGACTTCATCAAGACCTCGACCGGCAAGGTCAGCCCGGCCGCCACCCTCCCGGTCGGCCTGGTGATGCTGGAGGCCGTCCGCGACTTCCGCGCCGCGACCGGCCGCCAGGTGGGCTTCAAGCCGGCCGGCGGCATCCGCACCACGAAGGACGCGATCAAGCACCTGGTGCTGATCAACGAGACCGTCGGCCCCGACTGGCTGGACGCCGACTGGTTCCGCTTCGGCGCCTCCAGCCTGCTCAACGACCTCCTCCTGCAGCGGCAGAAGCTGCGCACCGGCCACTACTCCGGCCCCGACTACGTCACGGTGGACTGAGCACGATGACCAGCACCTTCGAGTACGCCCCCGCCCCCGAGTCGCGGTCGATCGTCACCATCGCCCCGTCGTACGGCCTGTTCGTCGACGGCGAGTTCGTCGACGGCTCCGGCGATCCCTTCAAGACGGTGAACCCGGCCACCGAGGAGGTGCTCAGCGAGGTCGCCACCGGCACCGCCGCCGACGTCGACCGCGCGGTGCGCGCCGCCCGGAAGGCGTTCGAGAAGACCTGGGGGCCGATGCGCCCCGCCGACCGCGGCAAGTACCTGTTCCGCATCGCCCGGCTGCTGCAGGAGCGGGCCCGCGAGTTCGCCGTCCTGGAGTCGCTGGACAACGGCAAGCCGATCCGGGAATCGCGGGACGTCGACGTCCCCCTGGCCGCGGCGCACTTCTTCTACCACGCGGGCTGGGCCGACAAGCTGGAGCACGCGGGCCTCGGGCCGGACCCCCGCCCGCTCGGCGTGGCCGGCCAGGTCATCCCCTGGAACTTCCCGCTGCTGATGCTGGCGTGGAAGGTCGCCCCCGCGCTGGCCACCGGCAACACCGTCGTCCTCAAGCCGGCCGAGACGACGCCGCTGACCGCGCTGCTGTTCGCCGAGATCTGCCGGCAGGCCGACCTGCCGCCCGGCGTGGTCAACATCGTCACCGGCGCCGGGGAGACCGGCCGGGCGGTCGTCGAGCACGACGACGTCGACAAGGTGGCGTTCACCGGCTCCACCGACGTCGGCCGCTCGATCGCCCGCGCCGTCGCCGGCACCCGCAAGAAGCTGACCCTGGAGCTCGGCGGCAAGGCGGCGAACATCGTCTTCGACGACGCCCCGATCGACCAGGCCGTGGAGGGGATCGTCCAGGGGATCTTCTTCAACCAGGGGCACGTCTGCTGCGCCGGCTCCCGGCTGCTGGTCCAGGAGTCGATCCACGACGAGGTCATCGCGAGCCTCCAGCGGCGGATCGGCACGCTGCGCGTCGGCGACCCGCTGGACAAGAACACCGACATCGGCGCGATCAACTCGGCCGAGCAGCTCGCCCGGATCCGGGAGCTGTCCGACATCGGCGAGGCCGAGGGCGCGCAACGCTGGCAGCCGGCCTGCGACCTGCCCGACCGCGGCTACTGGTTCCCGCCGACGGTCTTCACCGACGTCTCCCCCGCGCACCGGATCGCCCGCGACGAGGTGTTCGGTCCCGTGCTGTCCGTGCTCACCTTCCGCACCCCCGACGAGGCCGTCGCCAAGGCGAACAACACCACCTACGGGCTGTCGGCCGGCATCTGGAGCGAGAAGGGGTCGCGGATCCTGAAGATCGCCGACCAGCTGCGCGCCGGCGTCGTCTGGGCCAACACCTTCAACAAGTTCGACCCGACGTCGCCGTTCGGCGGCTACAAGCAGTCCGGCTACGGCCGTGAGGGCGGCCGGCACGGTCTCGCCGCGTACCTGAAGGGTGCTGACCAGTGATCGGCAACGACCGCCTCGCCGTGCGCAAGACCTACAAGCTGTACGTGAACGGCGCCTTCCCCCGTTCGGAGAGCGGCCGCACCTACGAGGTCACCGACGCGAAGGGCCACTTCCTCGCCAACGTCGCCCGGGCCTCCCGCAAGGACGCCCGGGACGCCGTGGTCGCCGCCCGCGGCGCCTTCCCGAAGTGGTCCGGCGTTACCGCCTACAACCGCGGCCAGGTGCTCTACCGCGTGGCCGAGGTGATGGAGGGCCGGCACGTCCAGTTCTGCGAGGAGGTCGGTGCGGCCGAGGGCCTGTCGGCGTCGAAGGCGCGGGCCGCCGTGGACGCCGCGATCGACCGCTGGGTCTGGTACGCGGGCTGGACCGACAAGCTGGCCGCCGTCCTGGGCAGCGCGAACCCGGTCGCCGGCCCGTACTTCGACTTCTCCCTGCCCGAGCCCTCCGGCGTCGTCGCCGTCCTGGCCCCGCAGCAGTCGAGCCTGCTCGGCCTGGTCAGCGTGCTGGCGCCCGTCCTGGCCACCGGGAACACCGCCGTCGTCGTCACCTCCGCGGAGCGGCCGATCCCGGCCGTCACCCTCGGCGAGGTGCTGGCGACCAGCGACGTCCCCGGCGGCGTGGTCAACCTGCTCACCGGCGACGCCGGGGAGCTGGGCCCGTGGCTGGCCGAGCACGCCGACGTCGACGGCATCGACCTCACCGGCACCCCCGCCGGCCGGGCCATGGAGTTCGAGCGGGAGGCCGCCGGGACCATCAAGCGAGTGGTCCGCCCACCGGCCACCGAGCCGGACTGGAGCGCCGACCCGGGTCTGTCCCGGATGACCCCGTTCCTGGAGACGAAGACCGTCTGGCACCCCATCGGGGTGTAGCCGGGCACGGTCCGGCACCGGGCTAGGCTCGGGGCCGTGCCGCATTTCGACGTCGTCGTCCTCGGAGCCGGACCCGGTGGGTACGTGGCCGCGATCCGCGCCGCGCAGCTGGGCAAGAGCGTGGCCGTGGTGGAGTCCACCTACTGGGGCGGGGTGTGCCTCAACGTGGGCTGCATCCCCTCGAAGGCGCTGCTGCGCAACGCCGAGCTCGCCCACCTGGTGCGCGACGAGGCGAAGACCTTCGGCATCTCCGGTGACGTCTCCTTCGACTTCGGCGCCGCCTTCGACCGCAGCCGCACCGTCGCCGACGGCCGGGTCAAGGGCGTGCACTTCCTGATGAAGAAGAACAAGATCACCGAGTTCGACGGGTGGGGTTCGTTCACCGACCCGCACACCCTCCAGGTCGCCCTGAACGACGGCGGCGAGGAGACGGTCACCTTCGACTCGGTGATCCTCGCGACGGGCGCCAAGACCCGCTTCCTCCCGGGCACGCAGCTCTCCGAGCGCGTGGTCACCTACGAGGAGCAGATCCTCAGCCGCGACCTGCCGAAGACCATCATCATCGCCGGCGCCGGGGCGATCGGCGTCGAGTTCGCCTTCGTCCTCCGCAACTACGGCGTCCAGGTGACCATCGTCGAGTTCGCCGACCGGGTGCTGCCGCTCGAGGACGCCGCCGTCTCCAAGGAGCTGGCGAAGGCCTACCGCAAGCTCGGGGTCGAGGTGCTCACCTCCACCAAGGTCGAGCGGATCGACGACTCCGGAGGCTCCGTCGTCGTCACCGTCTCCGACGCCAAGGGCACCCGCGAGCTGACGGCGGACAAGGTCATGCAGGCCATCGGCTTCGTGCCGCGGGTCGAGGGCTACGGCCTGGACAAGCTGGGCGTCGAGCTCACCGACCGCGGCGCCATCGCGATCGACGACCGGATGCGCACCAACGTGCCGCACGTCTACGCGATCGGCGACGTCACCGCCAAGCTGATGCTCGCCCACGTCGCCGAGGCCCAGGGCGTCGTCGCCGCCGAGACCATCGCCGGCGCGGAGACCATGGAGCTGGACTACGTGATGATGCCGCGGGCGACGTTCTGCTCCCCGCAGGTGGCCAGCTTCGGCTACACCGAGGCGCAGGCCCGCGAGCTGGCCGACGAGAAGGGCTGGAAGATCAAGGTCGCCCAGTTCCCCTTCACCGCCAACGGCAAGGCGCAGGGCCTCGCGGAGCCCGGCGGGTTCGTCAAGCTCATCGCCGACGAGACCTACGGCGAGCTGCTCGGCGGCCACCTGGTCGGGCCCGAGGTCACCGAGCTGCTGCCGGAGCTCACGCTCGCGCAGAAGTGGGACCTCACGGCCACCGAGCTCGCCCGCAACGTGCACGCCCACCCCACGCTCAGCGAGGGGCTGCAGGAGGCGATCCACGGCCTGGCCGGCCACATGATCAACCTCTGACCGGCCCGCGGAGGCGGCGGCGCCACCCGGAGGTGCGCCGCCGGCCCGACAGGGCAGGATGGGCGGGTGGCCAGGCCCAGCATCGTCCCCATCGCACTGACCCTCGACGACCGCACGGGGTACACCCTGTGGGCTCCGCCGTGGGAGGAGGACGGCGAGGAGTGGCAGGCGTTCCTCGGTACGACCGAGGAGGACGTCGCCACCCTGCACCTCTTCCCGACGCCGGCGAAGCTCGCCGCGTTCTGCCGCACCAGCACCGACCACGACCTCGCCGACCACCCGGTGTGGCCGGTGGTCGCCGGCCTCGGCGCCCCTGACCTGACCCCCGACGACGACCACCGGTACGACCTCGACGGCGTGTACGACATCGCCGCGGAGAACCCCGACCGCTGGGCGGTGGAGGAGCTGGCCGCCACCGTCGACATCGTCAGCCGGCTGGCCGAGTGCCTCGACACCACCGACGAGGACGACGACGACGAGCAGTTCGAGGCCGTCGCCGAGCTCGCCGGCAAACCCGAGATCGGCTCCCTCGGCCTCGGTGTGGAGGCCTTCGTCGGGCGCTCCGGCGAGGACGCCTGGATCGGCGTCGGCACCGTCCTGGACGAGCTGTGGGAGGACGTCGTCGAGGAGCTCTCCGAGCACTTCGACTGGACCGGCGGCGGCACCGCCACGGTCGAGGAGTACCCGTCGGCCTCCGAGGCCGACGAGCAGGACCCGGCCCTGGGCAGCCCCGAGGACGAGGACGACGTCCCGGGCACCGGGGCCCGCACCGCCGCCACGCCCACCGGCGCGACCGCCGCGTCGGCGGCCACCGGAGGCGGGGTGCGCACCATCGCGCGCGGCAGCCGGGTCACCGCCTCCCCCGCGGCGGTCGCCGCCGCCGCGGAGTTCTGGGAGGCCGTCGGCATCCTGCCGGTCGAGGTCGTCGTCCCGGAGGGCGCCGGGGTGACCCTGCGCTGCTACGTGGAGGACGTCGCCCGCTTCCTGGGCCGGGACGGCGAGGTTTTCCTGTTCGACACCCCGGCCGACCTCGCGCGGTTCTGCGCGGGCGACGAGCAGCACGACCTCACCGAGATCGCCTCGTGGCCCGAGGTCGCCGACACCGACACCCTGCCGCTGCCGGCCGAGGAGGACCGCTACGACCTCACCGAGCTCTCCGAGGTGCTCGGCGAAGTGGCCGACGGCGCCGCCGGCCTGGTCCCCCACCGGGCCCTGGTGCAGCCGGTCGAGGGCGTGCGCGATCTCGCCGAGTACGCGGGCCTCGCCCGGGTCGACGAGCTGCTCGCGCCGACGGCGCCGCTGGGCCGGGCCGTCGCCCGCGCCGACCAGCAGCCGGACACCCCGCTGACGGCCCCCGACGCCGCGCAGCTGCGCCCGGCGTGGGACGAGGTCGTCACCGCAGTGAGCGGCGCGCTGGTCTTCCGCGACTGAGCCAGGAACGACGGCGGCCCGCCCCGGGAATCCGGGACGGGCCGCCGTCGTGGGTGGTGCGGGGAATCAGCCCTGGCGCGGGGGACGCGCGGAGCGCTCACCGGTGAACCGGCGCTCGCCACCGGGCCGCCCCGAGCGCTCGCCGCCGCCGGAGCGGTTGCGGTCGCCGTAGGACCGGCGCGGGCCGCCACGGGAACCGCCGGGGCGGTCGCCCTCGCGGCGCGGACGGCCGCCGGGGCCACCGCCGCCCCGGCGCATGTCGCGCTGGGTGCGCTCCTTCGGCTCCACCGGGATGCCGGCGGCGACCAGGTCGAGGATCGGCTGGTCGCCCGGACGGGTCCGGTCGAGGGGCGGGTCGACCTTCGCCGTGCGGAACCGGCGCTTGGCCTGGCCGACCTGGTCGGGCAGCAGCAGCGAGACGACGACACCGGCGGCACCGGCGCGGGCGGTGCGGCCCGAACGGTGCAGGTAGGTCTTGGCGTCCGTCGGCGGGTCGTAGTGCAGGACCAGCGAGACGTCGTCGACGTGGATGCCGCGGGCGGCGACGTCGGTGGCGACCAGGACCGGCGAGCGGGCGTCGGTGAACTCCTCCAGCGCACGCTTGCGCGCCGACTGGGGCAGCCCGCCGTGGATCGCCTCGGCCTTGATGCCGGCGGCCTTCAGGTTCTCGGCCAGCCGGTCCACACCCAGCTGGGTGCGGGCGAAGATGATCGTGCGGCCGGGACGGCCGGCCAGCTCGGTGGCCACCTGCAGCTTGTCGCGGAAGGACAGGGTGAAGGCCAGGTGCTCGGCCGGCGGGGCGTCGTCGCCGGCCCGCTTGACCTCGTGCCGGGCCGGGTCCTTGAGGTAGCGGCGCACCAGGCTGTCGACCTCGCCGTCCAGGGTGGCCGAGAACAGCAGCCGCTGGGCGTTGCGGTCGGTCTGGTCGAGGAGCTCCTTGACGACCGGGAGGAAGCCCAGGTCGGCCATGAAGTCGGCCTCGTCCAGCACGGTGATGACGACCTCGGCGAGGGTGGCCTCGCCCTGGCTGATCAGGTCCTGCAGCCGGCCCGGGGTGGCGATGATGACGTCGACCCCGCGGCGGAGCTGCTGGATCTGGCGGTACATGGGCGCACCGCCGTAGACGGCGACGAGCTGGACGCCGCCGGCCTGGCCGAGGGGCGCCAGCGCGTCGTGCACCTGCTGGGCCAGCTCACGGGTGGGGACGAGGACCAGCCCACGCGGGGCGCGGCGGCCGTTCTTGACGTCCTGGCCCACGCGGGCGAGCAGCGGGAGGCCGAAGGCGAGGGTCTTGCCCGAGCCGGTGGCGGCCTTGCCGAGCACGTCGCGCCCGGCGAGGGCGTCCGGCAGGGCGGAGGTCTGGATGGCGAAGGGGCGGTGGATGCCGCGCCGCTCGAGCGCGGTCACCAGCGGCTGGGGCAGGCCCAGCTGACCGAACGTCGGGCCCGACGGGGCCTCGACGGTGGGCTCCGCCGCGGCGTCCGCGGCGGTGTTCTCGATGACGTTCTCAGTGGTGTTCTGAACGGCGTTCTCGGCCTTGGTGGACTCGAACGCGACAGGGTGGACCAAAGTCATGCGGGGTGGGGCTCCGATACTGCTCGGAGCGCGTCCCGTGAAAGAGGAGGAGCACCGTCACGTACCGGCGGTCCTCACTTGGCGATCGTCTGCGCCCAGGGATGGAACGCGGGATCTGCACGGATGCGCTCATGCCCGGACAAACCGTCCGGGAGGATGACCGGCCTTGTGCCGGTGCACTTACCGTAGCAGCGGAGATCACGGCGCGATTCCCGCAAGCCGAAGTGACGCCCCCCACCCGCGGCCGGCCCGTGCGCGCCGGCGGTCAGTCGCGGTCCTCGTCCTGGTGCCCGGCCGACACCGCCAGCACCCCCTCGAGATCGGCGAGCCGGGCGGCGAGCGGGGTGACCGGCCCGGTCCCCTCCATCGTCAGCCGCACCGTGGCCTGGGGGCCGGCGCCGCCCCGCTGCTCGGCCTCGACCGCCGTGTCGAGGTGGCGCACCGTGAAGCCCTGCTGCGTGCACTCGGCCAGGGCCCGGCGCAGCACGCCCTCGCCGTCCCGGTAGGTGAGCACCAGGGAGTAGGAGTGCGCCGCCCGCCCCGACAGGCGGCGGGCCAGCGGGGTGAAGGCATAGGCCACCAGGAGGTGGCCGGCGGTCGCGACGACGGCGTACAGCCACAGCCCCGCGCCGGCGGCCATGCCGACGGCCGCGGTCAGCCAGACGACGGCCGCGGTGGTGAGCCCGCGGACGGCGTCGCGCCGGACGAAGATCAGGCCACCGCCGATGAACCCCAGGCCGGAGACCACCTGCGCGGCGATCCGGGAGTCGCCGAACTCCGCCCGGCTGATCACCATGAACAGCGCCGCCGCGAACCCGACGATGGTCAGCGTCCGCAGCCCGGCCGCCTTCTGCCGCAGCTCGCGCTCGAACCCGATGAGCGCCGAGAGGAGGAAGGCCACCCCCAGGTCGCCCAACCGGTCCCAGGACTGCCCGGTCGCCTCGGCGAGCAGGACGTCCACGACGTCAGCCCCGCAGCGCGGCGTAGCCCGGGCGGACCACGTCGCCGAGCAGCCGCTGCCGATCCTCCGCGGGCAGGAAGGCGCCGGCCAGCGCCCGCTCGGTCACCGTCTGCACGTCGTCCCAGGTCCAGCCGAAGGTCGTCGCCACGTCGGTGACCTCGCTGCTGGCCGAGACCCCGCTCATCAGCCGGTTGTCGGTGTTGAGGGTGACGGCGAAACCGAGCCGGTGCAGCCGGTCCACCGGGTGGTCGGCCAGCGACGGGTAGGCGCCGGTCTGCACGTTGGACGACGGGGCGATCTCGAGCGTCACCTGCTCGTCGCGCACCCGCCGGGCCACCGGCCCGAGGCTGCCGTCGGCGGCCACCTCGTCGGCGATCCGGACGCCGTGGCCCAGCCGCTCGGCGCCCGCCCCGTCGAGCGCGGCGACGATGCTGTCGATGCCGGCGGCCTCCCCGGCGTGGATGGTGCGCCGGCCCTGCCCGCGGTCGAGGATCGCGAGGGCCGAGGGGATGCGGTCGGGCGGGAACCCGATCTCCGGGCCGGCGAGGTCGAAGCCCACCACCCCGGCGTCGCGGTAGCGCACCACCAGGCCGGCGACCTCGTCCCAGCGGTCGGCCTGCCGCATGGCGCACAGCAGCGCGCCGACCGAGATCGGGGTGCCCTGGGCGGTCGCCTCGGCGCTGCCGGCCCGGAAGCCGTCGACCATCGCCTCGACGACGGCCTCGATGGCCAGGCCCTGCTGCGTGGACAGCTCGGGGGCGAACCGCACCTCGGCGTGGACCACGCCGTCGGCGGCGAGGTCGAGCGCGCACTCGCGGGCCACCCGGTGGATCGCCTCGGCCGTCTGCATCACGCCGACGGTGTGCGCGAACGTCTCCAGGTACTGCACCAGCGAGCCGGAGTCCGCGGCCTCCCGGAACCAGCGGCCCAGGCTCTCGGCGTCCGCCGCCGGGAGCCGGCGGTAGCCGGCCTGGTCGGCCAGCTCGAGCACCGTCTGCGGTCGCAACCCGCCGTCCAGGTGGTCGTGCAGCAGGACCTTGGGCGCGCGGCGGACGTTCTCGGCGTTCAGCGGTGCAGACACCGGAGAAAGCTACCGGTCCTGCCAGCGGAAGGTGCGCACGCACACGAGCAGGCCGGCGACGCACCACAGGCCGAGCACGATCGCGACGGTGCCGAGCTCCCAGGAACCGGCCGGTTCGCGGGCGGCCAGGGACTCCGGCAGGAACACCGAGCGCAGGCCCTGGGCCAGCCACTTCACGGGGAAGACCGCCGCGACGTCCTGCAGCCAGCCGGGCACCTGGTCGAAGGGCATGAAGACGCCGGAGACGAACTCCAGCACCAGGGCGATGGGGGTCACCGTCGCCGACGCCGACCTCGAGTTGCGGGCCAGCGAGGAGACGGCGATGCCGAGCAGCGTGCAGGCGGCCGCGCCGAGCACGGTGACCCACGTGAAGGTCAGCCAGTCGCTCCCCGACGGGAGGTCGATGCCGAACACGAGGACGCCGACGAGCAGCAGGATCACGATGGTCGCCAGCGTCACGGCGACGACCTGCACGACCTTGCCGACGAAGTAGGCGGTCTTGGGCATCGGGGTGCCGGCCAGGGCCTTGAGCGTGCCGTCGGACCGCTCGCCGGCGATGTGGATCGCCATGTTCTGCAGGCTCGCCCCGACGATGCCCGCGGTGATCACGCCGGCCATGAAGTACTGCGGGAAGTCGACCCCGGCGCCGAGGTCGTAGTCGAGCACGGCGCCGAGGCCGAGCAGCAGGATCACCGGGAACAGCAGGGTGAAGACGACCGACTCGCGCTGCCGGAAGAACTCCTTGAGCTCGACCCCGGCCCGCGTGCGGCAGACCCGGCCGACCGACGGCAGCGCGGCGCGCCCGGGAGCGACGGCGGTCACGAGTGGTCCCCGATCATCTTCAGGTAGACGTCCTCCAGCGTCGGCCGGCGCACCGCGAGGTCGGGCACCTCGCCGGGGAAGCGTGCGGCGAGCCCGGCGACGAAGGCGGTGGGCGTCGCGGTCTCGGCGGTCCGCCGGGCGCCGTCCTCGGTCCAGCTGACGACGGCGGGCGCGGTGCCGCGGCCGCCGAGGGCGGTGGGGACGGCGACCTCGGCGAGCTGCCCGTGGGCTATCACGCCGACCCGGTCGGCCAGCTCCTCGGCCTCGTCGAGGTAGTGGGTGGTGAGCAGCATCGTGGTGCCCAGCTCGCGCAGCGACCGGATCAGCGCCCAGAACTGGCGGCGCGCCTCCGGGTCGAACCCGGTCGTCGGCTCGTCGAGGAAGAGCAGCCGGGGCCGGCCGACGATGCCCAGCGCCACGTCCAGCCGGCGGCGCTGCCCGCCCGACAGCGTCCGGCCGCGGGCGCCGGCCTTGTCGGTGAGCCCGACCAGCTCGAGCACCTCGTCGGGATCGCGGGGGTCGGCGAAGTAGGACGCCTGCGCGGTCAGCAGCTCCCGCACCGAGAGCTGGCTGTCCCCGGCGCCGGACTGCAGCACGATGCCCAGCTCGGCCTTCCAGCGGCGGCCGCCCGTGGCCGGGTCCACCCCGAGCACGCGGACCTCACCGCCGTCGCGCCCGCGGTAGCCCTCGCAGATCTCCACCGTCGTCGTCTTGCCGGCGCCGTTGGGCCCGAGCAGGGCGAAGATCTCCCCGCGCCGGATGTCGAGGTCCAGGCCGTCGACGGCGGCCCGCTCGCCGTACCGCTTGACCAGGCCGCGGATCGAGATGGCGGCCTCGGGGTCGAGCGGGGAGGTCAGCTGCTGCGGCGGTGCCGCGGTCGCGGTCGAACGGGTCACGAGAGACCAGTGTCCCCTACGACCCTGCGGTGATGCGGTCGAGGACCAGCGGGAGCGGTTCGTCGCCGGTGTCGACGCCGATCGCGCCCTCCAGCGCCGCCAGCGCCCGCGGGATCCGGTCGGCGTCGTCGGTCTGCAGCTCGAGCAGCGGCTGACCGGCGGTGACCGGCTCCCCCACCCCGGCGGTCCAGACGATGCCGGCCGCGGCCGACACCGGGTCCTCCTTGCGGGCCCGCCCGGCGCCCAGCCGCCAGGCGGCGACGCCGAGGGAGTAGGCGTCGAGCCGGGTGAGGGTGCCGGTGGCCGGGGCGGTCACCACGTGGGTCTCGGCCGGCCGCGGCAGCGGGGCGTCGGGGTCGCCGCCCTGGGCGGTGATCATCCGCCGCCACACGTCCATGGCCCGGCCGTCGCGCAGCGCCTCGGCGGGGTCGACGTCGTCCCGCCCCGCGCCGGCGAGCATCTCCCGGGCCAGGGCGAGGGTCAGCTCCACGACGTCGGCCGGTCCCCCGCCGGCGAGCACCTCGACCGACTCGGCGACCTCGACCGCGTTGCCGGCGGACCGGCCCAGCGGCCGGTCCATCGCCGTCACCAGGGCGACGGTGCGGACGCCGGCCGCCTCGCCGAGCCCGACCATCGTGCGGGCCAGCTCGCGGGAGGCGTCGGGGTGCTTCATGAACGCGCCCGACCCGGTCTTGACGTCGAGCACCAGCGCGTCGGCGCCCTCGGCGATCTTCTTGCTCATGATCGAGCTGGCGATCAGCGGGATCGACTCGACGGTGCCGGTGACGTCGCGCAGCGCGTAGAGCAGCTTGTCCGCCGGGGCCAGGTCGTGGCCGGCGGCGCAGATGACGGCGCCCACGTCGCGCAGCTGCGCCAGGTACGCCTCCTCGTGCACGTCGGCGCGCCACCCGGGGATCGCCTCGAGCTTGTCCAGCGTGCCGCCGGTGTGCCCCAGGCCCCGGCCGGACAGCTGCGGCACGACGACGCCGCACGCGGCCACGAGCGGTGCCAGCGGCAGGGTGATCTTGTCGCCGACGCCGCCGGTGGAGTGCTTGTCCGCGGTCGGCCGGCCCAGCGCGGAGAGGTCCTTGCGCTCACCCGAGTCGATCATCGCCTGCGTCCAGGCGGCGAGCTCCCCGGCGGCCATGCCGCGGAAGTACACCGCCATGAGCAGCGCGCTCATCTGCTCGTCGGGCACCGCGCCGCGGGTGTAGGCGTCGACGACCCAGCGGATCTGCTCGGGCGAGAGCTCGGCGCCGTCCCGCTTGGCGCGGATGACGTCGATCGCGTCGAAGGCCATCAGCCCTGCCCCCGTCCGGCGGCGGCGACCAGGTCGTCCGGGCCGAAGGCGTCGGGCAGCACCTCGCGCATCGGCACGATGCCCAGCGACACCGTCTCGATGAGCATCCCGGCGCCCCCGTGCTCCCAGAGCAGCTGCCGGCACCGGCCGCAGGGCATGAGCGGCTGCCCGTCCCCGCCGACGCAGGCGACCGCCACCAGCCGGCCGCCGCCGGTGCGGGCGAGGTCGCTGACCATCCCGCACTCGGCGCACAGCCCCAGGCCGTAGGAGGCGTTCTCCACGTTGCAGCCGGTGACGACGCGGCCGTCGTCCACCAGCCCGGCGACGCCCACCGGGAACTTGGAGTAGGGCGCGTAGGCCCGGGTCATGGCCTCGCGGGCCGCGGCCCGCAGGGCGTCCCAGTCGGGCTCGGGGCTGGTCATCAGTGTTCTCCTCGCCGGTAGACGAGACCGTCGGCCTTGGGCATCCGCAGCCGCTGGGCGGCCAGGGAGAGCACCAGCAGCGTGATCAGGTGCGGGGTGAACGAGACGATGCCCTCGGGCAGCTCGTCGATGGTCAGGTAGGCCACCAGGCCGGCGGCGGCGAACACGACGGCGAGCGCCGCCTGGACGAGCTTGCGCCGGCCGGCCTGGTAGAAGGCGACCGCCAGCAGCAGGATCGCGATGAGCAGCAGCAGCGCGACCACCGCGCCCCGGCTGCGCAGCTGCAGGCCGTCGGCGTAGCCGAACAGGCCGGCACCGGCGGCCAGGCCGCCCGGGCGCCAGTTGCCGAAGATGAGCGCGGCGAGGCCGATGAAGCCGCGGCCACCGGTCTGGCCCTCGCGGTAGATGTTGGCCACGAACACCAGGGCGACGCCGCCCAGCCCGGCCAGCGCACCGGAGATGATCACCGCGAGGTACTTCAGCCGGTAGACCGGGACGCCGAGGGAGTCGGCGGCCGCCGGGTTCTCGCCGCACGAGCGCAGCCGCAGGCCGAAGGCGGTGCGCCACAGGAGCAGGTAGCTGGCGGGCACCAGCAGCACCGCGATCAGGGTGAGCACCCCGACGCCGCTGGTCAGGCCGCGCAGCAACCCGGCGACGTCGGAGAGCAGGAAGACGTCGGTGCCCTCGATGTCACCCAGCAGGTCCGGGCCCGAGGAGAGCACCGGCAGCGAGAAGTTCGGCGGCCGGCTGGCCAGCGCCGGGGACTGGGTGACCCCACCGCCCTCGGCGCCGCCGGCGTAGAGCAGCTCGGACAGGAAGCGCACGACGCCCTCGGCGAGGATGTTGATCGCGACGCCGGAGACGACGTGGTCCACGCCGAACGTCACGGTCGCGACCGCGTGCAGCAGCCCGCCCACCGCGCCGAAGACGGCGCCGCCGATGATCGCGGCCACCCAGCCCCACTGGTAGCCGGCCCAGCCGGCGCCCCAGGTGCCCAGGATCATCATGCCCTCGAGGCCGATGTTGACCACGCCCGCGCGCTCGGCGAACAGGCCACCGAGCGCGGCCAGGCCGATCGGCACGGCCAGCAGCAGCGCCGCGGCGAAGGTCGACGAGGACGTGAGCGCCTGCTGGCCGGAGATGATCCGGACGACCGACATCAGCAGCATCAGGCCGATGAACAGCCAGGCGAAGCGCCGGGCCCGGCCGCCACCGAAGAAGAGCTCGGTGAGCGGGCCGCGGCTGGGCGTGGTGGCCGGTGCGGAGGTCGCGGTGCTCATCTGCCCGCCTCCTGGCGGTCGTCGGTGATGCGGGTGCCGACCGGGCCCTCGGGCCCGGCGGAGGTGCCGCCGTCGGCGGTACCGGTGTCGCCCTGGCCGCTGTCCCGCCCGGCCCGCCGGCGGGTGAGCTGGCGGGCGACCTCGTTGGCGATGACCACCGACAGCACGATCGTGCCCTGGATGATCGTGACGACCGAGGCGGGGATGTCGGCGAACTGCAGCGGCACCGCCGCCCGGTCGAGGAAGGCGAACAGCAGCGCGGCGAACGCGATGCCCAGCGGGCTGTTGCGGCCCAGCAGCGCGACGGCGATGCCCAGGAAGCCCAGGCCCGCGGTGAACTCGGTGCCGAAGTGGTAGGTACGCCCCAGCAGGTCGGGCAGGCCGATCAGGCCCGCGACCGCGCCGGAGATGAGCATCGTCTTGATGACCATGGCCTTGGCGTCGATCCCGCTGGCCGTGGCCGCCGACGGCGACAGCCCGGTGGCGCGCAGGTCGAAGCCGAACCGGGTGTGCCTGACGACCACCGAGATGACGATGCCCACCACGACCGCCACCAGCAGGAAGCCGTACAGCGAGGAGCGCGGCTGGGCCAGCCCGACGGCGTCGAACACGCCGTTCAGCGCCGGGAAGCGGCCGGACTCCGGGATGTCCTCGGTGGTGATGATCGCCGCGCCCGCCTCGCTGCCCCGGAGCGGCCCGGTGAGCAGGTAGGAGGCGGTGCCCAGGGCGATGAAGTTGAGCATGATCGAGCTGATCACCTCGCTCACGCCCCGCGTCACCTTCAGGACGGCGACGATGCCGGCCCAGAAGGCACCGACCGCCATGGCGACGACCATGATCAGCAGCAGGTGCAGGGGCGCCGGGAGCACCACGGCGGCGCCGGCCCCGGCGGCGACGACCGTCGCCATGCGGTACTGGCCCTCGACGCCGATGTTGAACAGCCCCATGCGGAAGGCGACCGAGACGGCCAGCCCCGCGAGGAACAGCGGCACCGCCCGGTTGAGGATCACCACGATGGACTGCGTCTGCTGCGAGGGGCTGTCGCCGAAGTCGAAGAGCACCTGCAGGGCGGTGCCCGGGTCCTGCCCGATGGCGAGGATGACCACCGTCGTGATGACGATCGCGACGACGACGGCGAGGCCCGGCGCGAACAGCGACGCGCCGATCCGGCGGAGGGCGGTCACGCGGCACCCGCCGAGCCGTCGGTGGCCGCCCCGGTCATGTGCCCGCCCAGCTGCTCCGGCGTCACCGACGTCGGGTCCAGGGTGGCGACCAGCCGGCCGCGCAGCATGACGTGCAGCGTGTCGGACAGCCCGATCAGCTCGTCCAGGTCGGCCGAGATCAACAGGATCCCCATCCCCTCCGCGCGGGCGTCCTTGAGCAGCTCCCAGATCGAGGACTGCGCGCCGACGTCGACACCCCGGGTGGGGTGCGCGGCGACCAGCAGCCGGGGGGCGGAGCTCATCTCCCGCCCGATGATCAGCTTCTGCTGGTTGCCGCCGGACAGGGCGACGGCCAGCGTGTCGGGGCCCGGGGCCCGGACGTCGTAGTCGCGCATGATCCGCTGGGTGTCCGAGCGGGCGCCCTTGCGGTCGATGAAGGGCCCCTTGACCGCCGGCGGCCGGGTCTGGTGGCCGAGGATGCGGTTCTCCCACAGCGGGGCGTCGAGCAGCATGCCCTGGCGGTGCCGGTCCTCGGGGATGAAGCCCACGCCGGCCTCGCGCCGGGCCCGGGTGCTCCAGCCCGTGACGTCGTCGCCGGCGAGGACGACGGTGCCGCCGGCGAGCGCGCGCAGGCCCATGACGGCGTCGACGAGCTCCGCCTGGCCGTTGCCCTCGACGCCGGCGATGCCGACGACCTCGCCCTCGTGGACGGTCAGCGTGAGGTCGTCGACCGCGGGCCGGCGGGCCCCCGGCGTGGTGACGGTGACGTCCCGGAGCTGCAGCACCGGGGTCTCCCGCACGGTGGAGGCCCGCGCGGGCGGGGCGGGCAGCTCGGAGCCGACCATGAGCTCGGCCAGCTGGTGGGCGGTGGTGGTCCTCGGGTCCGCGGTGCCGACCGTGGTGCCGCGGCGGATGACGGTGATCGAGTCGGCGACCTTGCGGACCTCGTCGAGCTTGTGCGAGATGAAGATGACGGTCAGGCCCTCGCGCTTGAGCTCGCCGAGGTTGCCGAAGAGCTCGTCGACCTCCTGCGGCACCAGAACGGCGGTGGGCTCGTCGAGGATGAGCGTCGTCGCGCCGCGGTAGAGGACCTTCGCGATCTCGACCCGCTGCCGGTCGCCGACCCCGAGGTCCTCGACCAGCACGTCGGGGTCCAGGTCGAGGGCGTACCGGTCGGAGATGTCGCCGATGCGGCGCCGCGCCTCGGCCCGGTCCAGCCGGCCACCCCTGGTGGGCTCGCTGCCCAGGACGATGTTCTCCAGGACGGTGAAGTTGTCGGCCAGCATGAAGTGCTGGTGCACCATGCCGATGCCCGCGGCGATCGCGTCGGACGGGCTACGCAGCGAGGTCTCGCGGCCGTCGAGCAGGATCGTGCCCTCGTCGGGCCGGTGCATCCCGTAGAGGGTCTTCATCAGCGTCGACTTGCCGGCGCCGTTCTCCCCCACGATGGCGTGCACCTCACCGCGGCGGACCCGCAGCTCGATGTCGCGGTTGGCCACCACGCCGGGGAAGCGCTTGGTGATGCCGCGCAGCTCCACGGCGTAGGGGGCGCCGGAGCCCGGCCCGTCGCCGGCCGGCGGGGTTCCGCCGGCCGATCCTGCTGCGGCCATGGGGGCCTCTCTCTCGCGGTGCGGCCGCGGGTAACGGCGCACGTCCACTCGTCTGCACCGGCGGGGACGGGGTCGTTCCGTCGCCGCCGGGTCCTACCGGGAGCGTGGTGCGGCCGCGGGCCGCCCGAACCGGCACGGGCATGATCCCGCACCATCCCGCGCCGGCGGTGCCCGGCCCCGCGCCGGCTCGCCGCCCGGGACCACGACGGCGGGCCCGGGCGCGTGCGCCCGGGCCCGCCGTGGGACCGATCCGTGGACGCGGGGGGGGGGGGGGGGGGGGGGGGGGGGGGGGGGGGGGGGGGGGGGGGGGGGGGGGGGGGGGGGGGGGGGGGGGGGGGGGTGGGGGGGGTGGGGGGGGGGGGGGGGGGGGGGGGGGGGGGGGGGGGGGGGGGGGGGGGGGGGGGGGGGGGGGGGGGGGGGGGGGGGGGGGGGGGGGGGGGGGGGGGGGGGGGGGGGGGGGTGGGGGGGGGGGG